>NZ_JBPYCT010000003.1:73738-402400 GCF_051846875.1 Flavobacterium sp. ARAG 55.4 | reverse complement strand
ATGCCGATGTAGCTCAGCTGGCTAGAGCAGCTGATTTGTAATCAGCAGGTCGTGGGTTCGAGTCCCTCTATCGGCTCGGTAGATTTATGGTGTTTGAATCTTTAATTTTGAATTCAGAATCAGAGGTTTAAGGTGTAAGTTGAAATATTGTAGATTTGATTTAATGTACTTGATGTGTGTTTGAGGTGGTTCAAACTAACTAAAGTGTATTTGAGTTGAATAAAAAAAAAGGGGAGATACTCAAGCGGCCAACGAGGGCAGACTGTAAATCTGCTGTGTGAACTTCGCAGGTTCGAATCCTGCTCTCCCCACAAAAAAAGAAGTTAAGATTTCGGATTGTAGGTTGTGGATTTTTAAATCTGAAATCTGAATTCAAGAATCTAAAATCAGAACTCTCTGCCGGTGTAGCTCAGGGGTAGAGTGCTTCCTTGGTAAGGAAGAGGTCTCGGGTTCAAATCCCGACATTGGCTCAAGTAAGTAGGAAATTGAAATTAATATATAACTAAGATTAAAAATTAAGTAAAATGGCAAAAGAAAGTTTTAATCGTTCGAAACCACACTTAAATATTGGTACTATCGGACACGTAGATCACGGAAAGACTACTTTGACTGCTGCAATCACTAAAGTGTTATCTGATGCAGGATACTGTCAAGCTAAGTCTTTTGATCAAATTGATAACGCTCCGGAAGAGAAAGAAAGAGGTATTACTATTAATACATCTCACGTAGAGTATGAAACAGCTAACCGTCACTACGCTCACGTTGACTGTCCAGGTCACGCGGATTACGTTAAGAACATGGTTACTGGTGCTGCTCAAATGGACGGTGCTATCTTAGTAGTTGCTGCTACAGATGGTCCAATGCCACAAACTCGTGAGCACATCCTTTTAGGACGTCAGGTTGGTATTCCACGTATCGTTGTTTTTATGAACAAAGTGGATATGGTTGATGATGCTGAGTTGTTAGAGCTTGTAGAAATGGAAATTAGAGATTTATTATCTTTCTATGAGTATGATGGAGATAACTGTCCGGTTATTCAAGGTTCTGCTTTAGGAGGATTGAATAATGATGCTGCTTGGGTTCCTAAAATTCTTGAATTAATGGAAGCTGTTGATGCTTGGATCGAAGAGCCAGTACGTGACGTAGCTAAACCATTCTTGATGCCAGTTGAGGACGTATTTACAATTACAGGTCGTGGAACTGTTGCTACAGGTCGTATCGAAACTGGAGTTGCTAATACTGGAGATCCTGTTGAAATCATTGGTATGGGAGCTGAAAAATTAACTTCTACTATTACAGGAGTTGAGATGTTCCGTAAAATCCTTGACAGAGGTGAAGCTGGAGATAACGTAGGTTTATTGTTAAGAGGTATTGATAAAGCTGATATCAAAAGAGGTATGGTTATTATTAAGCCAGGTTCAGTAAAACCACACAAAAAATTCAAAGCTGAGGTTTATATCTTGAAAAAAGAAGAAGGTGGACGTCATACTCCATTCCATAATAACTACCGTCCACAGTTCTACGTACGTACAACTGATGTAACTGGAGTTATTACTTTACCAGAAGGAGTAGAGATGGTAATGCCTGGGGATAACTTAACTATTAATGTTGAGTTGTTAAGCCCAATCGCTATGAACGTAGGTTTACGTTTTGCTATCCGTGAAGGTGGTAGAACTGTAGGAGCGGGTCAGGTAACTGAAATCGTAGAGTAATTCTATAAATAAATTATTTAATCAGTGCCGTTAGTAATAACGGCACTGATATATACGGGCGTAGTTCAAGGGTAGAATAGCGGTCTCCAAAACCGTTGATGGGGGTTCGAATCCCTCCGCCCGTGCAAAAAAAATATATCATAATGGCAAAAATTGTTAATTACATATCAGAAGCATTTGAAGAATTGAAGTCAAATGTAACTTGGCCTACTTGGGCTGAGGTGCAGAGTCTAACAATTGTTGTGGCTGTTTTTTCAGTACTATTCGCTTTGGCTACATGGGGAGTGGATGAATTTTTTGCAAAAGCACTAGCTGGATTTTTTAACTGGATAAAAGCTTAAGTTTTATTATGGCAGATAATAATGTTAAGAAATGGTATGTTGTTCGTGCAGTAAGTGGACAGGAAAATAAAGTAAAGGCATATATTGAAACAGAAATCTCCAGATTAGGGATGGCTGATTATGTGTCTCAGGTTCTTGTTCCTACTGAGAAAGTAGTATCGGTAAAAGATGGTAAGAAATTAGTTAAGGAGAAAGTATATTTTCCTGGCTATGTTATGATAGAAGCAAATTTAGTTGGTGAAATTCCTCATATTATAAAATCAGTTACCAGTGTAATAGGTTTTTTGGGGGAAACAAAAGGGGGAGAGCCGGTGCCACTACGTCTTTCTGAAGTAAACAGAATGCTAGGTAAGGTTGATGAGTTAGCTGTTAATACAGATACAAAGGCAATACCATTTAACTTAGGTGAAACTATTAAGGTTATTGATGGACCTTTTAATGGTTTTAACGGTACGGTTGAAAAAATAAATGATGAAAAGCGTAAACTTGAAGTTATGGTTAAGATTTTCGGTAGAAAAACACCATTAGAGCTAAGTTTTATGCAAGTAGAAAAAGTATAATTTTTGTTACACTATAATAATCACTTCAATTGCTTCCGTAAATTGTTGTGTTAAATTTTTTAAAAAATGGCTAAAGAAATTAGTAAGGTAGTTAAACTACAAGTTAAGGGAGGTGCTGCGAATCCGTCGCCACCGGTTGGACCTGCTTTAGGAGCTGCTGGGGTTAATATCATGGAGTTCTGTAAGCAGTTCAATGCTAGAACACAAGATAAACCTGGCAAAATATGCCCAGTACAAATTACTGTGTATAAAGACAAATCATTTGATTTTGTTGTTAAGACTCCTCCTGCAGCAGTTCAGTTATTGGAAGCTGCAAAGCTAAAATCTGGTTCAGGTGAGCCTAATCGTAAAAAAGTAGCTAGTGTTACTTGGGAACAAATTAGAACTATTGCTGAAGACAAAATGCCGGACTTAAATGCTTTTACAATTGAAAAAGCGATGAGTATGGTTGCTGGAACAGCTAGATCTATGGGTATAACTGTATCAGGAGACGCTCCTTTTTAATTAAGAGAAAGACATGGCAAAATTGACAAAAAAGCAAAAAGAGGCTGCTTCAAAAATTGAAAAGAACAAATTATACTCTTTAAAAGATGCTGCTGCATTAATTAAAGTTGTTGCTTCTGCAAAATTTGATGAGTCTGTTGATATCGCAGTTCGTTTGGGTGTAGATCCAAGAAAAGCGAATCAAATGGTGAGAGGTGTAGTAACATTGCCTCATGGAACTGGTAAAGATGTAAAAGTATTAGCATTAGTTACTCCGGACAAAGAAGCTGAAGCTAAAGAAGCTGGAGCTGATTACGTGGGATTAGACGAGTACTTACAAAAAATTAAAGACGGTTGGACAGATGTTGATGTAATCATCACTATGCCTGCTGTTATGGGTAAATTAGGTCCATTAGGTCGTATTTTAGGACCTAGAGGTTTAATGCCTAACCCTAAGACAGGTACTGTAACTATGGATGTTGCAAAAGCTGTTACAGAGGTAAAAGCTGGTAAAATTGACTTTAAAGTTGATAAAACTGGTATTGTACATGCAGGAATTGGTAAAGTTTCTTTTGGAGCGGAGCAAATTTATGACAATGCACACGAAATTATTCAAACATTAATCAAACTTAAGCCAACTGCTGCTAAAGGTACCTATATTAAAGGTATTCACCTTACAAGCACAATGAGTCCTGCTATTGCATTAGACCCAAAAGCAGTATAATTGGTAGTTAAAAATTTTTAGTATGACTAGAGAAGAAAAATCAATCGCGATTGAAAATTTAACTGCACAGTTAGCTGGTACAAATATTATTTATGTATCTGATATTTCTGGACTTGATGCAGAAACAACTTCAAACTTAAGAAGAGCTTGTTTTAAAGCCGGAATTAAATTGGAGGTTGTAAAAAATACTTTGCTTGCTAAAGCTATGGAAGCTTCTGATAATGATTATGGTGATTTACCTTCAGTATTGACTGGTAACAGCGCTATTCTTATTTCAGATGTTGCTAATGCGCCTGGAAAAGTTATTAAAGACTTTAGAAAAAAAGCAGCAAAACCTATTTTAAAAGGAGCTTATGTAAATTCTGAGATTTATATTGGTGATGATCAATTAGAGGCATTAGCAACTATTAAATCTAAAGAAGAACTTATTGGAGAAATCATCGGATTACTTCAGTCACCAGCTCAAAGAATTATTTCTGCTCTTCAAAACAAATTTGCTGGAGAAGAAGCAGAAACAGAAGCATAATAAATCAGAGTATAAGCTCTGTTTTATTTTAAATTGCGCACAATAAATAAATTATAATTTCACAAATCATTTTAAAAGATAGAAAAAATGGCAGATTTGAAACAATTCGCAGAACAATTAGTTAACTTAACTGTAAAAGAAGTTAACGAATTAGCAACAATATTAAAAGATGAGTACGGAATCGAACCAGCTGCTGCAGCTGTAGTAGTTTCAGGAGGTGGTGCAGGAGATGCTGCTGAAGAAGCTCAAACTGAATTTACAGTTGTATTAAAAGAGGCTGGTGCTTCTAAATTAGCTGTTGTAAAATTAGTAAAAGAATTAACTGGATTAGGTCTTAAAGAAGCTAAAGATGTAGTTGACGGTGCACCATCTAACGTAAAAGAAGGTGTTTCTAAAGAAGAGGCTGAAGGTCTTAAAAAATCATTAGAAGAAGCTGGAGCTGTAGTTGAGCTTAAATAAGTTTAAACAGTTTTAAGAACTAGGTTTAGGTATTAAGTTAATCACTTAATGCCTAAACCATTTTTCGTATAATAAAATAGATCAATTTTATTATAATATTAATAGTTTAAAATACGAAAAAGTTTTTGATCAGTACGAAGAAAAAAAATAGCTCCGAAATTTATCGGTTTGTTTTTAAAGATGTATTGATTCTAAAAAGAAAGTATCCATTAAACAATGTGTTTTTACACAAAAACTACTTTTTTTTAATCAAAATTTTGTCCATTGATGATAACAAATCAGACTGAAAGATTGAATTTTGCCTCTACAAAAAATATACCTCAGTATCCGGATTTTCTGGATGTTCAGGTGAAATCTTTTCAAGATTTTTTTCAATTAGAAACTAAATCTGACGAAAGAGGCAACGAAGGGTTATACAACACCTTCATGGAAAACTTTCCAATCACAGATACAAGAAATAACTTTGTGTTGGAATTCCTGGATTACTTTGTTGACCCGCCACGTTATACAATTCAAGAATGTATAGAAAGAGGTTTAACGCATAGTGTACCTTTAAAAGCAAGGTTGAAACTATATTGTACAGACCCGGAACACGAAGATTTTGAAACTATTGTTCAGGATGTATATCTTGGTACAATTCCTTACATGACTCCAAGTGGTACTTTTGTTATTAACGGTGCTGAACGTGTTGTTGTTTCTCAGCTTCACCGATCTCCAGGTGTTTTCTTCGGACAATCATTCCACGCAAATGGAACCAAATTATATTCTGCCAGAGTAATTCCTTTTAAAGGTTCCTGGATCGAATTTTCTACAGATATCAACAGCGTAATGTATGCTTATATCGATAGAAAGAAAAAATTACCTGTAACAACTTTATTCCGTGCTATTGGTTTTGAAAGAGATAAGGATATCCTTGAAATCTTTGACCTTGCTGAAGAAATTAAAGTTTCTAAAACAGGACTTAAAAAATATATCGGTAGAAAATTAGCTGCCCGTGTATTGAATACATGGCATGAAGATTTCGTAGATGAAGATACTGGAGAGGTAGTTTCTATCGAACGTAACGAAATTATCCTTGATAGAGATACTATTATCGACAAAGATAATGTGGAAGAAATCATTGATTCTAACGTTAAATCTATTTTGTTACATAAAGAAGATGCTAATCAGGCAGATTACGCTATCATTCATAATACGTTACAAAAAGATCCAACAAACTCTGAAAAAGAAGCTGTTGAGCATATCTACAGACAATTGCGTAATGCAGAACCGCCTGATGAAGAAACTGCTCGTGGTATTATAGATAAATTATTCTTCTCTGACCAACGTTACAACTTAGGTGAAGTAGGTCGTTACAGAATGAATAAAAAATTACAGTTGGATATCCCAATGGAAAAGCAAGTGCTTACCAAAGAAGATATCATAACTATTGTGAAGTATTTAATTGAGTTGATAAACGCTAAGGCGGATATTGATGATATTGATCACTTATCAAACCGTCGTGTGAGAACAGTTGGTGAACAATTGTCTCAACAATTCGGTGTTGGTTTAGCACGTATGGCCAGAACTATTCGTGAGAGAATGAACGTTAGAGATAACGAGGTGTTTACACCAATTGATTTGATTAATGCTAAAACGTTATCATCAGTTATCAACTCTTTCTTTGGAACGAACCAGTTGTCTCAATTTATGGATCAGACGAATCCATTAGCTGAGATCACACACAAAAGAAGATTATCTGCACTTGGACCGGGTGGACTTTCGAGAGAAAGAGCCGGATTTGAGGTTCGTGACGTTCACTATACACACTACGGACGTTTATGTCCTATTGAAACTCCTGAGGGGCCAAACATTGGTTTGATTTCATCTCTTGGAGTTTATGCTAAAGTAAACGGAATGGGATTCATTGAAACACCTTACCGTAAAGTAACGAATGGTGTAGTTGATTTAGTTTCTGAAGCAACTTACTTAAGTGCTGAAGAAGAAGAAGGAATGTTGATTGCTCAGGCAAACATCGAAATGGAAGACTCAGGAAAAATTACAGCTGAAAACGTAATTGCACGTGAAGAAGGTGATTTCCCTGTTGTTGATCCATCGAAAGTAGATTATACAGACGTTGCTCCTAACCAAATTGCTTCGATTTCTGCATCTTTGATTCCTTTCTTGGAGCATGATGATGCGAACCGTGCGTTGATGGGATCTAACATGATGCGTCAGGCCGTACCATTAATTCGTCCTGAAGCTCCAATTGTTGGAACTGGTTTAGAGCGTCAGGTAGCTTCTGATTCCAGAGTATTGATTAATGCTGAAGGGCATGGTACTGTAGAATATGTAGATGCTAATATCATTACTATCAAGTACGATCGTTCTGAAGAAGAAAGAATGGTAAGTTTTGATGCTGATGAAAAGACATACAATTTAATTAAATTCAGAAAAACCAACCAAGGAACAAGTATTAACCTGAAACCTATCGTAAGAAAAGGGGACAGAGTGATTCCTGGTCAGGTATTATCAGAAGGATATGCTACTGAAAATGGTGAACTTGCTTTAGGTAGAAACCTGAAAGTAGCGTTCATGCCATGGAAAGGGTACAACTTTGAGGATGCGATTGTAATTTCTGAAAAAGTAGTTCGTGATGATATCTTTACTTCAATCCACGTTGATGATTATTCATTAGAAGTACGTGATACAAAATTAGGTAACGAAGAGTTAACGAATGATATTCCTAACGTTTCTGAAGAGGCTACTAAAGACTTGGATGAAAACGGTATGATTAGAATTGGTGCCGAGGTAAAACCTGGTGATATTCTTATTGGTAAAATCACGCCAAAAGGGGAATCTGATCCAACTCCGGAAGAGAAATTATTAAGAGCTATCTTCGGGGATAAAGCTGGTGATGTAAAAGATGCTTCATTAAAAGCTTCTCCATCTCTTCATGGTGTAGTTTTAGACAAAAAATTATTTGCAAGAGCTGTAAAAGACAAACGCAAACGTACTCAGGATAAAGATGCTTTAGGAGCATTGGAAATGGAGTTCGAAGTTAAATTTACAGAATTAAAAGACAGATTAATTGAGAAACTTTTCTTAATCGTAAACGGAAAAACATCACAGGGTGTAATGAACGATTTGGGTGAAGAAGTTTTACCAAAAGGTAAAAAATACACTCAAAAAATGCTTTACGCTGTTGAAGATTTTGCTCACTTAAGCAAAGGTCAATGGGTAGCTGATGATGCAACTAATAAAATGGTGAATGATTTAATTCATAACTATAAAATTAAGTTGAACGATTTGCAAGGAGCGTTAAGAAGAGAGAAATTCACCATTACTGTTGGAGATGAATTGCCATCAGGAATTTTGAAATTAGCTAAAGTTTATATTGCTAAGAAACGTAAGTTGAAAGTAGGGGATAAGATGGCAGGACGTCACGGTAACAAAGGTATCGTTGCCCGTATTGTTCGTCATGAAGATATGCCTTTCTTAGAAGACGGAACACCAGTTGATATTGTATTGAATCCACTTGGGGTACCTTCACGTATGAACATTGGTCAGATTTATGAAACGGTTCTTGGATGGGCTGGACAAAAATTAGGCAGAAAATATGCTACTCCAATTTTTGACGGTGCTTCTCTTGACCAAATAAATGCACTGACTGACGAGGCTGGAATTCCAAGATTTGGTCATACCTATCTGTATGACGGAGGAACAGGAGAGCGTTTCCACCAACCTGCAACAGTAGGGGTTATCTACATGTTGAAATTAGGACACATGGTTGATGATAAGATGCACGCACGTTCTATTGGTCCATACTCGTTGATTACGCAACAACCACTTGGTGGTAAAGCTCAATTTGGAGGTCAGCGTTTTGGAGAGATGGAGGTTTGGGCACTTGAGGCTTATGGAGCTTCAAGTACACTACGTGAAATCTTAACTGTGAAGTCTGATGACGTAATTGGTAGAGCTAAAACTTACGAAGCTATCGTAAAAGGAGAAACTATGCCAGAACCAGGATTGCCGGAATCATTCAATGTATTGATGCATGAATTGAAAGGTCTTGGATTAGACATTAGATTAGAAGAATAATAATAGTATTCAGTGAACAGTGTTTGGTTGCGGTAAATGTCAATCAAACACTGAACACTTTTTTTAGTTTTCAGGATTTATACCCGTAAACCGTTCCGATTTTTTATTTAAACCAAAAGGTTTTTATAACTAGCACTTCAAATAGTCGTTTGAAGTTTAGAGAAGTAATTCGAGGTAGTGTTTAAGTCGAAAGTTTGAAAGCCGAAAGTCCAAAGTCTTTTATGACTTTAGAAACTTTATGACATTTGACTTTAGACTAAAACGAGAATCAATTTTTTAATTGCAAATAAATCAATAGTAAAAACTATGATGAATAACAGAAATAATAAAGAGAAAAACCAGGTAAAAAGGTTTGACAAAATTTCGATAGGATTAGCTTCTCCGGAATCTATCTTGAAAGAATCAAGAGGTGAGGTTTTGAAGCCGGAAACTATCAACTACAGAACGCACAAACCAGAGCGTGATGGTCTTTTCTGCGAAAGAATCTTCGGACCAGTAAAAGATTTTGAGTGTGCTTGTGGTAAATATAAAAGAATTCGTTACAAAGGTATTATCTGTGACCGTTGTGGTGTTGAAGTTACGGAGAAAAAAGTACGTCGTGACAGAGTAGGACACATCAACCTTGTTGTGCCTATCGCTCACATTTGGTATTTCCGTTCTCTTCCTAATAAAATTGGTTATATCCTTGGTCTTCCGTCTAAGAAATTAGATATGATTATTTACTACGAAAGATACGTAGTAATCCAGGCTGGTATTGCTAAAAACGCAGATGGAGAATCTTTACAAAGACTAGATTTCTTAACTGAAGAAGAATACTTAAATATTTTAGATACTCTTCCGCAAGAAAATCAATATTTAGATGACATGGATCCTAATAAATTTGTTGCCAAAATGGGAGCAGAGTGTATTATGGATTTATTAGCTCGTATTGACTTAGATGCTTTATCTTATGAATTAAGACACAGCGCTAACAACGAAACGTCTAAACAACGTAAAACGGAAGCTTTAAAAAGATTACAAGTTGTGGAATCTTTCCGTGAGTCTAACTTAAACCGCGAAAATCGTCCGGAATGGATGATTATGAAAGTGGTTCCTGTTATTCCACCGGAATTACGTCCGCTTGTGCCACTTGATGGAGGTCGTTTTGCAACTTCAGATTTAAATGACTTATACCGTCGTGTAATCATCCGTAACAACCGTTTGAAAAGATTAATGGAGATTAAAGCTCCAGAAGTTATCTTAAGAAACGAAAAACGTATGTTACAGGAATCTGTAGATTCATTATTTGATAACACACGTAAAGCTTCTGCTGTTAAAACAGAATCTAACAGACCATTAAAATCATTATCAGATTCCTTAAAAGGTAAGCAAGGACGTTTCCGTCAAAACTTACTTGGAAAACGTGTGGATTATTCTGCTCGTTCGGTAATTGTTGTTGGACCTGAATTGAAATTATTCGAATGTGGATTGCCAAAAGATATGGCAGCTGAATTATACAAACCTTTCGTTATACGTAAATTGATTGAAAGAGGAATTGTAAAAACAGTTAAATCTGCTAAGAAAATTATAGATAAAAAAGAACCTGTAGTTTGGGATATTCTTGAAAATGTAATTAAAGGACATCCAGTATTACTGAACCGTGCTCCTACTTTGCACCGATTGGGTATTCAGGCTTTCCAACCAAAATTAATTGAAGGAAAAGCAATTCAATTACATCCATTAGTATGTACGGCTTTCAACGCGGATTTTGACGGGGATCAGATGGCAGTTCACTTGCCATTAGGACCAGAAGCAATCCTTGAAGCTCAATTATTAATGTTAGCTTCTCACAACATCCTTAACCCTGCTAACGGTGCTCCTATTACAGTACCTTCTCAGGACATGGTTTTGGGTCTTTATTATATGACCAAAGAGCGTTTGTCTACTCCGGAAAAGAAAATTCTAGGAGAGGGACTTACTTTTTATTCTGCTGAGGAAGTAAATATTGCATTAAATGAAGGACGATTAGAATTGAATGCCCGTGTGAAAATCAGAGCAAAAGATTTTAATGATGAAGGAGAATTAGTATATAAAATTATCCAGACAACTGCAGGACGTGTATTGTTTAATGAAGTAGTTCCACCAGCAGCTGGATATATTAATGAAGTATTGACTAAGAAAAACCTTAGAGATATTATCGGTCACGTATTGAATTCAACAAGTGTACCTGAAACGGCTGCCTTCTTGGATAACATGAAAGATATGGGGTATAAATTCGCCTTCCGAGGAGGATTATCATTCTCATTAGGTGATATTAGAATTCCGGAACAAAAAACTCAACTGATTGCTGATGCAAGAGAGCAGGTAGAAGGAATTTCTGCTAACTATAACATGGGTCTTATTACCAATAACGAACGTTACAACCAGGTTATTGACGTATGGACTTCTGCTAATGCCCAATTGACAGAATTAGCAATGAAAAACATTAGAGAAGACCAACAAGGTTTTAACTCGGTGTATATGATGCTTGATTCCGGAGCTCGTGGATCTAAAGAGCAAATTCGTCAGTTAACTGGTATGCGTGGTTTGATGGCTAAGCCTAAAAAATCTACTGCCGGTGGTGGTGAGATTATCGAAAACCCGATTCTTTCTAACTTTAAGGAAGGTCTTTCTATCCTTGAGTACTTTATTTCTACTCACGGTGCTCGTAAAGGTCTTGCGGATACGGCTCTTAAAACAGCCGATGCTGGTTACCTGACACGTAGATTACATGACGTTTCTCAAGACGTTATTGTGAACATCGAAGATTGTGGTACTTTAAGAGGTGTTGAAGTTTCAGCATTGAAGAAAAATGAAGAAATTGTTGAATCATTAGGAGAAAGAATCTTAGGACGTGTTGCATTGCAAGACGTAATTAATCCTTTAACTAATGAAGTGTTAGTTACTTCAGGACAACAAATCACTGAGGCAATTGTTAAGGCTATCGATGCTTCTCCATTAGAGAGTATCGAAGTTCGTTCTCCATTAACTTGTGAGGCGTTAAAAGGTATTTGTGCTAAATGTTACGGACGTAACTTAGCAACCGGAAAAATGACTCAAAGGGGTGAAGCTGTAGGTGTAATTGCTGCACAGTCTATTGGAGAGCCAGGTACACAGTTGACACTTCGTACATTCCACGTTGGAGGGGTTGCAGGAGGTATCTCTGAAGAATCCAGTATTATTGCTAAATTTCCGGGGAAACTAGAGGTTGAAGACTTAAAAACTGTAAAAGGTGAAGACAATGAAGGAAACGAAGTGGATATCGTTGTATCACGTTCTACAGAATTGAAATTAGTGGATGAAAAAACAGGCATTGTTTTAAATACGCATAATATTCCTTACGGATCCAGTATTTTTGTAAAAGATGGCCAGTCTATTGCAAAAGGAGATGTAATCTGTAAATGGGATCCATATAATGGAGTTATTGTTTCGGAGTTTACGGGTAAAATTGCTTACGAAGATTTAGAGCAAGGACAATCGTTCATGGTTGAAATTGATGAGCAAACCGGATTCCAGGAAAAAGTAATTTCTGAGGCGAGAAACAAAAAATTAATTCCTACTTTATTAGTTTACGGTAAAGATGGTGAATTGATTCGTTCTTACAACTTACCAGTTGGAGCTCACCTGATGGTTGAGAATGGAGAGAAAATTAAAGCAGGTAAAGTATTGGTTAAAATCCCTCGTCGTTCTTCTAAATCAGGAGATATCACAGGAGGTTTACCAAGAATTACGGAGCTTTTAGAGGCTCGTAATCCTTCAAATCCAGCGGTAGTTTCTGAAATTGACGGTGTTGTTTCTTTTGGTAAAATTAAACGTGGTAACCGCGAGATTATCATCGAATCCAAATTTGGTGAAATTAAGAAATACCTTGTAAAATTATCAAGTCAGATTCTTGTTCAGGAAAATGACTTTGTAAGAGCAGGTGTTCCTTTGTCTGACGGAGCTATTACTCCGGATGATATCTTGAGAATTCAAGGACCAGCTGCTGTTCAACAGTATCTTGTTAATGAAATTCAGGAAGTTTACCGTTTACAAGGGGTAAAAATTAACGACAAGCACTTTGAGGTAGTTATTCGTCAAATGATGCGTAAAGTAAGAGTTCAGGATCCGGGTGATACTTTATTCTTAGAGGATCAATTGATTCATACTAAAGATTTCATCGTTGAAAATGATAAATTATATGGTATGAAAGTAGTTGAGGATGCAGGAGATTCTTCTAACTTAAAAGAAGGTCAGATTGTTACTCCGCGTCAATTAAGAGATGAGAATTCATTGTTGAAACGTTCTGATAAAAACCTTGTTGTTGCCCGTGATGTAGTTACTGCAACTGCAACTCCTATATTACAAGGTATTACGAGAGCATCGCTTCAAACAAAATCATTCATTTCTGCTGCTTCTTTCCAGGAAACAACAAAAGTATTAAACGAAGCTGCTGTTGCCGGAAAAGTAGACCTTTTAGAAGGATTGAAAGAAAATGTTATTGTAGGACACAGAATCCCTGCTGGTACAGGTATGAGAGAATACGATAACGCTATTGTAGGTTCTAAAGAAGATTACAACGATATGATGGCAAATAAAGAAGAATATATTTATTAATAAATTATATACTTTGAATTAAAAATAGAAAGATTACCTCGTGTGGTCTTTCTATTTTTTTTACTTTTAACTTTTTAGTTTTAAAAAAGATCTGATATGAAAGAACAACAAGAGCAAATCAATATTGAATTAGATGAAAAAACTGCCGAAGGAATTTATTCTAATCTGGCTATAATCAATCACTCGGCTTCAGAGTTTGTTTTAGACTTTGTGAGTATTATGCCGGGAGTTCCTAAAGCTAAAGTAAAGTCCAGAATTGTTCTGACTCCGCAGCATGCTAAGAGATTGTTAAAAGCTATAGGCGAAAATATTCATCGTTTTGAAGTGGCTCATGGCGAAATAAAAGATACGGAGCAGGCTCCTATTCCGCTTAATTTTGGTCCTGCGGGACAAGCATAAACACAAAGGCTTTCAGGTAAATGAAAGCCTTTTTTGTTTTTTACAAGATGTAATTGCTGTTTTTTTCAGTAACTAATCGAGTATTAGGGTAGTTTATCGGAAATGTTTTTTACTGCTTTTGTATTGCAATAGATTTGTTTCATAATAAAATAATAACTGAAGAAACAAAGCCATGAATAACTCTAAAACAAATAATACAAATTCTCAACTGATGTTATCAATATTTGTATTTGTGCTGTTTTTTATGTTTTCTTTTTCCGGATTCAGTCAAAATCAATCGGTAGGATTTAATGAAAAAGAAGTATCAGCTAATGTGAAAGCTGAAAGCTCCAGAGCTACTTCTAACATGGAATTTGCTTTATGGTTTATGGGAACAAAACAAGATCCTAATTCTATAATGTCTTCAGAAGGTACAAGTGCTAAGAAATTAATTATCACTTCGGGAATAGCTCCTAATCGTTTGTTAATTAAAGCTTTTTTGAAAAAAGTAGTGAATTACGAAAATTCATTATCTTAAATAGAAAGATAAAAATCATAAAAAAAACGTCTCATTCAATAAGTGAGACGTTTTTTTATGCGTTTAAGTAATTGTTTTTAATCCAATTCAGAAGTGAAAAACAATTTAACACTTGGGTATTTATTTTGTGTCATCTGTATGGTAAAGTCTGAATCAGCCAAGAATACCAATTGATCGTATTTATCCTTAGCAAGAAATTTTTGTTTGATACGTTTAAATTCTTTGAATTCCTCATTTTTAGCATCATCCGGTTTTACCCAACACGCTTTGTGAACCGGGAAATTTTCGTAGGTACATTTTGCGCCATATTCATGTTCCAAACGGTATTGAATTACTTCATATTGAAGCGCTCCTACAGTACCAATTACTTTTCGGTTATTCATTTCTAAAGTAAATAACTGTGCTACACCTTCATCCATTAATTGGTCAACGCCTTTGTCCAGTTGTTTGGCTTTCATTGGGTCGGCATTATTTATGTATCTGAAATGTTCCGGAGAGAAACTCGGAATTCCTTTAAAATTCATAATTTCTCCCTCAGTTAAAGTGTCACCAATTTTGAAATTTCCTGTATCGTGCAATCCTACAATATCGCCCGGATAAGAAATATCAACAATTTCTTTTTTCTCTGCAAAAAAGGCATTTGGACTCGAGAATTTTAAATTTTTCTTCTGACGAACATGATAATAAGGTTTGTTTCTCTCAAAAGTTCCCGAAACAATTTTGATAAAGGCTAAACGGTCACGGTGTTTTGGATCCATATTAGCATGGATTTTAAATACAAAACCGGATAATTTTTCTTCTTTTGGATCAACCAAACGGGTTTCTGATTCTTTAGGTCTTGGCGAAGGAGCAATAGCAACAAAACAATCCAATAATTCTCTGACACCAAAATTATTTAAAGCAGAACCAAAAAATACAGGTTGTAATTTCCCGTCCAGATAGTCTTGTTGGTTGAATTTGGGATATACTTCATCAATTAATTCCAGTTCTTCACGTAATCTTTCAGCTGGTTTTTGACCAATAATTTTTTCTAATTCCGGATTTTGAACATCTTCGAAAGCAATAGTTTCTTCAATATTTTTTCGACTGTCTCCACTAAATAAGTTGATGTTTTGTTCCCAAAGATTGTAAATTCCCTGAAAATCATAACCCATTCCGATAGGGAAGCTCAATGGAGTGACAGTAAGACCTAATTTTTGTTCTACTTCATCCATCAGGTCAAAAGCGTCATGACCTTCACGATCCAATTTGTTAATGAAAACAATAATGGGGATTTTACGCATTCGACAAACCGCAACTAATTTTTCAGTTTGTTCCTCAACTCCTTTTGCAACGTCAATTACGACGATTACACTGTCAACGGCAGTCAAAGTTCTAAAAGTATCTTCGGCAAAATCCTTATGTCCGGGAGTGTCGAGAATGTTTATTTTTTTGTCTTTGTAGTTGAATGCTAAAACAGAAGTTGATACAGAGATTCCTCTCTGACGTTCAATTTCCATAAAATCACTTGTAGCTCCTTTTTTAATTTTATTGTTTTTTACAGCTCCTGCTTCCTGAATTGCACCTCCAAAAAGAAGGAGTTTTTCAGTAAGTGTTGTCTTTCCTGCATCAGGATGCGAGATAATTCCAAAGGTTCTTCTACGTTGTATTTCTTTTAAAAAGCTCATAGTAAATATAAATAGTTTGCAAAAGTACTATTTATAAATTCGATTTAAAAATAAATAACTTCCCCCTTGATAGATATCTTTTCTTTTTAAATGACCGTTTTCTTAATTCTTATTCAGATTTTAGAAAAGAAAGTTTTTTCTAAAAGTTTTTTCTCGTCTTTTTTTTTGAATATAATTTTTTGTTAATAGTCAGGTGTAAACTTGTTTAATGTAATTGAATTGTTATTTTTGTTCGTTTTTATTAAAATAAATTATAACAAATGTCTTTTTAAGTTGTTATCTTACCGGCTGATTTTTATTCTTTGAAAATCACATAGGAAAACAATTAAAAAATATAAATTACCTAAAAGCAAATGCTTGTAAAATCCTTTAGAATGAAATCCATACATATTAAAAATGCCCTTCTGTTTTTTTGCGTTCTGTTTTTGAATACCGCAGTAAATGCACAGGAAATAATAAAAGACAGTGCTGTTGTTTCAGAGAAAAAGATGAAAACAACGGGTCAAAGGCAAAAAATAGATGGTGTAATTGCTACAGTGGGGGATTATATAGTTTTAGATTCAGATATTGATAAAGCTTATCTGGAGATTTCAAGTCAGGGAGGTTCTGTAAAAGACATTACAAGGTGTCAGATGTTAGGGAAATTGCTGGAGGATAAATTATATGCACATCAGGCTATTCAGGATAGTGTTAAGGTTACGGATGCCGAAGTAAAGGCAATGATGGACGAACGTTTGAGTTATATGATCCAGCAAATTGGTTCAATGGATAAGGTAATAAAGTATTATAAGAAAGATTCTGAAGAAGAGTTCAGAAGTTATTTTTTTGATATTTTAAAAGAAAATAAACTCACTTCTGAAATGCAGAAAAAGATAGTTGACGGAGTTGAAATCACACCGGAAGAAGTGCGTAATTTTTTCAAAAGAATACCTAAGGATGAGTTACCGCTTTTTGGTGCTGAAATGGAGGTAGCACAAATTGTGATAGAGCCTAAAATTACACAGGCAGAAAAACAAAAAGTAATAGACCGGTTAAATGGTTTTAAAAAAGATATTCAGGAAGGATCAAGCTTTGCTACTAAGGCAGTATTGTATTCTCAGGATCCTGGATCAAGATCAAGTGGAGGTTTTTATAAAATGACCCGAAAAACACCTTTTGTAAAAGAGTTTAAAGATGTTGCTTTTAGTTTAGATGAAGGTGAAATTTCGGAGCCTTTTGAAACAGAATATGGTTTTCATATTATTTATTTAGAGAAAATTAAAGGTCAGGAGCTGGAGTTGCGTCATATTTTATTGACTCCAACAGTTACTAAAGAATCTCTGGATGAAGCAAAAGAAAAAATTACTCTAATTAGAAAGCGTATCGTAGATAAAGAAATTTCTTTTGCAGATGCTGCAAGAAGTACTTCTGATCAAAAAGAAACCAGGGCGAATGGCGGAGTTTTAATTAATCCAAATACCCAGGATGCACGCTTTGAATTGACTAAAATGGATCCTACATTATATTCACAGGTTTCTAATTTAAAAGATAATGAAATTTCAATGCCTATTTTAGATGAAACACCATCGGGAAAAAAACAGTATAAAATTATTACGGTGACAAACAGGATTAATGAGCATACTGCTGATTATGCTCAGGATTATGTGAAAATTAAGGATCTGGCTCTTAAAGAAAAACAAATCAAAGCCATTGCAAAGTGGTTTGATGAGAAGATTAAAGAAACATACATTAAGATTGTTGGTGAATACAGAGATTGTGATTTTACAAATAACTGGTTGAAAAAATAATTTGGTCAAAACATATAAAAAGAGTTAGCTTTATAAATTTATAGAGTTGACTCTTTTTTAATTTAAAATAGTTTTAAAATGTCTGATGTAACGGCAATACAGAATTTAGTTCAGAAACGGACTGAGTTAAAAAGTGAAATAGCAAAAATCATTGTAGGTCAGGAAGCGGTAATCGATCAGTTGCTGTTGTGTATTTTTTCAGGAGGACATGCGCTTTTAATTGGGGTTCCCGGTTTAGCAAAAACATTAATGGTTAATACGCTTTCGGAAGCATTAGGACTAAATTTTAAAAGAATTCAGTTTACGCCTGATTTAATGCCTTCGGATATTTTAGGAAGTGAAATTTTAGATGAAAACAGACAGTTTAAATTTATAAAAGGACCTGTTTTTTCAAATATTATTTTAGCAGACGAAATTAACAGAACACCACCTAAAACTCAGGCCGCTTTATTGGAAGCTATGCAGGAGCGATCGGTTACAATAGCGGGGGTGAATCATAAACTGGATTTGCCTTATTTTGTTTTAGCGACTCAAAATCCTATTGAGCAAGAAGGTACCTATCCTTTGCCTGAAGCGCAGCTGGATCGGTTTATGTTTGCAGTTAAGCTGGAGTATCCTTCTTTTGAAGAAGAAGTTCAGGTCGTTAAGAGAACTACTTCAGATGTGAGTCAGAAAATAACTCCTTTATTTACAGCTCAGGAAATCATCGATTTTCAACATTTAATACGCCGGATTCCTGTAGCAGATAATGTAGTGGAATATGCGGTGAGTCTGGTGAGTAAAACACGTCCTGACGGTAATTTAGCAACCGACTTCGTTAAAAATTATTTGGATTGGGGTGCCGGACCCAGAGCTTCACAAAATTTAATTTTAGCTGCTAAAGCGCATGCAGCTTTTAATGGAAAATTCTCTCCGGATATAGAAAATGTAGTGGCTGTGGCGACTTCAGTTTTAAGACATCGGATCATTAAAAATTACAAGGCGGATGCCGAAGGAATTACCGAAGAAATGATTATTGCTAAGCTCGTTTAGTACTGATTTTGCGGTGTTTTCTAGTCTCTAAAATGCTTTTCGATATAACAACATGTTTTAAGTTTGTTAGAAAATAGTTTCTGTATTATTGATTGTTTATAAAATGAGTTGAAATTCGTTTTTTTTCTTATTTTAAATCTAATAGAATGCGTATTTTTTAATAATGTATGTAAGGGTATGAAGAGGGAGGTTAAAATTTTTTTAAATCTCATCATAAATAACTAAATTTGCGCCACAAATAAAAAAAACCTAGGTATTATGGCTTTTACATTGAAATTTTCATAGTAATTGACCTCTAACAATGAAAAGATTTCTATTATGAATACTTATAAGGATTATATCCAAGAGATTGAAGAACGAAAAGTACAGGGTCTTAACCCAAAACCAATTGATGGTGCTGAATTACTAAGCGAAATCATTGGGCAAATTAAAGATTTGGATAATGAGTATAGAGAGGATTCTCTTCATTTTTTTATTTATAATGTTGTACCTGGTACTACCAGTGCTGCTGGCGTAAAAGCTAAGTTTTTGAAAGAAATAATTCTGGGAGAATCTGTGGTTGCAGAAATTACTCCGGCATTTGCTTTAGAGTTATTATCACATATGAAAGGTGGACCTTCTATAGAAGTATTACTGGATTTGGCTTTAGGTAATGATGCTGTAATTGCTAAAGAAGCAGCAGAAGTTCTTAAAACTCAGGTTTATCTTTATGAAGCAGATACAGATCGTTTAGAGAAAGCTTATAAAGAAGGAAATGAAATTGCTGCAGCTATTTTAGAAAGCTATGCAAAAGCAGAATTTTTTACTAAATTACCTGAAATTGCTGAAGAAATTAAAGTAGTTACCTATATTGCAGGTGAAGGAGATATTTCGACTGATTTACTTTCTCCGGGGAATCAGGCGCACTCAAGATCAGATCGTGAACTTCATGGTAAATGTTTGATTTCACCAGAAGCTCAGGCTGATATTAAATCCCTGAGAGAAGCGCATCCTGATAAAAGCGTGATGCTAATTGCCGAAAGAGGTACTATGGGAGTAGGGTCATCCAGAATGTCAGGAGTAAATAATGTGGCGTTATGGACCGGAAGACAGGCAAGTCCTTATGTTCCGTTTATTAATATTGCACCAATTATTGCAGGAACTAATGGTATTTCTCCAATTTTCCTTACTACTGTAGGTGTTACAGGAGGAATTGGTATCGACCTTAAAAACTGGGTTAAAAAACTAGATGCACAGGGGAATGTTATAGTTGATGCATCAGGAGAGCCTGTGCTGGAAGAAGTGTATTCTGTAGCTACAGGAACGGTTCTTACTATTAATACAAAAACAAAAAAATTATATAATGGGGATAAAGAGCTGATTGATATATCATCTTCATTAACTCCACAAAAAGTAGAATTTATTAAAGCTGGTGGTTCTTATGCTATCGTTTTTGGTAAAAAATTACAAACATTCGCTGCAAAAACACTAAATATTCCTGTTCCGGCTGTTTATGCTCCTTCAAAAGAAATTTCTCATGAAGGTCAGGGACTTACCGCAGTAGAGAAGATATTTAATAAAAATGCTGTTGGAACTACACCAGGCAAAGTATTACATGCAGGTTCTGATGTACGTGTAGAAGTAAACATTGTAGGGTCTCAGGATACTACTGGTTTGATGACTTCTCAGGAATTAGAGTCTATGGCAGCTACGGTAATTTCGCCAATTGTTGATGGTGCTTACCAATCTGGTTGTCATACTGCTTCTGTTTGGGATAACAAGTCTAAAGCAAACATTCCAAGATTGATGAAGTTCATGAATGATTTTGGTTTGATTACAGCTCGTGACCCTAAAGGAGAATACCATGCAATGACCGATGTAATTCATAAAGTGCTTAATGATATTACGGTAGATGACTGGGCTATCATCATTGGGGGTGATTCTCATACAAGAATGTCTAAAGGTGTTGCTTTTGGTGCTGACTCAGGAACTGTTGCTTTAGCATTGGCTACTGGTGAAGCAACGATGCCAATCCCTCAGTCTGTTAAGGTTACGTTTAAAGGTGATATGGCGCCTTACATGGATTTCCGTGATGTTGTTCATGCTACTCAGGCTCAGATGTTACAGCAGTTTAAAGGTGAAAATGTGTTTCAGGGCAGAGTTATTGAAGTGCATATTGGTACGCTTACGGCAGATCAGGCCTTTACTTTTACGGATTGGACTGCAGAGATGAAAGCGAAAGCTTCTATCTGTATCTCTGAAGATGAAACTCTGATTGAGTCTTTAGAAATAGCTAAAAGCAGAATCCAGATCATGATTGATAAAGGAATGGATAATAAAAATCAGGTTCTTAAAGGATTGATTGCTATTGCTGACAGAAGAATTGCTGAAATAAAATCAGGTGAAAAACCTGCATTGGCTCCGGATGCAAATGCTAAGTATTACGCTGAAGTAGTGGTTGATCTTGATATTATTGCTGAACCTATGATTGCTGATCCTGATGTGAATAATATTGATGTTTCTAAAAGATATACGCACGACACAATTAGACCTTTGTCTTTTTACGGAGGTGATAAAAAAGTGGATCTTGGATTTATAGGTTCTTGTATGGTTCATAAAGGAGATATGAAAATCCTTGCTCAGATGCTTAAAAACATAGAAGAGCAGCAGGGTAAAGTGGAATTTAAAGCGCCACTTGTAGTTGCTCCTCCTACTTATAATATTGTAGACGAACTGAAGTCTGAAGGAGACTGGGAGGTTTTACAAAAATATTCAGGTTTCGAATTTGATGATAACGCACCAAAAATAGCGGCACGTACAACTTATGAGAAAATGTTGTATTTAGAGCGTCCGGGTTGTAATCTTTGTATGGGAAATCAGGAAAAAGCAGCAAAAGGAGATACGGTTATGGCAACTTCTACTCGCCTTTTCCAGGGAAGAGTTGTTGAAGATGCTGAAGGTAAAAAAGGAGAATCATTACTTTCTTCAACTCCTGTTGTAGTTCTTTCTACTATTTTAGGTAGAACACCTACTATAGATGAATATAAAACAGCAGTTAAGGGTATCAACCTGACTAAATTTGCGCCTTCTCATAAACAGTTAGTGAAATAATTATTTTTATACTAATAGTAGTTCATCATAATCCAAAGCCTGAGTAATAAACTCAGGCTTTTTTTTTATAGCTACTCTATTTTTCGTATATTGTGATGTCAAAAAATAATAATAAAAAAACAATTAATAAATCTTATGGCATTTGATATTGAAATGATAAAAAAAGTGTATGCCAACATGAGTACTCGTGTTGATGCAGCACGAAAAATAGTTGATCGTCCACTTACTTTAACAGAGAAGATTTTGTATAGCCACCTTTGGGAAGGTATGGCCAAGGAAGCCTATGTAAGAGGGGTTGATTATGTTGATTTTGCTCCTGACCGTGTAGCATGTCAGGATGCAACGGCTCAAATGGCTTTATTGCAATTTATGCACGCCGGAAAGAAAACAGTTGCTGTGCCCACCACAGTGCATTGTGATCACTTAATCTTAGCAAAAAATGGAGCTAAATATGATTTGGCTGTAGCCAATTCACAATCTAAAGAAGTTTTTGATTTCTTATCATCAGTTTCAAATAAATATGGTATTGGTTTCTGGAAACCTGGATCTGGAATTATTCATCAGATTGTATTGGAAAATTATGCTTTCCCAGGTGGAATGATGATTGGGACCGATTCTCATACAGTTAATGCAGGTGGATTGGGTATGCTGGCAATTGGTGTTGGAGGAGCAGATGCAGTGGATGTAATGTCGGGAATGTCATGGGAATTGAAATTTCCAAAATTAATAGGTGTAAAACTAACAGGAAAATTATCCGGATGGACGGCACCAAAAGATGTTATTTTAAAAGTAGCTGATATTCTTACGGTAAAAGGAGGAACGGGAGCTATTGTTGAATATTTTGGTGAAGGTGCTACTAATATGTCTTGTACCGGTAAAGGTACCATTTGTAATATGGGGGCTGAAATTGGTGCTACAACTTCAACTTTTGGATATGATGATTCCATGAGAAGATATTTAGCTGCTACAGGTCGTCAGGACGTTGTGGATGCTGCTGATGAAGTGGCGGATTATTTGACGGGAGATGCTGAAGTTTATGCTAATCCGGAAAAGTATTTTGATCAGGTTATTGAAATTAATCTTTCAGAATTAGAGCCTCATATCAATGGTCCTTTTACTCCGGACAGAGGTACTCCGGTTTCTAAAATGAAAGCGGAAGCTGAAGCTAATGGATGGCCACTAAAAGTAGAGTGGGGATTAATAGGTTCCTGTACTAATTCTTCTTATGAAGACATGACCAGAGCTGCATCTATTGTAAGTCAGGCTGTTGAGCTTGGAATTACTCCAAAAGCTGAGTTTGGAATTAATCCGGGTTCTGAACAAATTCGTTATACTATTGAAAGAGACGGTATAATTGCTACTTTTGAAAAATTAGGCACTAAGGTGTTTACTAATGCTTGCGGACCATGTATTGGACAATGGGACAGAGAAGGTGCTGATAAAGGAGAAAAAAACACTATTGTGCATTCGTTTAACCGTAATTTCTCAAAAAGAGCAGATGGTAACCCAAATACACATGCATTTGTAACTTCGCCGGAGATGGTTGCTGCATTAGCAATCTCGGGAAGGCTGGATTTTAATCCCATAACTGATACTTTATTAAATGATAATGGTCAGGAAGTTAAATTGACCGCACCTTTTGGGGAAGAATTACCTTCAAAAGGATTTGATGTAGAAGATGCAGGTTTTCAGGCTCCGGCCGAAGATGGTTCAGCTGTTCAGATTGCAGTTAATCCTGATTCGGACAGATTGCAATTATTAGCTCCATTTGAACCATGGGATGGTAAAAATATTTCAGGAGCAAAATTGCTAATTAAAGCTTTTGGAAAATGTACTACAGATCATATTTCTATGGCTGGACCCTGGTTGCGTTTCCGTGGGCATTTAGATAATATTTCTAATAATATGTTAATTGGTGCCGTAAATGCATTTAATCAAAAGACCAATGCAGTTAAAAATCAAATAACAGGAATGTATGATGCTGTTCCTGCTGTGGCACGTGCCTATAAAGCCGCAGGAATTCCTTCGGTTGTGATTGGAGATCATAATTACGGCGAAGGTTCTTCACGTGAACATGCTGCTATGGAACCACGTTTCTTAGGAGTAAAAGCGGTTTTAGTAAAATCATTTGCCCGTATTCATGAAACTAATCTCAAAAAACAAGGTCTTTTAGGGTTGACATTTGCAGATGAAAATGATTATGATAAAATTCAGGAAGATGATACAATTAACTTTATTGATTTAGTTGATTTTGCACCAGGAAAACCATTATCAGTAGAATTTGTTCATGCTGACGGTTCTAAAGATGTTATTCTGGCTAACCACACTTACAATGCGAGTCAGATAGGCTGGTTTGTAGCTGGTTCAGCGTTGAATTTAATTGCCGCAGAAGCAAATGAATAAAATGATTTGAAATTTATATTTAAAAGCGCTTTGTGTGAACAAGGCGCTTTTTTTTGGTTTTAGTGCAAAAAATAGTTTAAAGTGGTGTTAAAAGTTGGGATTCTTGTCATTAAAACATTAAATTCGCTTTCGTAAAAAAAAATTATAGTTAGTTATGAAGTTCTTTGTCTGTTTATTAGTTTTAAACAATACAATAGATTAAGAAATTATTTAAACGATTTTATGAGGTGTAATTTTTGGATTTTAATGTTTCTTTTATTTGGTACTTGGAATGTTTTTTCTCAGGAGAAATACATTCAGCATATAGTGGCTAAAGGAGAAACTGTTTTTAAAATTGCACAACAATACCATTTAGATGCTTCTCAGATTTATGCTGTTAATCCGAATGCTAAGGATGGAATTAAATTTGAACAGGTTTTATTAATACCATTTGTTAGCGATAAAAATGGAAAGCTAACAGCTAATATTAAGGATGATTCAGAAGGGATTAGTACTCAAAAGCAACATCTTGTTTTAGCTAAAGAAACTTTATACGGAATTGCTAAGCAATATGGGGTGAAAGTGGCTGATTTATACAGTTCAAATCCGTTATTAAAGAAAAAAGGGCTTCGTGTTGGAAGTTCGATTATTATACCTGGTCAGGAATTAAAAGATGAGGTTACTACTGCCCAGAAAGAGATTTCTGCTCCTGAAGTGAAGCAGAATACTGAAAACGGTATTAACCTTCATTTAACAATGAATGTAATAAAAGAAGTTTTGGCTAAAGAAACGCTGTATGGTATAGCTAAGGAATATGGTGTATCAGTGTCTGATATTCAAAAGGCTAATCCGATTTTAGAAACACAGGCACTAAGAACTGGTCAGAAAATAGTAATTCCTACCACCAACAATAAAATAAAAAAAGAAGAAACTGCTTTAAAAAATGAAGTGCGTCCAACTGTAGAGGATGTTCAAAAAACTTTGGATGATGCTGAAGTTGAAGTTAGTCATGAGGTTGTAGCTAAAGAAACAAAATACGGAATTGCAAAAGAATACGGAATTACAGTAAAGGAGTTAGAGATTCAGAATCCTAAAATTGCAGCTAAGCTTTTAATAGGAGAGAAATTAAAAATACGTACACTGAAATCCAATGTAAAAACACCTAAAAAGTTTGATTTCACTGATGAGGGAATCAGTAAAAATGAATCTGTTTATGTAGTGGAGCCCCTTCACGATGCAGATTTTATTGAGAAATTAATCGCTACTGCCTCAGAAAATATAGGTGTTCGTTACAGAACAGGCGGAACAACGAAAGATGGTTTTGATTGCTCGGGTTTAATGTGTACTACTTTTGGCGCATTTGATATTCAACTACCGAGAACTTCTTTTGAACAGTCGCAATATGGTGTAAAAGTGAATAGTGAGGAAGCTCAAAAGGGAGATTTGATCTTTTTTAAAACCAATGGACGCAGCCAGATCAATCATGTAGGAATGGTAGTTGAAGTAGACAATGGGGATATAAAATTCATTCATGCATCTGTAGGCGGAGGAGTTATAATTTCATCAATAAAAGAAAAATATTACAGCAAAAGAGTTACTCAGATTAATAGGGTGTTGTAATTACTGAGGTTATTAATGTCAGAATATATAGAGGCTTTCCGGGAAAATAAGGATAGCCTTTTTTTTGTGGTACTATTTTGAAAAACTTTTTAAAGTATGTACCCTCAGAGAAAGACTTAGATTTTTTAGGACAGTTTTGCGTTTAATGAGCCGCTTTTAATAAATGAAAGGTCTTTATGCTACGATTAAGTATAACTTTAAAGAGAGAAGTTTTTAAGCTTATTTTTTTTTAGAATTAAAAAAGCCAGTAAGAATAAATTTACTGGCTTTGATTTTGGGATTTAGTATGTATTGTATTAAATGATGATGCGAATAATTTCTCCGTTTTTATTTACCATTTCAATTCGGACGCTTTGTCTTTCATCTTTACTATTTAAGAATTTAGAGACACCTTCAACATCTGTGGCTTTTATATTATCAATGCTCAATATAATATTTCCGACTAATTCATCTGTATATTCTCTTAAGTTGTCGTTGTTGATAGACTTAATTTTTACACCATAATCAACTTTGAATTTCTTTTTGTCAGTGGCTGAGATATTTTCTAATTCCATCCCTTTAAACTCAACGCTGAAAAGTTCGTTTTTGCTTAAAGTCACAGGAATTGTTTTGTTTTCTCCATTCCTGATGATGGTCACAGCAACTTTATCGTTAGGTCTTTTAGTGTTGATGTAACCGGAAAGGTCTGCAAAAGTGGAAATATTTTGATTGTCAATTTTTACAATAATATCTCCTGCCTGCAATCCTGATTTAGCTGCACCGGTATTTTTTCTAACATTCTTAATATAAAAACCCTGTGTTTCTTTTACTCCTAATTCTTTTGAAGCCATTGCATTTAGTTCGCCTCCTTCAACACCTAAAATGCCGCGCTGTACATTGCCGTACTCCATAATATCTTCAATTATTTTTCGGGTAATGTTAGAAGGAACTGCAAAAGAGTAACCTACATAAGATCCCGTCATCGAAGTAATCATGGTGTTGATTCCAATTAAATCACCACGGGTATTTACTAATGCACCACCACTGTTTCCTGGGTTTACTGCAGCGTCGGTTTGTATGAAGGACTGAATTCCGTCAGTTCCTAAATTTCTGGCCTTAGCCGAAACAATTCCTGCTGTTACTGTAGAAGTCAGGTTGTACGGATTTCCTACTGCCAGAACCCATTCGCCAACTTTAACATCATCAGAATTACCAAAAGTAGTATAAGGTAATTTCTCATCGGCATCAATTTTCAATAATGCAATATCCATTTTAGAATCGGTTCCTATCAGTTTTGCGGTATACGATTTTTTATTGTTTAAAGTAATTTCAATTTCCGAAGCGTCTCTGATTACGTGATTATTAGTCACAATATATCCGTCTTCAGAAATGATAACTCCGGAACCTGTTCCTACCTGTTCCTGAGATTGACCTCCTTTATAACCGTAGAAAAACTCCAGCATAGGATTGCTTACTTTGTGATAAGAAACATTTTTAACGTGAACAACACTATGAATTGTCTTATCTGCAGCTTCTGTAAAATCAAGAACATCAGATGATAAACCAACTCTTTTGGTATAATTTTCAGAAGCCAGAGTGGTTAAAGAGCTCCGGTCTTTCGAAAAATAACCATCGTTGTCAAACAAAAATTTATAAGCGCCTAATGTGATAGCTCCGCTCAATAAAGACACTAAAAATAGATTTGAAAATCGTTTCATAATAGCGATCGTTTTGTGTTATTTGTAGAGTAAAATTAAGAGTAAAATCGAATGTTAAAAAACACTTTAACGCTGTTTAACAATGATTAACATTTCATTAATAGTTCGTACTTTTGTAAAACAAAATTAGAAATAATGCGTATACAATTTTATAAATATCAGGGTACCGGAAACGATTTTGTAATGATTGATAATCGTTCCGATTTTTTTCCAAAAGAAGATACAAAACTTATTGAGCGTCTTTGCGACAGACGATTTGGTATAGGTGCTGATGGACTTATTTTACTCGAAAATGATGATGAAACAGATTTCAGGATGGTGTATTACAATTCTGATGGAAATCAGAGCACTATGTGCGGAAACGGCGGAAGATGCCTGGTTGCCTTCGCAAAACAATTAAATGTTATAGGAGATACTACCTCTTTTAATGCAGTGGATGGACTGCATCATGCTTCCGTTAGTCAGGAAGGAATTGTTTCTTTGCAAATGATCGATGTTGATGGTATAAAAACGAATGCTGACTATACTTTTCTAAATACAGGTTCACCGCATCATATACAATTAGTGGATGATTTAGAAAATTATAATGTAAAAGAAAACGGTGCCTCCATTCGATATGGAGAACTATATGGTAAAGCAGGAAGCAATATCAATTTTGTTAAAAAAATAGACGATACCACCTTTGCATTGCGCACTTACGAACGTGGAGTAGAAGATGAAACATTAGCTTGCGGAACCGGTGCAACTGCCGCTGCCATTGCAATGAATGCCATCGGACAAACAGATTTGACTGCTATCAATGTGAATGTTGAAGGGGGGAAATTATCGGTTTCTTTTCAAAAAGAAGGAAATAAATATGTGAATGTCTTTCTGAATGGTCCGGCCAAATTTGTTTTTGAAGGAATAATCGAAATATAATTTAATAAAAAATACTTACTTCCCAATGGTAAAATTAAAAGGTGATTCTATTTACTTAAGGGCGCTTGAACCTAATGACTTAGAATTTATTTATATTATGGAAAATGATCAGAGCATTTGGGAAGTAAGTAATACACAAACTCCTTACAGCAGGTTTTTGATAAGGCAATATCTTGAAAATGCTCATCAGGATATTTATGAGGCTAAACAATTACGATTAGCTATTTGTCAGGATGAAGATTTTCCGGCGCTGGGTTTAATTGATTTGTTTGACTTTGATCCAAAAAATAACAGAGCCGGAGTGGGAATTCTGATTCAGGATGTTGCTAACAGAAATTTAAAAATAGGTTCAGAGGCTTTGAGTCTATTGATTGCTTATTCCTTTAAGCATCTAAATTTGCATCAATTGTATGCAAATATTAGTATAGAAAACGAAGCAAGTAAAGCTCTTTTTACTAAATTTGGCTTTGAATGTATAGGTGTTAAAAAGGATTGGAACCTTATTAATGGAGTGTATCAAGACGAAGCCATCTATCAATTGATTAATCAACAATTTTAATTTCATAGTTTTGACTCCAAAAAAAATTATTTCAATCGTTTCTATAGCTGTTATTTCAGGATTGATTATTTACGGTTTTGTACTTATTACTCAGATATTTTCAAAAAACACAAGCTTTGATAAGCAGGAAATATATGTTCATATTCCAACGGATGCGACTTATGAACAGGTATTAGATTCCATGGCTCTATATGTCACAAATTTAAATCGTTTTGAAATGGTCGCCAGTAAGATGAATTATCCTGAGAATGTAAAATCAGGACGCTTTTTGCTGAC
Source organism: Flavobacterium sp. ARAG 55.4 (assembly GCF_051846875.1). Classification (NCBI taxonomy): domain Bacteria; kingdom Pseudomonadati; phylum Bacteroidota; class Flavobacteriia; order Flavobacteriales; family Flavobacteriaceae; genus Flavobacterium; species Flavobacterium sp. ARAG 55.4. The sequence continues at coordinate 372,957 of NZ_JBPYCT010000003.1, read as the reverse complement.
AAACGGAATGAACAGTTATGAGTTAGTAAAAGCCATGCGATACAATGTTCCGGTAAAATTAGCTTTTAATAATCAGGAACGTGTGGAAAATCTGGCCGGTCGTGTAGGTTCTCAAATAGAAGCGGACAGTGTTTCATTACTTAAAGCTTTTAAAGATTCGGTTTTTTTAAAAGAAAATGGATTTACCGAGGAAAACATTTTGGCTATGTTTATCCCTAATACTTATGAAGTGTACTGGAATACATCGGCTGTTAAGTTCCGGGATAAAATGATAAAAGAATACCGTAATTTTTGGACTTCCGAACGAATCGCGCAAGCGGAAAAACAAGGTTTTACTCCCACAGAAGCTACAATATTAGCCTCAATCGTACATAAAGAATCAGTTAAAAAAGACGAAAGACCCAGAATTGCCGGTGTGTATTTAAACAGATTACGATTAGGAATGCCGCTTCAGGCTGACCCAACAGTCATTTTTGCTAAAAAGAAAAAGGACAACGATTTTGATCAGGTAATTAAAAGGGTGTTTTATAACGATTTGTTTTTGAACTCACCATATAATACTTATAAAGTAATTGGTCTTCCGCCCGGACCTATTGCCATGCCCGATATTACGGCATTAGAAGCTGTTTTAAATCCGGAAAAACATGACTTTATTTATTTCTGTGCCTCTGTAGATCGTTTTGGTTATCATGAGTTTGCGGCTACTTTACAGGAGCATACTGTAAATGCTAAAAAATATTCCAACTGGATTAATGCACAGGGAGTTAAAAGATAGTTTTGAAGTTAAAAAAATCTTTATTCTTAATTTTTGTATTTACAATTTCTAATTGTATTGCTCAGAGTGGAATAAACTCTTTCTTAAAACCATCTGATACATTAAATTTCAAAAGAAAAAATGCGGTTTTTATAGCTGAATCTGTGGTTTCAGTTAGTGCATTGATTGGTTTACATCAATTATGGTATGCTGATTATCCCCAATCTAAATTTCATTTTACAAATGATAATAAGGAATGGTTGCAAATGGATAAAATAGGACATTTATACTCTTCGTATCATTTAGGACGTTTGGGAAGTGAAATGCTGCAATGGAGCGGAGTGAGCCGTAAACAGCAGTTAGTGTACGGTGCAGGTTTAGGATTTGCTTTCTTAACGGCTGTAGAAGTTTTAGATGGCTTTTCATCAGAATGGGGAGCTTCATCAGGTGATATTATTGCTAATGCGAGCGGAACAGCTTTGTACGTTTCGCAACAATTACTGTGGAAAGAACAACGCATCACGCCTAAATTTTCATTTCATACTACCCGGTTTGCAAAATACAGACCTAAGGTTTTAGGAAGCAGTTTCTCTGAACAAGTATTGAAAGATTACAATGGACAAACTTATTGGTTATCGGCCAATCTGAAATCATTTTTTAAAGACTCTAAAATTCCAAAAATCTTAAATTTAGCTGTTGGGTACGGTGCCGATGGTATGCTTAGTGGAACAGCAGAAAATTCATCGTTTTTTCCGGAGCAAAATTTTTCAAAATCACGACAATTTTATCTGAGTTTCGACATTGACCTGACGAAAATTGAAACAAAATCTCATTTTTGGAAGACTTTTTTCTCTGTTTTTTCTGTTGTAAAAATTCCTGCACCCACCTTGGAATATACAGTTAACGAGGGATTTAGAGCTCATGTTTTGTATTTTTAGAAAGCATTAACAGCTTGATTTTCAGATTTATGAAAAAAGTTGTATCTTTGCATGCAGAAATTTCTCGAGGTGACAGATTGAGAAGAAAAACAATTTATGATAAAAAAATGGTATTTTTACACCAGTTTAACTGTAATTATAGCTTTTTTAAGTTACAGTTTTAAACCACTAAAATTAGATACTAAAGAGTGGTTTTTGAGAAAAAATGATAATGGGACTCCCTACTTATTTCCATCTGTCAAGCAAGAAGATTATACGAGTCTGAATATTCCTTTCACCGGAAATTTATTCATTGGTTTTAAAGAAGCTCTGGGCTTCAGAGAATCTGAAAACAAGTATAAAAAAGTAAATTCATTAGGATATTTAGGAAAATATCAATTCGGAAATGAAACTTTAAGGTCTATTGGAATTCATGATACTGATAAATTCTTAAAAAGCCCGAAACTACAGGAAAAGGCCTTTGTTGCTTTGTTATCAAAAAACAAATTTATTTTAAAAGATGTTATTGAAAAATATGACGGAAAAGTTGTAAACGGAATTTTAATAACTGAATCGGGTATTTTAGCAGCGGCTCATCTTGGCGGAGCAGGTTCTGTAAAGAGGTATTTTAAAAATAATGGAAAAAAATACATTAAAGATGCTTACGGAACTTCGATAAGGAGTTACTTAAAAGCTTTTGGAGGTTATGATACTTCATTTATTGTGCCTAATATAAACGCAGTAGTTTCTCTTTAAAAAATAAACACCCATTTGTTTAATTGCAAATGGGTGTCTTTTTATAATTCTTCATTAATAAATAAACTCAGGATTTTTACAGCGATTTTACTAATATTTGTCCCAGGACCAAAAATTGCAGCGGTACCTGCGTCGAAAAGATATTGGTAATCCTGTGTGGGTATTACTCCGCCTACTACCACCATTATATCTTCACGACCTAATTTTTTTAGTTCATGAACCACTTGCGGTACTAAGGTTTTGTGTCCCGCCGCAAGAGAAGAAATACCTAAAATATGGACATCATTTTCCATGGCTTGTTTGGCTGTTTCTGCAGCTGTTTGAAAAAGAGGACCAATATCTACATCAAAACCGATATCGGCAAATGCGGTAGCTACAACTTTGGCTCCTCTGTCATGTCCGTCCTGTCCTATTTTAGCAATCAGAATTCTTGGTCTGCGACCTTCTTGTCTAGCAAAAACATCGGCTAAATATTTTGCTTTTTTAAAACTTTTATTGTCTTTGATTTCTTTACTATACACACCGTTCAAAGATTTAATTTGCGCTTTATATCTTCCAAAAACATTTTCTAAAGCGGCACTAATTTCACCTAATGTAGCTCTTTCTCTGGCAGCTTCAATAGCTAATTCCAGTAAATTTCCGGTTCCGGTTTGGGCAGCTTGGGTGATTCTTTCTAAAGCTTCTTTTACTTTTAAAATATTTCGTTTTGATTTAACCTGATTGAGCCGGTCCAGTTGTTGGTTTCTGACTTTTTCAATATCAATGTCCAGAATATTTAAAGATACTTCTTTTTTAGCTTGAAATTTATTCACACCTATAATTATATCCTGATCACTGTCGATACGGGCTTGTTTTCGGGCTGCTGCTTCTTCAATTCTTAATTTAGGAATTCCGGTTTCCAAGGCTTTAGTCATACCTCCTAATGCTTCAATTTCCTCAATTAGTTTCCAGGCTTTTTGAACAAGTTCATGTGTCAGACTTTCAACATAATAACTGCCTGCCCAAGGGTCAACTGTTTTACTGATTTTAGTTTCTTCTAATAAATATAATTGTGTGTTTCTTGCAATTCGTGCAGAAAAATCAGTAGGCAATGCCATTGCTTCGTCTAAAGCATTGGTGTGGAGCGATTGTGTTCCGCCAAATACAGCTGCTGTAGCTTCAATACAAGTGCGGGCAACATTATTAAAAGGATCCTGAGCGGTCAAACTCCAGCCACTGGTTTGACAATGGGTTCGTAAAGTGAGGGATTTACTGTTTTTGGGATTAAAATCTTTAATTAATTTCGTCCAGATCATTCTTGCCGCCCTCATTTTGGCAATTTCCATAAAATGATTCATTCCAATTCCCCAAAAGAAAGACAATCGGGGAGCAAAGTCGTCTATTTTAAGTCCGGCTGAAAGACCGGTTCTTACATATTCTAATCCATCGGCCAGCGTATAAGCCAGTTCAATATCGGCGGTGGCGCCCGCTTCCTGCATGTGATAACCGGAAATGGAAACCGAATGGAATTTGGGCATTTTTTTGCTGGTATATTCAAAAATAGCTGCAATAATTTTCATCGAAGCTTCCGGTGGATAAATGTAGGTATTACGTACCATAAACTCCTTAAGAATATCATTTTGAATAGTACCTGAAAGCTGCTCGGGTTTGACTCCTTGTTCCTCGGCGGCTACAATATAAAATGCCATAATAGGTAAAACCGCTCCATTCATAGTCATGGAAACAGACATTGTATCCAAAGGTATCTGGTCAAATAATATTTTAAAATCTTCAACAGTATCAATAGCAACTCCTGCTTTTCCAACGTCGCCTGTTACACGTTCGTGATCAGAATCATAGCCGCGATGTGTAGCCAAATCAAAAGCGATAGAAAGTCCTTCTTGTCCTGCTTTGATATTCCTTCTGTAAAAAGCATTACTTTCTTCTGCAGTAGAAAAACCAGAATATTGACGAATCGTCCACGGTTTTTGAACGTACATGGTGGTGTAAGGACCACGAAGAAACGGAGGGAATCCGGCCGCAAAGTCCAAATGTTCTAAATCTTCAGTATCCTTTTCTGAATAGGCAGCTTTCAGCTCGATTCCTTCAGCTGTAACAAAATCTGGTATAGCCGAATTTTTATCTGCAAAACCAGTATTAATTTTGGATTTTTCAGGATGAAGTTGAATATGTTTAAGGTCTTTTCGAATCATTTGGATGCTTTTTACCATTTTAGGGTATCGGTGATTAAATTATTCCGAAGCCAGTCGTTCCTGTTCTAATTTCTCTGCCAGTCGTTTTTCAATGATTGGGGTAATCAGTGTTTTTCTTGGTTTTGTTTTTACAAATGGATAGAGTTCAATTTGCTCTTTCATTTTGTCTTTGGGATTCTGATATTTGTTCGTTCCAACCAGAATTTCTTTGTTTGTATCAAAAAGGCGTTGTTCTTTATCAGCACTTTCCTGAATTTTTCTTTTGATAATTCCGTCGTTTAACTGCTTTAAAAATCCGCCATTGGCTTCAATTTCTTTAAATAGAGTTAAGGCTTTGTCTGCCAATTGCTGCGTCAGCGTTTCGATGTAGTAACTTCCGTCGGCAGGATTTTTTACTTTGTCAAAGTAGCTTTCGTTTTTCAACAGCAGCAGTTGATTGCGGGCAATCCTGTCTCCAAATTCATTGTTTTTATGATAAATGGCATCATAAGGTAAGTTGGCAATAGTATCAGCTCCTCCAATTATAGCCGACATGCATTCGGTAGTGGTACGCAGCATATTGGTATTAAAATCATACAGGGTTTTGTTGCGTTTAGTTGGTGTTACTAAAAAATGACAATCGTTGTCGTGGTAATATTCTTTAGCTATTAATTGAAATAACAATCGCAAAGCCCGCAATTTGGCAATTTCAAAAAAGTAATTACTTCCCACAGCAATTTCAAAAACAATAGGCTGATGGATGGTAGGAATACGGTTGAGGTATTCATTGGCATGAGCCAGACTATAAGCAATTTGCTGTACCATATTGGCACCGGCATTTTGATATAAGCCCAGATTAATGCTAATTAATGAGCTTTCACGAGTGTTTTTAGAAATAATTTGCAGGGTTTCGAAATTGTTTTTTTCTTTGGTCGTAAACCAATTCCCTTCTTTGGCCAGGTGACCAATAGGATCCAAATTGTAAAAAACAGTCGCTTTTTTATGTTCGATAATGTCGTTTATTTTACTAATAAAATCAACGGATAGAAACTTCAGATCAAAATAAACAGGGGTTTTGTCTAACGGAAGTTTTCCGAGAAGTTTATTGATATCCAAAGATTCGTTATCGATGGTAAATCGTAAACTTTCGGCTCCTCTTTGAAGTAAATCCAAGGCTCTGTCCACAGATTTTTCAACATCAAAAACAAAGATGTTTTGACAAATTTTAAAATTTCCTGTGTGACTATCAGTCGTAGCCGTTTTATTAAAATCATCACGATGATAAAAAGGTTTTACCTTAATGTCTTCCGGTGAATTCCACACTAAAGTCTCGTTATAATCGGCGCCATCCAATTCAAACTGGATTTTTTGTTTCCATTGTTTGGATGAAACTGGGGCGAAATCTTCGAAGAATGGAGTATTCATTTTAATTTTGATTTTAATTTCTCTGTTGAGAGGGAATATGGCTATGTCTTTTAGTTGTTATAAACGGAAGTGTTTATTTTTTTTCAATAGTGTCACCTTCAAATTCAATAATGTATATATCTTCACTATCTTTTTTCATATAGTATTTTTCGCGGGCGTATTTTTCTATTTGTTCCGGATTTTTGAGCTGTTTTATTTGTGCTTCATCTTTTTTAATTTCTTCCTGGTAATAGGTTTTATTGTCTTCTAATTCTTGAATTTGATTGTCTAAAACGCGATGATCAAAATAAGAATAATTGTCGAGAAACAGCATCCAAACGGCAAAAAAACTTAGAGACCACATGTATTTGTTACTTAAAAATTTAAACCAGCCTTTCTCTTTATATGGATTTTTCATTCGTTGTATATGTCAGGTTGAGCAGTTGTTCTATTCGTTTTGTTTGCAAGACTTTGAGCTTAGTCTGACAAATTCTGTTTGTTATCGTTTTTTATTTGGTAAATATAAATACTATTTTTTGCCTTTTCAGAACACTAAAGTTACAATAAAATTATATGATTTTTTGATTAATTACGGTTCTTAGCATGTCGATGGCAACAGTATTGTAGTTGTTGTTTGGGATAATAATATCCGCAAAAGCTTTTGTAGGTTCAATAAATTGTTCGTGCATCGGTTTTAAAGTTTTTTGATAGCGGTTTAAAACTTCTTCCATATCCCGACCACGTTCGGCAATGTCTCTTTTGAGTCTGCGGATGAGTCTTTCATCAGCGTCGGCATGTACAAAGATTTTAATGTCAAATAAATCCCTTAATTCCGGATTAGCCAGAATTAAAATGCCTTCTACAATCATTACTTTTCTGGGATGTGTGCTGATGCTGTCTTCGGTGCGGTTGTGGGTTACAAAAGAATAGACAGGTTGTTGAATGGTTTTGCCTGCTTTGAGTTCGTTTAAATGACTGACCAATAAATCAAAATCAATGGCTCTGGGGTGATCAAAGTTAATCAGTACACGTTCATCATAACTCAGATGATCATTTTTTTTATAATAGGAATCCTGAGAAATAACGCCCACTTCGGCATCCGGTAACTGATTCATGATTTGGCGTACTACCGTTGTTTTTCCGCTTCCGGTTCCGCCTGCAATTCCTATAATGAGCATGGTCTATTTTTTCTTTTATCGTAAAACAAAAATAGGAATTTAATTGGGAGTATATTTTGGTTTTGAGATGAAATGTTGGTGGGTTTTCAACAGGGCGTTTATTATTTTGGAACTGTTAAAAAGGACCAATTTTGGGGTTGGTTTTCATTATTGGTTCATATTATTTGGGTTTTCTTTAGTATGATACCAACCATTTAAATATTGCAGTAAAATTTCGGTGATTTCTCCCATACATTGAATTGCTTCTATTTTCAAATTTTCATTAATTTCATTGTCTTTTTTTGAAAAAGAAAATTGCATTGTTCTATTTTGTGAGTCAATAGAGTATATCGAGTTAAAAATATGTTTAGAACTGAAATGTATATATCCAGAAGATTGTTCATATACATTAGAAATCCATGGATGTTCTTCATTTAAAAGATTTCTGAGATACCAATCTTTCATTAGTTTACCATTTTTGTCTTTTAATGTTTCTATTTTAACGCCATCAATTACTTTTATTGCAAAATCATGTGGGTTATTTACAATCCAAGAAGCTGAGAATCTGATAATGTTATCTAAATGACATCTAACAAGGTGAGAAGCAGCTATGAAATTTTCATTTTTTAATAATGTAGTAAACCCAAAAATTAATTTTAGAGATCTGTTAATGACAGCATTTGATAAAAAGTCTAAAGGGTAAAACTTTTCTGAATTGAGTTTTTTAGCTATTTCTATTAATTGGATTTCTTTAGATTCGAGATTTTTAATTTCTACCTCTAAAATTTTTGATATTGATTCATGAGTATTATCCATAATAGGTTCTATGAAAAAAAAATGTTTGATTTGTTAATTAGATCTCAAATATTTTTTATAATTTCTCAAATATATCAATAATTAGTTACAAATAATTTGTTTTTTTGAGTTGTTTGTGAATTTGAAAAACATAATGGGATTACTTCGTGAGATTGCTTCGCTACGCTCGCAAAGACAAACGTGGTGGCTAAGGTTCGCGTTAAGGATGGAAGCGGTATCTTTTTTATTTTGTCCTTCGACAGGCTCAGGATGACAAAATAAAAAGATATAGCGTACAGCCTGACCCCGCTATTCAGAAGTTCCGGTATTGCTGTGGCGTGTAAGCGGGGGAACGCCCAAAAAAATAATGGAATTTTATTTGTTCTTCTTTGCTTTAATCATCATTTCGAGTTGATCCCAAAGTTCTTCGGGAATGGCTTCTAATAGATTGAATTGTCCTGCGCCTTTGAGCCATTCGCCACCGTCAATGACCACGACTTCGCCATTGATATAGGCAGAAAAATCGGAAACGAGGTAAGCGGCTAAATTGGCTAATTCCTGATGATCGCCCACACGTTTTAGCGGCACTTTTTTAGCCATATCAAATTTTTCGGCAAGATCTCCGGGAAGTAATCGGTCCCAGGCACCTTTGGTAGGGAAAGGTCCCGGAGCGATGGCGTTGGTACGAATACCGTATTTAGCCCATTCTACCGCCAGACTTCGGGTCATGGCCAGAACGCCAGCCTTAGCAGTGGCGCTGGGCACCACATATGCCGAACCGGTCCAGGCATAAGTGGTTACAATATTTAAAACCGTAGCTGATGTTTGCTTGCTGTCTATCCAGTGTTTTCCAAAAGCAAGGGTGCAGTTTTTTGTTCCTTTTAAAACAATATCTATAATAGTGTCAAAGGCATTAGCAGACAATCGTTCGGTAGGAGAGATGAAGTTTCCAGCTGCGTTGTTCAATAAAATATCGACTTTTCCAAAGTTGTTGAGGACTTCCTGTAGCATGTTTTCGACATCTTCATAATGACGCACATCGCATTGCAAGGGCAAACAAGTACCGCCTGTGTCGGATTCTAATTCGGCAGCTGTATTTCTGAGTTTGTCTAAATCTCGGGAAGTAATGGCAACTTTGGCACCCAGTTCCAGGAAATATTTAGTCATCGATTTTCCTAATCCGCTACCGCCTCCGGTAACTACAATTACTTTTCCCTGAAGAGCATCGTCGCGAAGCATTTTTTGGCTAAAGTTCATTTTGTTGAGGTTTTATGGTAAATATACGAAATAGGTTTTTCTTTTTTGCTTGATCAAAAAAGAAACAAAAAATACTCGAAATGAAGTTGGGAATTTATTTTATATACAATATTTATGTCACACTCAGCCTGTCGAAATGTTTTTTATGTTTGTCAAAATGAAGTCTTCAACAGGCTCACACTGACAAAAGGATTTTTTAGATTAAATTTCGCAAAGTCTTCTCGCTGCTTCTTCTAAGGTAGCATTGTCTTTGGCAAAACAAAAGCGGATGAGTTTTAAGTCTTTTTCGTTTTCGTAAAAAGTAGAAATAGGAATTGCAGCAACGCCATGTTCGGTGATTAAACGTTTGCAAAAATCCACATCGTTTTCATTCGAAATGGCTTCATAAGAAACTACCTGAAAATAAGTCCCTTCACAAGGTAATAATTTGAATCGGCTTTTGCCAAGTAACTGTCTGAAATAATCTCTTTTTTGTTGGAAGAAATCACCAATGCTGTCAACGGAAACGATATCTAAATATTCGCTAATAGCTGCTTGCGAAAGACTGTTGACACTGAAAACCAGAAATTGATGTACTTTTTTAATTTCTGTCATTAAATGTTCTGGAGCGACTACATAACCAATTTTCCACCCCGTAATGTGAAAGGTTTTTCCAAAAGAAGAAATCACAACGGCCCGGTTGCGAAGCAATGGTTTGGTGTGAACAGAAATGTGCTTTTGTTCGAAAGTGATGTATTCGTACACCTCGTCAGATAGCAAAATGATATTTGGAAATTTTTCCAGTAGTTTTTCTAAGGCTTCAAAATCCGATTCGGTTAGAATCTTTCCTGTTGGATTGTGTGGATTATTGATGATAATCATTTTGGTTTTCTCCGAACAAGCCGCTTCGATGATTTCCCAATTGGGGGTGTAATCATCGTTTAATGCAATCCGAACAGGAGTTCCATTTGATAACAAAACATTAGGTTCGTAAGAGTCGTAACTGGGGTCTAAAATTATGACTTCGTCTCCATTGCCCACTAAAGCCTGAACACTGCTGAAAATTCCCTGAGTGGCTCCGGTAGTGACCAAAATCTCGGTTTCAGACTGAATTGTTCTTTGGTACGAATGGGCAACCAGTGTGGTAATTTTATTCATTAATGGCGGATAGCCTGCCATCGGAGTGTATTGATGTACATCCTGCTTGGTTAGTTGAGCTACTATATCAGTCAGTTTTTCATCAACAGGGAAATTTGGAAATCCTTGTGATAAATTGATCGCATTGTGTTCAGTAGCCATTTTTGACATGACAGTGAAAATGCTGGTGGTGCTATTGGGAAGTTTAGACATACTTTACTTTTTGAAAGGCTAAAAGTAAGGAAAGGTCTTGATTTGTGGAAAAAGAAAATAGAAGAAAGAGAAAAGAATAAAGATGCAAGAAGCAGGAGGAAGGTTTTCTTTTTAGTTTTTTTACCATAAAAGTCACATAAACTTCTCTTTCGAAGAAAGAAAACTTAATGAAGTTTAAGTTCTTAATAGTTTGAATTTTATAAACTTACAAATGAACAAGAAAACTACATTTTATGAATAATAAAAATAGTAGGACGTTTATGTAAATCAATCGTTTCTTTTTTCCAGGCTGAAATTTTCTTGGTTTTGATGTATTCCGTTGGTAAAGTAATATCGGCGGCGATACACAAATGGGTTTCCGGATGCAACGTCTGAATTAAATCTTCCAGTAACTTATTGTTGCGATAAGGGGTTTCAATGAAAATTTGAGATTGATTTTTTTCGAAAGAGGTTCTTTCTAAGTTTTTAAAACTTGCTCTTTTTTCATCTTTTTCTATAGGCAAATAACCGTGAAAAGTAAAACTTTGTCCGTTCATTCCCGAAGCCATCATAGCCAATAATATAGAAGAAGGTCCTACTAACGGAATCACCTGAATGCCTCTGTCATGAGCTAATTTTACAATTACAGCACCGGGATCGGCAACACCGGGACAGCCCGCTTCACTCATTAAACCTACATTTTTTCCTTCCAATAAAGGTTTGATGAAGTCTAAATGTTCTTTGGCTTCCGTATGTTTGTTTAAAGCAAAAAGTACTAAATCGGATTGTTTTTTTTCAGGATGTACTGCTTTGATGGATTTTCGGGCTGTTTTTTCGTTTTCAACAATATAATAGTCAATAAAATCAATCGTTCTTTTTATAGTTTGTGGCAACACATCCATTGGGTCACATTCTCCCATGGTGGTTGGGATTAAATATAGTTTTCCTAAAAGAGCGTTTGGTTCCATTATGTTGTTTTTTGAAAGTATTGAAAAAGATTTAAGTATGTTTTGCTTTTAATTTTGCCGCAATATTTTCGCAGGCTTCGTCCAGCATCTGGTATACTGTTTCAAATCCGTTTTCGATTCCGTAATATGGATCGGGAACATCTACGTTTTCCCCGGGATATAATTCGTTGAGAATAATTTGGACTTTTGCTTTCTGGCTTTCATTTTTAGCCAGATGAATTACATCTCTGTAATTGGAATTATCCATAACATAGATGTAATCAAAAGTATCAAAGTCAGCGGGTTTAAATTGTCTTCCTTTTTGTCCGGAAATATCCAGCTGATATTTTTTTGCAACAGCAATAGAACGGGAATCTGGCTGGTGTCCTACATGCCAGGAACCTGTTCCGGCTGAATCAATAGTGAATTTATTTTTAGGCAGTTTAGAAGCTAAGATTCCTTCGGCTAAAGGAGACCGGCAGATATTTCCTAAACACACCATTAAAATTTTGACCGACATAAGCTTTTTATAGCGTTAATTTCTTGTGGATGTCCTCGACAAACTTTTTAAATTGTTTGTCAGTAGCAACTAAATTATCTACAGTTTTACAGGCGTGCAATACCGTTGCATGATCGCGATCACCTATTTGCGAACCAATGTTAGCCAAAGAGGATTTAGTAAACTTCTTGGCAAAAAACATTGCTAATTGTCTGGCTTGGACTACGTGACGTTTTCTGGTTTTAGATTGTAAAGTTTCGATATCCAACTGGAAATAATCTGAAACAATTTTCTGAATGTAATCAATCGAAATTTCGCGTTTTACATTTTTAACAAATTTCTCTACAACGCTTTTGGCCAGCTCAATAGTCACTTCTTTTTTGTTAAAAGAAGATTGTGCAATCAATGAAATGATAGCTCCTTCCAGTTCACGAACATTCGATTTAATGTTGCGGGCTACATATTCAATAATTTCGTCCGGCATTTCAACACCATCGCGGTACAAGATGTTTTTTAAGATAGAAATTCGGGTTTCGTAATCAGGTTGGTGCAATTCAGCAGAAAGTCCCCATTTGAAACGGGATAATAAGCGTTGCTCAATATCCTGCATATCAACAGGTGCTTTATCAGAAGTCAGGATAACTTGTTTTCCGTTTTGATGCAAATAATTAAAAATATGGAAAAATACGTCCTGCGTTCCGGATTTTCCGGATAAGAATTGCACGTCATCAATGATTAAAACATCGATTAGCTGGTAGAAATGAATAAAGTCATTTCTGTTGTTTTTCTTTACCGAATCGATATATTGTTGCGTGAAAATTTCAGCAGAAATATATAAAACGGTTTTTTCAGGATATTTATCTTTAATTTCAACTCCGATAGCATGAGCTAAATGCGTTTTTCCTAATCCGACACCTCCAAAAATTAATAATGGATTGAATGACGTTCCACCCGGTTTATTGGCAACAGCCATACCTGCGGAGCGTGCTAATCGGTTAGAATCTCCTTCCAGGAAATTATCAAAACTATAATTGGCATTTAGTTGGGATTCAATCTTTAAATTTCTGATTCCGGGAATTACAAAAGGATTTTTTAATTCAGGATCAAGATTCTTTAAAGGGGCATCAACATTCTGAGGTTTCATTGGAGAACGGTTTGCACTTGGCAATTGTTCTGTAAACGGCTGTTTGTTGCCGTAAGTGTTCTCCATTTTGATTTTATAAAGTAACTTTGCGTTTTTTCCAAGTTCTTTAGTTAAGGCAACTTTTAATAATTTAACATAGTGCTCTTCTAACCATTCGTAGAAAAATTTACTAGGAACCTGAATGTATAATGCGTTATCGGTAAGTTCAACTGACTTAATTGGTTCAAACCAAGTTTTGTATGCCTGGTCTTGAATATTGTCTTTTATGAAAGACAAACAGTTATCCCATACTGATTGAGCAGTTTTGTTCATAAATTCTGTTAAATTATTATATTTTGTATTAGGTTGTCTGAAGTAAATAATATCAAAAAAAGATGTTATTTATCGGGGTAACAAATATGTGAACAATTTTCGTTAAAAAAAAATTTATCGGGGTTGATTTTGAAGAAAAATTATTGTAAGTAATAAAGAGAAGCTTTTAAAAAAATAGATAAAATAATACAATTTACAAATGAAAATATACGAGTTTAAAGTGCGCGTACGCTATTCAGAAACAGACCAGATGGGAGTAGTTTATCATGGGAATTATGCGCAATACTTTGAGATGGGACGCGTGGAATGGCTTAGAAACATTGGGATTTCTTATAAATCGATGGAAGATAACGGCGTGATGCTTCCGGTAGTTTCTTTATCAATGAACTATAAAAAGCCTGCGCGATATGACGATTTATTAAGAGTGAAAACAATTTTTAAAAGTCAGACTTCTGTTAAGATAGAATTTGATTATGAGATATATAATGAACAGGATGAGTTATTAACAATTGGGAACTCAGTTTTGGTGTTTGTGAACATGAAAACAGGGCGTCCTATGGCAGCTCCGGAGTATATAAAAGATAAACTTTTAGGAATATAAAAACAGGATGAATTTAATATTCTTTTATCCTTAATTTTTGTGTCATTTTTTAAGTAGAAATTTAAGGATATCGGAATTTATTTTACAATAGTATTTTGTAAACTGTAATCGAAAATTACACTTTATTTTTTTCTGTTATCCCGATTTCAAATAAAGAATTAAAAATGCCGACTAACGGTTCGGCATTTTTTTTTCGGGTTTTGATTTCGATTTCGCAGCTCATTTCCATGGTTTGATTTACGATATCCAGATTTTTTTCTTTGATAATACGCATTACTTTATTCATGTTTTTGTAATCAAAAGAAATTAAATAATGAACATCAATCGTTTTTTCGATAATGAAACAATTTTCAAGTGTAAGTTGTGCGGCAGTTTTATAAGCGGTAATTAATCCGCCGACACCTAATTTTGTGCCACCAAAAATACGGACGATTACCACCAGAATGTTTGTAACGGAAAAAGACTGAATTTGTCCGTAAATAGGCATTCCTGCTGAATTACTGGGTTCGCCATCATCATTAGCTCTGTAGCTGATTTTTTCAGTTCCAATTTGATAGGCATAGCAATAATGGCAGGCAGTAGGATGTTTTTTTCTTAAAATATCAAGTAGGGGTTTTACTTCTGTTTCTGATGTTATCGGGTAAGCGTAACCAAAGAATTTGCTTCCTTTTTCTTTAAACAGAATTTCTTCTGATGGAGATGCAATAGTCTGGTAAGTATCTTTCATTAATCAATGTCAATTTCAATAACGAAATTCAATTTCAAAGCAGAATTGCCATTGCTGTTGAATTTTGTTAGGCTATTTTAAAGTATTTCTTTTTCGAATAAATTAATTACATCTTCTTTTCCTACCTGAAGATTCCAGACATGAATTCCAAGAGCTGCTGCAGCATCTGTATTTTCTTTTTTATCGTCAATGAATAAAGTGCGTTTTGGCTGTAGTTCATGTTTGTTTAAAAGAGTAAGATAGATTTCTGAATCAGGTTTTCGCATTCCCATTTCAAACGAAAAATAAACTTTTTCAAAGCACTGATAAAAATCTCCATAAAAAGAAGAGCCTACTGTTTGCTCAAAAGTTTCAATATGTATGGAATCCGTATTACTTAATAGAAATAGGCGGTACTTTTGCGAAAGTATTTGTAAAAATTCCAGGCGATACAAAGGAAAGTCCAGTAAAACAGCATTCCATGCTTTTAAGATTTCATCAATGCCGGCATTGGGCATGTGTTTTTGAAAACCGCTTAGAAATTCATCTTTTGTGATTTTACCTTTTTCGAATTCAGTGTTCAGCCGATCTAAATCGCTGTTCCATTCTTTCAGACCTAAATTTTTAAGTCCGTCTATTGTGGCTTGTTTATCCAGATTGATGAAGATATCTCCAAAATCAAAAATAATAGTATTAATCATGATTGGTAAAAATTATGAGTTCATCTTTTAAAATGAACTGTTTTTGGTTTGTGTTGGTTTGTAAATGTGGTGCCTTGGTTCCGTTTTTAAAGCTTGTTTTTCCTTTAAAAATGCGGACTTCGTCCCAAAGGTTTTCGTCGATAAAAGTTTGTAAAGTCTGACGGCCGCCTTCAATAATAACTGATTGAATATGATGCTGAAATAGAATTTCTACGATTTGCAGAGCTATATTCTGCTTAAAATCAATTACTTCAAAGATAAGCTTTTCCCGGTTTATATTTGTTTCTGTCTGGCAAAAAACAATAGTTTTGATTTGATTGTCCATCAGGTAAGCCTCTTTGGGAATTCTGTTGTTTTTATCTAAAACGATTCTTACCGGATTATTTCCTGACCAGTCTCTTACATCTAATTTAGGATTGTCGTCTATGGCGGTTTGTGTGCCCACTAGAATGGCTTGTTCTTCACTACGCCATTTATGAACTAATTGTCTCGAATAGGGATTAGTAATCCACACAGGTTTTTGCTCATTTCTTTCTGTTGGAGCAATAAATCCGTCAGGACTTTCGGCCCATTTCAGGATAATATAAGGTCTTTTTTGCCGATGGAAAGTGAAAAAACGTTTGTTTAGCGCATTGCATTCATTTTCCAGAATACCTACAGTAACATTAATTCCAGCTTCCCGGAGTCTTCTGATTCCTTTTCCGGCTACTTTTTCATTAGGATCTACCGTTCCTATAACCACATTTGGGATTTTATTTTGAATGATTAAATCACAACAAGGCGGTGTTTTTCCAAAATGACTGCAGGGTTCTAAACTCACATAAATCGTTGCTTTTCGTAATAATGATTTGTCTTTTACAGCGTTTATAGCATTTACTTCGGCGTGTGGTTCGCCTGCTTTTTTATGCCAGCCTTCGCCAATAATTTGGTCTTCATAAACAATCACACTGCCAACCATCGGATTAGGGTAGGTGGTTCCTAAGCCGTTTTTAGCCAGTTGAATGCAGCGTGCGAGGTATTTTTCATGTATCTTCACAAGACAAAAGTAGTTATTTTTGAGTTTATGATTTAGTTTTAAAAGCACTAAAAATTACAATAAAGTATTCTTATTTTTGCTTTTTTAAATTTTAGTGGAAACATGCAAATCAAGCAATACAGAACGCAGTTTATTCAGGCACTTTTACCCTTTTACGATACAGTAGAAGCGGAAAGTTTTTTCTATCTGATTTTAGAAGAAAAAAAACAACTGAGGCGAATTGATCTGGCTTTGTATCCTGATTTGGTTTTTTCTAAAGCAGAGATTGCAGATTGGAATGTTATTTTGGAACAACTGAAATTAGAGATTCCGGTGCAATACCTGCTTGGAAAAACTCATTTTTACGGATTGGAATTTGAAGTAAATGAGAATGTTTTGATTCCGAGACCAGAAACGGAAGAACTTGTCGATTGGATTGTTGAAAGTGAGAAGTCTGCAAGGAGAAGTGAGAAGTTAAGAATTTTAGACATTGGTACCGGCAGTGGCTGTATTGCAATTTCATTGGCTAAAAATATTCAGAATGCGGAAGTTTTTGCTATTGATATATCGGAGAAAGCCTTGGCTACAGCCCGGAAAAACGCCGAAAAAAATCAGGTGAATGTCACTTTTATTCATAAGAATATTTTAGGAACAGAGGATTTAGAGCAACAGTTTGATATCATTGTTTCTAATCCGCCTTATGTCCGAAATTTGGAAAAAGACGAAATCAGGAAGAATGTTCTGGACTATGAACCGCATTTGGCTCTTTTTGTTGAAGATGATCAAGCTTTAATTTTTTATCGGAAAATAGCCGAATTAGCGCAACATCATCTAACTCCAAACGGGCAGTTATTTTTTGAAATTAATCAGTATCTTGGAAAAGAAATGGTAGCATTACTCGAAAAAATGAATTTCAAAAATATTGAACTGCGAAAAGATATTTATGAGAATGACAGGATGACAAGATGTAATATTCTGTAGGTAATATTTAGTGTTTTGCTTTTTTACGAATGTTTAGACTGATTACTGAAAAACGCTTCACTACTACTTATTCGTATCGCAACGCCTCAATAGGATCTAATTTTGCAGCTTTAATGGCGGGATATAATCCGGATACAATGGCTACAACAAAACTTGTTGCAAAAGCAGCAAAAATAGCCATCCATGGAATTATAAAGGCGAAACTCAAGGCAGTGGCGATTCCGTAACCTATTAATATTCCGAAAATAATACCGGCGAGTCCTCCTAATTGACCAATTAATAGTGTTTCTATAAAAAACTGAATGGCAACCGTTGAGCGTTTGGCACCCAATGCTTTTCGCACTCCAATTTCCCGGGTGCGTTCTGTAACAGAAACAATCATGATATTCATTAAAGCAATCGACGACCCCAGAATTGTTACAATACTAATCACCCATGCTGCCCAGCCAAGATATTGGGTAATGCTGAGTATTCGGTTAATCAGATCGTCACTTCTGACAATACCAAAGTTGTTTTCTTTTACCGGACTCAGTTTTCGGATACTACGCATGGTGCTAATGGCGTCATCAGTGGCTTGTTCCATAAAATCTTTGTTATTTACCATTACACTCAGGCTGTAATTGATGTTAGGAGCTGTAAATAAGGACCGTGCCAGCTGAATAGGAATCAGGACTCTTAAATCCTGGCTGTTGCCAAAAGTAGAGCCTTTTTCTTTTAAAACACCAATAACTTTAAAACGTGCGCCCCGTATCGAAATGATTTTATTAATGGGGTTAACGTCTTTTAACAGACCTTTTTCAAAATCAGAACCTACTATACAAACATAATTATTGTTGCTGATATCAAAATTATTGAAATTACGTCCCTGACTGGTTTCCAGTCCTGAATTAGTTACAAAATACTCATCTACACCCAAAACAGAAATTTCAGGATCGGTTTTCTGAGCTTCAAATTTTACTTCGGCTGTAGAAGTAGCTTTAAAGGAAAGTGAGGTTTGCGAAAGCGGAAAGTTGTATTTGTTTTTAAAAGCTACTGCTTCCGGATAAGAAATAACAGGGTTGATAATTTCCCGTTCATTTCCACCTTGTTTTTTTACGGTGTTTTCATAACGGTTAATATTGAAAGTGTTAGCTCCCATCGAAGCAAAATCAGAAGAAATCGTGTTTTCTAAAGCTGAAACTACTGTGAGAATTCCTACCAGAGCCGTGATTCCAATAGCGATAATAACTATGGTAAGGATTGTTCTTAGGATTTGGGTTTTTATCGAACCGGAAGCTATCTTTATATTTTCCTTTAATAAATTGCTCATGATTGTAGTTTGATACGAAAATACAATTTTTGACAGAAGTTTGTTTTCAAGGATGATTATTTATTTTAAAAATAAGATATTTGCAGGCGAAATTTAAGATTTAAGATTTTTGACATTCAATTTAAGAAGCTGCTTTTTTAAAATCTGTTCCAATTTTAAATCTAAAATCTAATATCTGAAATCATATTAAAATGGCATCAAAACCAAGTATTCCTAAAGGAACAAGAGATTTTTCACCTGCTGAGGTGGCAAAACGTCAATATATTATCCAAACAATAAAAAGTAATTTTGAGAAATTTGGTTTTCAACCGATTGAAACACCTTCGTTTGAAAATTCAGAAACCCTAATGGGTAAATATGGAGAAGAAGGCGATCGATTGATCTTTAAAATATTGAATTCCGGAGATTATTTGGCTAAGGCGAATGCAACGCATTTAGAAGCTAAGGATAGTACAAAATTAACATCCAGTATTTCTGAAAAAGCGTTACGTTATGACTTGACAGTACCTTTTGCCAGATATGTGGTGCAACACCAGAATGAAATTGAGTTTCCATTTAAAAGATACCAAATCCAACCGGTTTGGCGTGCTGACCGTCCGCAAAAAGGACGTTTCAGAGAATTTTTTCAATGTGATGCCGATGTGGTGGGTTCGAAATCATTGTGGCAGGAAGTAGAATTGGTACAATTGTACGATACTGTTTTTACTGCTTTAGGTTTAAACGGAGTTACAGTTAAAATCAATAACCGAAAAATTTTATCCGGAATTGCTGAGGTAATTGGTGCTTCGGATAAATTAATTGATTTTACGGTTGCCTTAGACAAGTTAGACAAAATTGGAGAAGACGGTGTAAAAAAAGAAATGGTTGAAAAAGGAATTACCGAAGAAGCGATTGTAAAAGTGCAGCCGTTATTTTCTTTTTCAGGAACTATTTCTGAGAAAATTGAACAACTTTCAGGTTTGTTAGCTACGTCTGAAGAAGGAATGAAAGGAGTGGAAGAGTTACGCTTTATATGTGATAATGTCACTAAACTGGGATTGTCAACCGCTATTTTAGATCTGGATGTGACTCTGGCACGTGGGTTGAATTATTATACAGGAGCTATTTTTGAAGTGGCAGCGCCTAAGGGAGTGGCTATGGGTTCCATCGGCGGCGGCGGAAGATATGATGATCTGACCGGGATTTTTGGTTTGAAAAACATGAGCGGTGTGGGGATTTCTTTTGGATTGGATCGTATTTATCTGGTTGTAGAGGAGTTGAATTTATTTCCGGAGACTGTTACCGCAAGTTCAAAAGCCTTGTTTATTAATTATGGTGATGCCGAAGCTTTTTATGCTTTGCAGGCTATTAAAAAATTAAGAGATTCAGGTATAAAAGCAGAATTGTATCCTGATAAGGCGAAGGTGGGAAAACAATTTCAGCATGCTGATAAGCGAAATATCCCTTTTGCGGTGATTGTGGGCGGTGAAGAAATGAGTTCAGGGAGTTATTCGCTTAAAAATTTAGTTTCAGGAGAACAAGTAAATCTGGACTTTGAAGGTTTGAAAAATGCTTTGATTTAATCAGAAAAAAATAATATAAAAAAAGCTTTGTCCCCTTTAAGACAAAGCTTTTTTTAATATGAGTAATGGTGAATTAATAATTGTTTTGGAACCAGTATCGATTTTTATATTCTAAAAATCAGAAACTGATTAGAACCTAATAACAAACATATAGAATCTATTTGAAATATGTCTTAAAAAATTACTAAATTTTTATTTTAAAAGTATAAAAAAAATAATTTAAGAAAAAACAGCTATTAAAAATAACTATTAGGAAAAAGAGTGACAATTTGACATTTAGTCTGATTTGGCAGTACTTTTGCTATCCAAAGGAAAGTGTAAAAATGAAGTTTAAGAATATTTTTAAAAATAAGGGAAATATGAGTACTGAGAATACAGAAATCGATAAAGAAAAAGATGAGGTAACAATTGAAAATACAGCAGGCGAAGAGCATGCAGTTACTGAGGAGTTAAGTGTTGAAGAGCAATTAGCAAAAGACTTAGCGAATGAAAAAGACAAACACTTACGATTATTTGCTGAATTTGAAAATTATAAAAGAAGAACTTCAAAAGAGCGTATCGATTTATTTAAAACAGCTAACCAGGAAGTTTTACTGGCAATGTTACCTGTTTTAGATGATTTTGACAGAGCTTTAATTGAAATTGCTAAATCAGAAGACGAGACACTGACTAAAGGAGTGGAGCTGATTCATGAAAAGCTTAAAAGCACTTTATCTTCAAAAGGATTAGAATTAGTTGATGTAAAGGTAGGAGACGGTTTTGATGCTGATTTTGCAGAAGCAATTACTCAAATTCCTGCACCAACACCTAAATTAAAAGGAAAAATAGTGGATGTTCTTGAAAAAGGATACAAACTGGGAGATAAAATTATCCGTTTTCCAAAAGTAGTTATTGGGCAGTAAATTGGGTTAGAAATGTACAGCTGTGCATTTTAAAAAAATAAATACAAATGAAAAAAGATTTTTACGACATATTAGGTGTTTCTAAAAATGCGGACACTGCGGCAATAAAGAAAGCCTATAGAAAGAAAGCAATTGAGTTTCACCCTGACAAAAATCCGGGAGACAAAGCGGCAGAGGAAAAATTCAAAGAAGCAGCGGAAGCTTATGAAGTTTTAGGAGATCCTGACAAAAAAGCAAAGTATGACCAGTATGGGCATCAGGCTTTTGATGGTTCCGGAGGATTTGGCGGTCATGGTCACATGAATATGGATGATATCTTCAGTCAGTTTGGTGATATCTTTGGCGGTGGTTTCGGTGGCTTTGGCGGAGGCGGAAGCCGTGGCGGAGTCCGTCGTGCTAAGGGAAGTAATTTGCGTATCAAAGTAAAGTTAACTTTGGAAGAAATTGCTAATGGAGTAGAGAAAAAAGTAAAAGTTAAAAGAAAAGTTCAGGCTCCTGGAGTTTCCTATAAAACCTGTTCTACCTGTAATGGTCAGGGTCAGGTAATGCGGGTGACAAATACCATTCTGGGCAGAATGCAGTCTGCGACAACTTGTCCTGCCTGTGGCGGTTCCGGTCAGATTTTAGATAAAAAACCATCTAATGCGGATGCACAGGGGATGATTGTAGAAGACGAAACTGTTTCTATTAAAATTCCGGCTGGTGTTGTTGATGGTATGCAGTTAAAAGTTTCCAACAAAGGAAACGATGCACCTGGAAACAGTATTCCGGGAGATTTAATTGTGGCAATTGAAGAATTAGAACATGAATTTTTAAAGCGTGAAGGAGAAAATCTGCATTATGATTTATATGTAAGTTTCCCTGAAGCGGTTCTTGGAGTTTCTAAAGATATTGAAGCTATCAATGGTAAAGTGAGAATTAAATTAGAAGAAGGAATTCAGTCCGGAAAAATTCTTCGATTAAAAGGAAAAGGTATTCCAAGTATCAATGGTTATGGAAACGGAGATTTGCTGGTTCACGTAAATGTCTGGACACCTAAAACGCTGAATAAAGAACAAAAACAATTTTTCGAGAAAAATTTAGAAGATGATAATTTTTCTCCAAATCCTGAAAAATCAGATAAATCATTTTTCGAAAAAGTAAAAGATATGTTTTCTTAAGCTTTTTTGTAATTCAAATAGTTGTAAAAACCCATCCGAATAAAATGAAGATGGGTTTTTTTATACCATAATCTAAGCTATTTAGTTAGTAATTATTTACTTTTACACACGCAAGGTCAAAAAGACCAAACCCAAGAAGAAAATTCAAAAAAAGATGAATATCTTATTAGAAGTCAATAAAGTAGTGAAGCAATACGATAATTATGTAGCGCTTAACGAAGTCTCTTTAACTGTTCCCAGAGGTAGTATTTACGGACTTTTAGGTCCTAACGGTGCCGGAAAAACTTCCCTCATTCGCATTATCAATCAAATTACTATGCCCGACAGCGGACAAATTATTCTTGATGGAGAAAAATTGCAGCCTAAGCACGTTCAATATATTGGGTATCTTCCTGAAGAAAGAGGCTTGTATCAAAGTATGAAAGTGGGTGAACAATGCTTGTATCTGGCCCAAATGAAAGGTTTGTCCAAGACTGAGGCCAAAAAGCAGCTGGATTACTGGTTTGACAGATTAGGAATTCAGGGCTGGTGGAATAAGAAAATCCAGGAACTTTCTAAAGGAATGGCACAAAAAATTCAGTTTGTGGTTTGTGTACTGCATCAGCCCAAATTGCTGATTTTTGATGAACCATTTTCCGGTTTTGACCCAGTAAACGCAAATGTAATCAAAGACGAAATTCTCGCTTTGAAAGAACAAGGAGCTACCATTATTTTTTCGACGCACAGAATGGAAAGTGTGGAGGAATTATGCGATCATATTGCACTGATTCATAAATCTAATAAATTAATCGAAGGAAAATTAGATGATGTTAAAAGACAGCATAAAACCAACAGTTTTGAAGTGGGTATTTTAACTGACAATGTAGAAGGATTAATGTATGATATTACTCAGCAGTTTACGGTGAGTCCGGCTCATTTTAAATCTTTGAATAATGAATTAAAACTGGAAATACAGTTAGGGAATTCGGCTCCAAATGAATTATTGAATCTTTTAACCCAACGGGGGCAACTCACTCATTTTGTAGAAAAAATTCCAACAGTACATGATATTTTTATTCAAACTGTAACAGAAAACAAAGTTTAGATTTCGGAGTTAAATCTAAAATCTAATATCTAAATCTAATATCTAAAATCAGGAAATGAGCATCATATCACTAATTATAAAAAGAGAGTTTTTTGCCAAAGTGCGCAATAAATCTTTTATTGTAATGACTTTTTTAAGCCCGTTATTATTTGTAGCAATAGCAATATTTGTGGGCTATTTAAGTGCCGCTGAAACTACCGTTAAGCGTGTGGCTGTTCATGATGAAACAGGATTGTTTGTAAAAGACTTTTTAGCCCAGAATTCAGAAGACGGAGCTTATAAGTATCTTGATTTTTCGCAAATTGACAATCAGTATTTAAAAGACAGTGTAAATAATGGGTACGAAGGATTATTAATAATTCCGGCAACAACTGATGTTACAGCATTAGAACATAAAATCGAATTTATTTCAAATGCCAGTCCAAGCATTTCTTTTATAGAAAATACACAGGCTGTTATTGCCCGGAAAATTACTCAGCTTAATTTTGAAAAAGCGCATTTAGACACTTTAGCGATTCAAAAAGCGCAGGCCAATGTGACTATTACTATTGCTAAAACATCCGGAGAACAAGGTGTTAAAGGGCTAAATGAAGCGAAAATTGCTATCGGAGGTGCTTTTGGTTATCTGATTATGATGTTTATCATTATTTATGGAAACATGGTAATGCGTAGTGTTATCGAAGAAAAAACAAACCGGATTATAGAGATTATCATTTCTTCAGTAAAGCCGTTTCAACTGATGATTGGAAAGATTATAGGAACTTCTCTGGCCGGAATTTTACAGTTTAGTATTTGGGTAATTATAGGACTTTCTCTGCTGTTTTTAGCTTCTGCTTTTTTAGGTGTCGATGTAGGGACCTCAGCTCATTTGTCTTCAGGATTATTAACTCATACACAAACAGAATTTGCCGGAACAGCACAACTATTTATTAAGGAAATATGGAATTTACCTATTGCCGGTATTCTGATAAGTTTTATCGTTTATTTTATAGGCGGTTATTTTTTATACAGTTCCTTTTATGCTGCTATTGGCGCAGCTGTTGATAATCAAACGGATTCACAGCAATTTCTGTTACCGATAATTATGCCTTTGATATTAAGTGTTTATATTGGTTTTTTTAGTGTTGTAAACGATCCTGACAGTACTATTGCAGTTGCTTTTTCGATTTTTCCATTAACATCTCCTATTGTGATGCTGATGAGGATTCCTTTTGGAGTTCCTTGGTGGCAAATTGCAATTTCATTAACTTTACTATTTGCTACTTTTTTGGCAGTAGTATGGTTTGCAGCCAAAATTTATCGTGTAGGCATATTAATGTATGGTAAGAAACCATCGTGGAAAGAACTTTACAAATGGCTTAAATATTAAAAATTATGTGGCAGGATATTGTTGATTTTGTTTCCTATGATTTCATAAACGGAAAAGATATAAAGATTTCTTTATTAGATGTAGGACTAATAATTATTGCCATTGCAGTCACCTCAATTGTTTTAAAATTAATTCAGAAATTATTCAGCAGAAAACTTCCTCTTAACGATAAGAAGCGATTTAACAGTGTTTTTCAGGTTTTCAGATACATTGTTTTTCTATTTGTAATAGTATTGATTTTAAATGCTACAGGCGTCAACGTTAATGTACTTTTAACGGCTTCAGCAGCCTTATTTGTTGGATTAGGTTTTGCCTTAAAAACTTTTTTTCAGGATATTATTTCCGGAATATTAATAATACTGGATCAGTCTTTGCATGTAGGTGATATTATCGAAGTTGACGGAAGAGTAGGAGAAGTACAGGAAATAAAATTGCGTACTACAGTTATGTTTACCAGAAACGATCGTGTAATGGTCATTCCGAACCATAAATTTATGGAAGATACGCTTTTTAACTGGACACAAAATAATTCCAGTAATCGCGAAAAAGTATCTGTCAGGGTAGCCTATGAAAGTGATGTTCGTCTGGTTGAAAAATTACTTTTAGAAGCAGTAGATTCCATAGAAGGGATTGTGCCTACCAGCAGAATCAACGTTACTTTTGATGAGTTTGGAGATTCTTCCTTAGAATTTGCAGTACATTTTTATGTGTATCACGGCATGCAGACTCCGGGAATTCAAAGTCAGATACGTTTTAAAATCTATGATTTATTTGCTAAAAATGATATCCGTATTTCGTTTCCGCAACTGGATGTGCATCTAATTAAGACTAAAGCTGATTCTGATTCTCAAAAGAACAATCAGAGAGATTAAATAAAAAAAAACTATGAGTAAAATATTAATTATAGAAGACGAAGCGGCTATCAGAAGAGTGCTGACAAAAATTCTTTCTGAAGAAAATGAAAGTTATCAGGTAGAAGAAGCAGAAGATGGAGTTTCGGGATATGAAAAAATAAAAAATAACGATTACGACCTGGTACTATGTGACATCAAAATGCCTAAAATGGATGGTGTTGAATTATTGGAAGAAGTCAAAAAAATAAAGTCGGAAATTCCGATAGTGATGATTTCCGGACATGGAGATATGGAAACGGCCATTAATGCGATGCGTTTGGGGGCCTTTGATTATATTTCTAAACCGCCTGATTTAAACAGGTTATTGAATACGGTTCGCAATGCTTTAGACCGGAAACAACTGGTCGTTGAAAATAAAATTCTGAAGAAAAAAGTAAGCAAAAACTACGAAATGATTGGCGAAAGCGAAGCTATTAATCACATCAAAATGATGATTGATAAGGTCGCACCTACGGAAGCGCGTGTTCTGGTTACAGGTCCTAACGGAACCGGAAAAGAACTGGTGGCGCATCAGTTGCATGAAAAAAGTGAACGTGCCGGTTTTCCTCTTGTTGAGGTAAACTGCGCTGCGATTCCTTCTGAATTGATTGAGAGTGAACTTTTTGGTCACGTAAAAGGCGCTTTTACTTCGGCGGTTAAAGACCGTGCCGGAAAGTTTGAAGCAGCTGATAAAGGAACAATTTTTCTGGATGAAATAGGTGATATGAGTCTTTCGGCTCAGGCCAAAGTGTTGCGTGCATTGCAGGAAAATATCATTACCAGAGTGGGTGCTGATAAAGACATAAAAGTAGATGTACGCGTTGTTGCTGCCACAAATAAAGATTTGAAAAAGGAAATTGAAGAAGGACGTTTTAGAGAAGATTTATACCATCGGTTAGCGGTAATTTTAATTAAAGTACCTTCGCTGAATGACAGACGGGAAGATATTCCTTTGTTAGTGAATCATTTTTCAAACAAAATTGCTTCAGAACAGGGAACAGCAGTGAAGAAATTTTCTGATGATGCGATTAAATTACTTCAGGAATATGACTGGACAGGAAATATTCGTGAATTACGAAATGTAATTGAGCGTTTGATTATCCTTGGCGGAAGCCAGATTTCTGAAAATGATGTGAAGCTGTTTGCTTCCAAATAATGGAATAATTTAAAGATTTAAAGGTTTTAAAATTAGGAGAAATAATCTTTTAATTTTTCAATGATTAAATTTTTCAATCTAAAATAGATGAAACTAAAAAAAATAAACGAAACTTTAAAGCAAGCTTTAATTGAAAACGGATTAACAGAGGCAAATGATATTCAGAAAGAAACTTTTTCGACTATAAAAAGCGGAGTGGATTGTATTATCATTGCTCCGGATGGTGAAGGAAAAACGACAACAATTGTACTCAATGTGATTCAGCGGCTGATTGGTTCCAATGAAGAATCGCCAAGAGCTTTGATTATTGTGGAAGACAAACCCAAAGTGCTGGAAATGGAAGCGCTTTTTGAAAAATATGGAAAATACAGTAATCTGGAGGTTTATGGCGTTCATGATAAAGGCGATATGGATTATGATAAAAATTACATTTCAACCGGAATCGACGTTTTAATAGGTACACCACATAAACTGAATGAAATGTTTTCTACAGCCGGATATAATGTAAACCGATTGAAAATGTTTATTCTGGATGATGCTAATCCAATTTTGAAATTGCGTCATGAAACAAAAATCATGCGTATTTCTAATAGTATTGCTAAAACACAGCGAATTATTTTTGGTAATCAGTTTTCTGAAAGAATCGAAATTTTAGCCGAAAAAATGATGGAAGAGCCTGAGATATTTGATTTTGAAGATGTGGAGTATGATGAAGAAGAAGAAGATTTAGAAGAAGAGGAGAACAATGAACAGGAAGTATAAAAAATAAATAAAAATAGATATGGGATTAATGAAGGTGTTTTCGGGGAGTGAAATTTTAGCATTGGCTTTAAAAGAAAAAATTGAAGCAATAGGTGTGGATGTATTGTTGAAAGACAATATTCAATCGGCCAGATTAGCGGGCTTTGGAAGTCTGTCTGCTGCTGTTGAGTTGTTTATTCAGGAAACGGATTTTGCTAAGGCTAATCCTGTTATTGAAGAGTTTCGATTGAATATTTAATGGGTCACTGAAGTTTTAACTTTGATGATTAATAAAAAATAAAATATGAAATACAAAATGTTAGTTCTTGACATGGATGATACCCTGTTGAATGATGATCATGAAATCTCAGTTGAGAACAGAACGATGTTAGAAAAAGCGAAAGAAAAAGGTGTAAAGATAATTTTAGCTTCCGGTCGTCCAACGGCTGCGATGATTGAATATGCAAAGGATCTGGGGTTGATGGATTCGTATATGATTTCGTTTAATGGTGGTGTGATTACTGACTTAACACGCAATGAAGTTATTTTTGAGCAAAATCTGACTGTCGAACAAATTCATGCGCTGTACAATTACAGTCAATACAAGAAAACACATATTATTACCTATTTGGACGGAAATGTTATCAGCGAAACGAATTCAGAGTATATTGATATCGAAATAGATATTACAGGTTTAAAACACGAAGTAGTACCTGATTTTAAACAAAGAGTACAAGCACCAGCGATAAAATGTATTTTGCTTGAAGAACCTCAGTACTTAAAAGAAGTAGAAAAAGACTTGAAAGCCGCCATGCCTCATTTGAGTGTATGTATGTCAAAGCCTTTCTTTTTAGAAGTGGCTCAAACTGGAATTGATAAAGGGGCAAGTGTTCAATATCTGGCTGAAAAATTAAATATCAGTCCAAGTGAAATTATTGCAGTAGGAAACGCTGAAAATGACGTTACGATGATTGAATATGCCGGTCTGGGTGTTTGGGTTGACAATGTGGAACAGGAGTTAAGACACAAAGGAGATTTAATTGTAGCTTCTAATAACGATCACGGAGTTGCTGAGGTAGTAAGACGATTTATATTGGCTTAAGCCGTTTACATAAATTAGAAACCATTAAGAAATTAAGTTGATTAAGTTTCTTAATGGTTTTTTGATACTTGTGAGTCATAGGATAGTATTTGATTTTTTTAATCAAATCCAATTTCAGAATAATACCATCTTTCGTCAACTTGTATGAATTTGTAAGATGCTCCAATTACTTCATTGTTCCCAAAGTTTCTTGGCTTTTTAGTAGAGTCATAAATGATTCTTTTCTCCTTGTCGAATAAGCTATTGGATTTTTTGATAAAAATTAGTAAACTATCGTTCTCTTCTATAAAACCTGAATAATTTAGATTTTTTTTATTTCCATTTTTTACTACTAAATCAATATCTAATTGCTCAATATCATCAATTAGAAATTCATCAAATTCATCTCTATCATAAACACCATTATTATATTTTTCAAATTTTGAAACTAAATTGATTAATTCATTTTTGTACTTCAAAACCTTATTTTCATTAAATGGATTGCAAGAAATGAACGTTAATAATAAAAGAAATAGAGAGGTTTTCTTCATTGTTTTAAGATTAGTCATTTGTTTTTCTTTCGTGTTTTAAAAAGTAAATATGCAAAAATCACTTGTCCTATAAAAAATAATATTAGTACAGTGTAAAGAATTGTATTAATTAAATCAATCATTTCAAAAATATCTGTTGAATTTTTTGCAGTAAATTGACGAATCGGAAAATTAAAGCGTGCCCACAGTACAATTGGGATGGTTAAAATAAAATGAAGTGCAAACAACCTTAAATCAATTTTATATTTGGTTATTTTCCAATATTTAAATGTGATTATCGAAAGTATAATCAAAACTATTATTTCCAAATAACTCGTACTTGGAATAACCATATTCCAACCGGTAAGACTTTGAATGGTAAAACCAGATTCAAAAGGAATGGCTAGAATAAGTAATAAAGCGAAAGAAATTAATGGAATGTAGTTTTTAAACTTAATGATTAGTTGCATATCAATCTAATTTTTTTTGCGGGATTCTTTTTTTACTTTTTTGGTAACATCTTTTCCAAAAACACTTTCCACAAAATTTGAATCTGGTAATTTTTTCCAAGATATAAAGTTAGGTTGGAAATCACTATTTTTTACTTTTCGAATATCACTTTTGTCAAAATTTAGATCTTCTAAATTTGATTTTATGGCAATTATTTTTATTAACCTAATTGTTACATCTAATATGTCTTTGGCTGTTTGCTCATCTACATTTATTCCTTGATGAACTAATTTATTTCTTATTTTTCGAGCTTTTGATAGGCGATTAAGTATATCTTCATCAATTAGATTTTTTTGATATAAAATTTCTTGTTTGACTGAAGCAGACCATGTTCTGCTATCTTCCTTTAGTGATTTTTTTCGATTAGGGACTTCAATATTTGGATGGTTTACGTTATTAGCCAAAAAATTATGGTTCCATATGAAATCAATCAATTGTTCAAGACTTATCCATAAATTGGATAATACTAAATCCCAATTTTTATACTTAAATTCAGTTATTCCTCTTAATAGAAATTTAGGATTTAAATTTGGTATTTGTTTAAAAATTTCGTCTCCTAATTTTAATTTATCTAGTAGATCATTTACATATAATATTCTTGGATTTGCCAGATGAATAGTATCCATATTACTTGCATTGAGCATTCTAATTTTTGAATGTAAGTTTGAAATAGAACTGTTTCCTAAATCTGTCGGCCATATAGACCAATTTTCATTAAGGTTACCATTAACAATATCTTTATGATCAATTCCTTCTACATAAAAATTTGCAAGAAGGAGTTTAGCAAAGAATAAACTAAAATAATTTAAAGCTGATTCTTTAGTTTGAAATTTAATGTTTTTTGGAATAGCAACTGCTCCGTCATAACAAATTAAACCGCAGAGTTCAGATTTTTCGATATTGAATTTTGTTACAATTCGAACTAAATTTCCACTGCTATATGAAATATTATTAATATCTTCTAATTTGACTTCCCAAGGAATTTCATCATTGGGGACAATAAATGTCATTGGATGAATAAAAGCAACCCAGCAAGGATTATTTTGTGAGTCTTCAAGTTCTTTTTTTCTGTTATCCATATTTTCATTATTTTGGTTTGTATAGTAAACGTATGTATGACTAAATCATTCAAAGCTACCTTTTTTCTGAATATAAAAGGGACAACTGTTATACTTTATATATTTTCAAATATATCAATAAATAACTACAAAATTATCTCTCGGAATAAAATAAAAATTGGTTGTACTATTCCCGTATTTGTTTGTAAATTTGCGCACGCTATTTTTTTGACAACGATTTCATTAGATAGCGCTTACTTATGGAAAACAGAAAAAAAGTGGCCTTCTATACCTTAGGCTGTAAACTGAACTTTTCAGAAACTTCGACAATTGCCCGTAACTTACAGGACGAAGGTTTTGATCGTGTGGATTTTGAGGAAGTGGCTGATATGTATGTGATTAACACCTGCTCCGTTACCGAAAACGCCGATAAACAATTCAAACAAGTCGTTCGCAAAGCCATGAAACTAAACAGCAATGCCTTTATTGCTGCGATGGGTTGTTATGCGCAATTAAAACCGGAAGAATTGGCCAATGTGGATGGTGTGGATTTGGTTTTGGGTGCCACCGAAAAGTTCAAACTAAACGATTACATCAATGATTTGTCTAAAAATGATATTGGCGAAGTGCATTCCTGCGAGATTTCCGAAGCTGATTTCTATGTAGGCAGTTATTCTATTGGCGATCGTACCCGTGCTTTCCTGAAAGTGCAGGATGGTTGCGATTACAAATGTACTTATTGTACGATTCCGCTGGCTCGTGGAATTTCGCGTAGTGACGAATTGCAAAATGTATTAAAAAATGCCTACGAAATTTCGAAACAAGGCATCAAGGAAATCGTGCTTACTGGTGTGAACATTGGTGATTACGGAAAAGGGGAATTTGGTAACAAAAAACACGAACATACTTTTCTGGAATTAGTTCAGGCTTTGGATGAGGTGGAAGGAATTGAGCGTTTGCGAATTTCATCTATCGAACCGAATTTGCTGAAAAACGAAACGATTGAGTTTGTTTCGAAAAGCAGAACTTTTGTACCGCATTTTCATATTCCGCTACAATCGGGGAGTAATGATATTTTGAAATTAATGAAACGTCGTTATTTGCGTGAGGTTTATACCGAAAGAGTGAGTAAAATTCGGGAAGTAATGCCTCATGCGTGTATTGGTGTCGATGTGATTGTAGGTTTTCCGGGAGAAACAGATGAACATTTCTTAGAAACCTATCATTTTCTGAATGATTTGGATATTTCCTATTTGCATGTTTTTACGTATTCAGAAAGAGACAATACCGAAGCTGCTTTGATGGAAGGTGTAGTTCCGGGGAATGTACGTGCTAAACGAAGCAAAATGTTACGCAGTTTATCGGTTAAAAAGCGTCGTGCCTTTTATGAAAGTCAGTTAGGAACGAGCAGAACCGTTTTATTCGAAAGCGAAAATAAAGAAGGTTATATTCACGGTTTTACGGAGAATTACGTTAAAGTAAAAACACCTTGGAATCCCGAATTAGCCAATACTTTACAACACGTTCATTTGACACATATTGACGAAGATGGCAGTGTGCGAATGGAATTTGTTGAGGCTTTGGTTTAATTTTAGTATAAAATTTTAAACCATTCACAACTGCAAAAATTAAATACTATCCTTAGTTTTTGTAGTTATGAATGGTTTTCTTTTTTATTATTTTACAGTTTCTGTTAATCGGATAAATTCCGATTTGTAACCGTCTTCATCATTAGACAATCCTTCTTTTGCCAGTTTTTTTATTTCGTCTGTAGATTTATTGGGAACCAAATCTGAGTCTCTTAACTTTAATCCGAACCAGGCTACGGCAGCACTGAATTTAAAATCATCAGAAGCATTTTTTAATGGAACGGATTTGTTCTCAATTACTTTCACCATTTCGATACTCTTATCTCCATCCGGTTTTTTATAGCGGAATTTTATAGTTGCCAGTTCATTACTGTAATTGTCAGTTTTATTGCTTTTAGTGTATTTTAAATCGGCTGTGGTATAATCACTTTCAATACCTGTTGGAATAATTTCATACAAAGCCGTTACTGTGTGTCCGCTTCCTAATTCTCCGGCATCGATGGCGTCATTTTTAAAGTCTTCCGGACGGAGTTTACGATTTTCGTAACCAATTAATCGATACGCTTGCACATGTTTCGGGTTGAATTCAATCTGGATTTTTACATCTTTGGCGATGGCAAACATCGAACCTTTGTATTCTTTTCCCAAAAATCGATTGGCTTCCTGAATGTTATCGATATACGCATAGTTTCCATTGCCTTTGTTGGCCAGAATTTCCATTTTACTGTCTTTGTAATTCCCCATTCCGTAGCCCAGACAAGTCAGGTAAATACCTGATTTTCGTTTTTCTTCGATCAAACTTTGCATGTCGGTATTAGAGGAGCTGCCCAAATTAAAATCGCCGTCGGTAGCCAGAACAACGCGATTATTTCCTCCTTTAATAAAGTTTTCCATTGCAGTTCTGTATGCCAATTCTATTCCTGCTCCACCGGCAGTGCTCCCACCAGCGTTAAGATTGTCTAATGCACTGATGATGGTTTGTTTTTTATCTCCTGATGTGGGAGGCAGTACCATTCCTGCTGCACCGGCATAAACCACCATGGCCACTTTATCTTCTTTTCTTAGTTCGTTTACTAAAATTTTCATCGATTGTTTGAGTAAGGGTAATTTGTTGGCATCGCTCATAGAACCCGAAACATCAATCAGGAAAACCAAATTGGATGCAGGTAAATTTTCCGTTGGGATATTTTTTCCCTGTAATCCTATTTTTAGCAATTGGTGTTTTGGATTCCAGGGACAATTACTGTATTCTGTATTAATCGAAAACGGATGCTGGTCTTGTGGTTGTGGGTATTTGTATTTGAAAAAGTTTAGCATTTCCTCAATTCTTACAGCGTCTTTAGGTACCGTTTGTCCATTGTTTAAAAAACGACGAATGTTAGTATATGAGGCATTATCCACATCGATTGAAAAAGTAGAAAGCGGAGCATTTTTAGGTGTTTCAAATTGGTTTTCGACAAAGTTTTCGTATTCTTCCTGAGAAACTGCTATCGATTTTGGCGGCAAAATTCTTAAGGTTGCTTTTTTCTGTTTATCCAGTTTTTTTAGTTTTTGCTCTAATTGTTTTTTGGAAAGATTTTGAAATATTCCGTTTTTAGTAGTGATTAGAATCACTCCGTTTGCACCGCGATTTCCATAAATAGCTGTTGAAGAAGCATCTTTCAATACATCAATTGTTGCAATATCATTAGGTTTTATTGCTGATATATCAGTATTCATGGGAACTCCATCAACAATATATAAAGGTTCATTTCCAGATGCAATTGAACCTCCGCCTCGAATCATAATGTTTAGATTGGAACCAGCGGTACCTTGACTTGTATTAGCTGATATTTTATGTTCTGCAACTCTTCCCTGAAGTGTTTCAATAATATTTTCAGATTTTTGTTTTTTTCCTTTAGTTGCAGCAATACTTGTAACTGAACCTGTGAGCTCTTTTCTTTTTTGTGTACCATAGCCTACAACAATGACTTCATTTAAAGCCACGCTTTTTGCTTGCATTGATGCAATTCCATTTCCATTAGTGCTGGTATTTATTTTTGAAATTGTATCTGCTTCAGTCAAAGCAACTGGGTTTTCCATTTGTTTTTTTAGGATGACTTCCGCATTGGATTTGATGTTTTTTGAAAATTTATCGGTTGGTTTTGACTCCGTTTTTTCCTGAATTACTACATTGTTTTCTTTTGTGTCCTTTGGAGAAGTAATTTTTGGATTAGTTTTTCCTTTGATTACAATTGGATTTTCTTTGGTGTTTTTTGGAGTAATTTGATTTCGGTCTGTTTTTAAAAATTGATATCCCAAAGAAATAAACAATAGAAGTGAAGCAGCAATGGCTAACTTTTTCCAAAGTACAATTACTTTTTTATCTTCTTTTTTGTCTAGTTTTTCTTCTACACGAGACCATACTTTTTCGAATGCAGCAAAGTCTTTTTCCTCATTTTTTTGAGCCGCATTTTTTATTTTTTCGAATATTTTATCTTGATTGTCCATGACTATTTTGCTTTTTGGTAATACAAATTGTTTACTAATTCTTTCAGTTTTGTTTTCGAAGCATTCAATTGTGATTTGGATGTGCCTTCGGAAATATGAAGCATGGCCGCAATTTCTTTGTGCGCATAGCCTTCAATAACGAAAAGATTAAAAATAGTTTTACAGCCTTCAGGAAGCTGATCCAGTAAATGGAGTAAATCTTCCTCTTCAAGTTCTGTTACTTCATCAGTAAAAGGCTGTGAGAGCATACTCACATCATCAAGATATAAATTGAAATTGGTTTTCTTTTTGATGGTTGCCAGACAATGGTTGACAGTAATTTTTCGGGACCAGGATTCAAAAGCACCCCATTCTTTAAGCTGATCGAGTTTAGTAAAAATAGTATAGAAAGCATCGGCCAGTGCTTCTTCTATTTCTTCTTCTTTCTTTAGGTAGCGCTTGCAAGTGCGATACAGTTTTGGAGCCATAAGCTCATACACTTGACGCTGGGCATCACGGTGCATTTTTTTGCAGTCAGAAATTAAGTTTTCGTTTATCACAATTGTTGTCTTTCTACTAAAGAGGATTAAAAAGAGAAAAAGGTTGGGAGCGAAGTTCGATTTTTTTTAAAAATAAATAAAAACCATTAAAAATCAATGCAATAAAAAATATTCTATTGATTTTTAATGGTTTCAGTTTGGATGTAATCTTTAATTTATTTGTCTAAATTAATAGTTTTAAAGAATTGATATAATCGGTATCAAATTCAATTACTCTTATTTTTTCGGGATTAAAACTTAACTCACCGCCAAATTCACCTCTGATGTCTAGAAAATCAATCGTAAGTTCTTCATTGTTGAGTGCTATTAATTTTCCTAAATAGGCAGATTTAGCTGATTTTTTTGCAATTTGGAAAACACCATATTTCTTATCAAGATAATGGATAATGGTCTCTAAATCTCTAATTGGGATAATGTCCTCAGCGTTTGTTTTTACTCCTTTTAGCCGAATCACTTTTTCAGTAAATTCAAGTTGTTCATCTCTGTGAATGTTAGCTATATTCCTGTTCCTCAGAATAACAAATCCATCTACTATAAAGTCTACAGGATTGTTTCTTAATAAAATCCAATCGTCAGAATAGTCAATAAGAAATCCGGTATAGAGTTCTTTTTTGTCTTCAAATTCGATTTCGATTAATTGTCTTAAATATTGTTCCATTTCAATATATAATTAAGGGTTTGTTGACCAGATGCTGCTGTTTTTTATAAACACGCGACGGTTGAGTTTTAACTGTGCTACAATTAATTCGGCCATATCTTCGGATTGCATTACTTTCTCAGGATTCCCGTCTGTCAGATTTAAATCTTTGGCCATGTCAGTAGCCACGGTACTTGGTGTTAAAGCGGATACACGAATATTATGTTTACGCATTTCTTGCATCAACGAGTCGGTTAATCCAAGCACAGCAAATTTAGAAGCACTGTAAGCACTTGTAAGTGCATTTCCTGCTAATCCCGCAGTGGATGAAATATTGATGATATCACCCGTTTGTCTTTCTATCATGTTAGGAACAACAGCACGGGTTACATAATAAATTCCCATTACATTCACCTGAATAATGCGTTCCCATTCGGTAGGTTCTAAATCTAAAAATTTACCAAAAGCAGCAATACCGGCATTGTTGATAAGAATATCAATAGTTTCAAATTCGGTTAAGGCTTTTTCCACGGCTGTATTTACAGAATCCATATTGGAAACATCTGCAGTTAGAGCCAGGGCTTTTACACCAAAAGTCTGTACTTGCTGTGCCACAGCATCAATTTCTGATTGGGTGCGGGCTACCAATATCAGATTTACGCCTTCTTTTGCCAGAGCAATTGCAATTGCTTTTCCTATTCCTTTTCCCGCTCCTGTAATCAGTGCGTTTTTATTTTTTAAATCGTTCATTTCTGTTTTATTTACGTTTGTTTAACAAATTTAAAGGTTTCATTGTTTTTTAATCGTATTAAAAAGTTAAAAAAGACAGTCTTTAAATATGATAAGATTTTCTGAAAATTCCGTAACAAAAAGTGACATAAAAAGTATGAATTTTACAATCTTGAGTTTTATGAAATAATAAGCATAACTTAATAATTTAATATCAAAATATGAAGAAGATACTCTTACTCTGTACCGGGCTGGCTGCCCTTTTATTTGTTGCCTGCAAACAGGAAAATGAAAAACCAGCTATAGAAAACGAAAAAACGATTATAGGAACCATAGAAAGTCCGGTGCGTCATGAACCTACGGAAAAAGTGGCTTACCAGATGGTAAATACAAAAGAATGGTTAGCAAAAAATAAAACAGACGAAGCTTACTTAAAATTGGTATATGCGGCCAACAGAACCGATGCCGCTAATTTAAAAAAAATGGATTCTGTTATTGTTCCCAAAGACAAAAGTGGCGATATCGAGTTTTATTTACCGTTTCCGCTGGAAGTAAAGGTCTTACAAGACATACATAAAATCATTTTATTTTCATATCCTACTCAAACTTTTGTCGCTTATGATAAGGGGCGTTTAGTGTATACGGGACCTACAAATATGGGAAGAGAAAAAGATCCTACTCCCACAGGTCTTTTCTTTACAAATTGGAAAGCCGAAGAAACTACCAGTACCTTTAATGATGAATGGATTTTAAAATGGAATTTTAATATCGAAAATAAATTAGGAGTAGGATTTCATCAGTATACCCTACCGGGTTATCCGGCTTCACATTCCTGTTTAAGGTTACAGGAAAAAGATGCACGTTATCTGTATGACTGGGCTGACGAATGGGTACTTGAAGACAATGAAACCGTAAAGGTAAAAGGAACACCTGTAATTGTTTTTGGATCTTATGATTTTAAAGCACCAAAGCCATGGTTAAAACTGCTGGATGATCCAAAAGCTCTTAATATTTCTGAAGAAGAAATAGCCAGAGTGGTGAAACCTTTTAAAGATAGTATTATGATTGAACAAAAAAAGAGAGCTGATTTATAATAAGAAAAAAAATTATTTTAGAGGAACTGTTAATTCGTAAATAGTACTTTCTAATACATCAGAATCTTTATCTTCACACAGCAAAAACTGAATCTGATGCTCCGTTTTTGAATATACCGTTAGCCCTTCAAATTTATTTGTGGGGCTAATTTTTTTTGTAAAATCAATTTTCATCGTTTCCAGATTAATGCGTCCAATGATGCTTCCTAATACTTCTCCGTCGTGATACGTGGATTTTGAATTTTCGGCTGTGGCCAAAAAATAAATGGCATTATCTGTTAATACAGCATCAGTAAAACTGGTACGTACTCCTTTTATCTTTGGTAATTTATAGTCGTTTGCCATAAGGCTGAATTCCTGATCGAGCTTTTTAGCATGAACACTAAGAAGGGTGTTTTTATTTGCAATTCCGTTACCACGATTTAAAAAATACCAGTTTTCACCATCGTGCATGATGCCTTCAATATTAAAATCTTCCGGTTTTATAGAGGCAAAATTTTGCATTACTTCGTACAGATTACTTAAATCATTGGTAGCAATTTTCTTTTTTTGTGCCAAATCAAATTCGACCATTTTGTTTCTGTTGGTAGTGGAACCTGAGCCAAATATATAAAGTGTATCCTGAAAAGCAGTCATAGCTTCAAAATCAGGTTTGTCTTTTTTAGGAATGTTCTCAGCAGGATCGGTTGTAAGGGCATGACGTTGTAAATCCTGAGAATTCATGTGATATTCGTATAAATAACTGCTGTTGTCGCTAATAAGATAAAGAGAGTTGTCTTTATAAATTAATCCTGAAGCAGCACCTATGCCGATGATGTGAAACAATATTTCGAGTGTAAATTTTTCCATATGTTAATTTAAAAACAGATTGAATAGCCCGGGTAGCAGCGGTATCCTTTAGCTCCTTTCTTTATGGAGCTAAAGATATAGTGAATAACCGGAAACAGCTTCTGATAAAGCTATTTAAAGGCTAAAATTATAGTATTTATTGCTTATATTTGAGAATATAATGATAAAATAGTACCTATGAAAGCCATAAATCCCGATGATTTTAAAGTAACAAGAGAAATTGATTTGTCTAAAATCCCGACTAATTTATTTAACGAAGCAAGTGATGATGTTAAAGAAGCTAAATTAGATGAGGTTCAGGCTAAACTGAGTGTTTTGCAGGATGTCATGTATGCGCATAACCGTTACGGGGTTTTAATTTGTCTTCAGGGTATGGATACTTCCGGGAAAGACAGTTTAATCAGGGAAGTTTTTAAAGAGTTTAATCCGCGTGGTGTGGTGGTGCATAGTTTTAAAACACCTAATTCTACTGAACTTGAACACGATTATTTATGGAGGCATTATCTGGCTTTGCCTGAAAAGGGAAAATTTGCCGTGTTTAACAGAACGCATTATGAGAATGTTTTAGTTACCAGAGTGCATCCTGAATATATCATGAATGAGAATTTACCCGGAATAGAAAGTGTAGATGATATTACTCCTGAGTTCTGGGAAAACAGAATGCAGCAGATTAGGAATTTTGAAGAACATCTGACTCAAAACGGAACTATTGTCTTAAAGTTTTATATGCATTTAAGCAAAGAAGAACAACGTAAAAGGCTGTTAAGACGCTTAGAAAAAGAAGAACATCACTGGAAATTTTCGCCCGGTGATTTAAAAGAAAGAGACCGCTGGCAAGATTATATGAAATATTATCAGGAAGCTATTAATAAAACCAGTACTGAAAAAGCACCCTGGTATGTAATTCCTGCTGATGATAAAGAAATGTCTCGTTATATTGTGGCAAAAATTATTTGGGAAGAAATGCAGAAATATACCGATATAAAAGAACCACAACTGGATGATAAGATTAAAATGAATTTTGCCATGTATAAAGAGCAACTGACAAAAGAATAAAAAAAACACCTGATAGCCATTTAAGTGATCAGGTGTTTTTTGTTAGTTATCTTTTAAATTTTTATAATTTAAAACCATAAGCCAGTCTAATTGCTACCTGACCAAAACCCTGTCCCGGAGTTCCATCGTTATTGATTGTTTTGAAATCAGAATAATGCTCGTAACGTGCAGAAATATCGATGTATTTAGTCGCATATCCAATTCCAGGAGCTAATAATAAAGAGGTTTGATTGTAATTATTCGCTACCGAAAAAGCAGCTCCGGCTTCTCCTGTTAGATAAAACTGGTCGTTCCAGATAAAGGCTTTTAAACCTGCTTTTACAGGAATAAAACCTAAGTCTTTTCCATCACTTTCGCTCACAAAGATGTGATTGTAACCAGTAGTTAAAGTGATTGAATACCTTTTAGTTAAATCATATTGCAGGCGGACATCACCTCCTACAGCAGCTTTATAAGGATCTTCGGTGGCATAACCACCACTTAATCCAAAACCTAATCGGAAACCCTGATCGTATTTTGATGTTTCCTGAGCTTTTGCGCCATTAAATGTAAATAATGCCAGTGTAAATAAAATGGCAGCTGTAAATTTTTTTGTTGTTTTCATGATTCGAGGGGGTTTAATTATTTTTTCAATTTTATTTAAAACTACC
This sequence comes from Flavobacterium sp. ARAG 55.4, assembly GCF_051846875.1. NCBI lineage: Bacteria > Pseudomonadati > Bacteroidota > Flavobacteriia > Flavobacteriales > Flavobacteriaceae > Flavobacterium > Flavobacterium sp. ARAG 55.4. The sequence continues at coordinate 332,544 of NZ_JBPYCT010000003.1, read as the reverse complement.
CGTAATCAGGGCGGTTATAGAGCTTATAAACGAGAGTTGACTTTAAATGTTGTGCTGTTTTTTGCTTTTTTATATTTATAAAACGGGAACAATTGACTATCAATTAGCTAACGAATTTTTTTAACAGCATTTTTTTGTTGTATAAATATTGGGATTACACCTTGCAGTCGATTTACTTCTGCTTACCTTTGTCGCCTTAAAAAAATCAAAGTGACTCTAGCTACTTATACCAAAGAATTCTCCTATAATTTACATTTGGCTTATCCTATCATTTTAGGGATGATTGGGCATACTGTTGTTGGGATTGTAGATAATATTATGGTAGGGAAATTAGGACCGGCTGAACTGGCGGCAGTTTCATTAGCCAACAGCTTTGTTTTTATAGCCATGTCATTAGGAATAGGTTTTTCGACCGCTATTACACCTCTGGCTGCCGAGGCCGATGGAGAACAGAACATTGAAAAAGGCAGAAGCGTGTTTCATCATGGTTTGTATTTATGTACTTTCTTAGGTTTTTTTCTTTTTGTACTGGTATTTTTTGCTAAACAATGGATTGTTTTTATGGGACAACCTGCTAATGTAGTAGAACTTTCTCAGCCTTATCTTGATATTGTAGCATTTTCTTTAGTACCATTGATAGTTTTTCAGGGGTACAAACAATTTGCAGATGGGATGAGTGAAACCAAATATTCCATGTGGGCAACTATTTTAGGGAATGTGGTGAATGTGGTTTTGAATTACATTTTCATTTACGGAGTCTGGATTTTTCCTGAATTAGGCATTGTGGGGGCCGCTATTGGAACTATTGTTTCCCGTTTTGTAATGTTGGGATATATGCATTACAAGATGAAAAAAAACGTTAAGTTTTATCCTTTTTTTGAGGGGTTTTCGTTTAAAAATATTCAGCGCGAAATTAATCTGAAAATCATTAGGTTAGGTGCTCCTTCCTCGATGCAAATGTTTTTTGAAGTAGGTTTATTTACTGCCGCAGTCTGGCTTTCCGGCCGTTTAGGAATAGCGTATCAGGCAGCTAATCAGATTGCGTTGAGTCTGGCTTCATTTACTTTTATGTTTGCGATGGGATTGAGCGTTGCTGCTACTATAAGAGTAGGGAATCAAAAAGGTTTAGGTGATTATAAAAAAATGAAAATTGTCGCTTTTTCTATCTTTTTACTAGCAGTTTTATTAGAAATTTTCTTTGCACTGTTTTTTGTTTTATTTCATAAACAAATGCCGGTTTTATTTGTAGATATGAATAATACTGCTGATTTTGCAGCCAATACTGAAGTAATAACCATAGCTGCTCAATTACTGCTAATTGCAGCTGTTTTCCAAATTTCAGATGGGATTCAGGCGGTAGTTTTAGGTGCTTTGCGAGGTTTGCAGGATGCTAAAGTTCCAATGTATATAACTTTTGTAGCATACTGGGTTGTGGGATTTCCGGTTTCCATCTATCTGGGGTTTTATACCGGTTTAAAAGCAGTTGGAATCTGGATTGGACTTTTGGCAGGATTAACTATGGCAGCTTTATTTTTGTATATTCGCTTTATCAGATTAACGAAACGCTTAATCTTCGAGCAACATTAGAAACACAAAATTATTGTCGTTTTTAAAATAAAAAAAAAGACAACTCAAAAAATAATCAAATTAATTACAGCATGGAATTACCTAAATTTTTACTTGGCGACAACACTGATTTTCCAGATGACATTTTTATCATTCATTTAGATTATCCCAGATTTATTATTAATCTGAAAGATGATGAAGTAGAATTTATGGAAGAAGCTGAAGATCTTGATGAAGCTGAATTAAATGCCGAAATGGAAGGCTTAATAGAGCAGGCCAATGCTTTTTATGACAGGGAAATGGAGCGTTACGAACAAGATTAGTCTTTAGAATTAAAATAAGTTTCAATTAATAAACGGGCGGCTGCAAAAGGTGAGGATTCATTATTTTGCACCGCTTTTTTAGTTTTTTCTAAGAGGTTTTGAATTTCAGTATTTCCATAAAAATCTTGTTTTAGTTGCTCATTAATGGTTTCTACTAGCCAGAATTCATTTTGTTCCGCTCTTTTGGTATCAAAATAAGCGTTACTTTTTGTGAGTTCAATATAGTCTGTAATTATCTGCTGTATTTCTGTTATGCCCTGATTGTTTTTAGCACTACAACTTGATACAACAGGAATCCATCCTGATTTTTTAGGAGGGAAAAAATGCAGAGCACGACTCAGTTCGGCTTTTGCTTGTTCGGTTTTGGCGATGTTGTCACCATCTGATTTGTTAATTACAATTGCATCTGCAATTTCGATAACTCCTCTTTTTATACCTTGTAATTCGTCACCGGCTCCTGCAATTTGTAACAATAAGAAAAAATCGACCATGCTGTGAACGGCAATCTCGTTTTGTCCCACACCTACAGTTTCAATTATAATAATATCAAAACCTGCTGCTTCACAGAGTATGATAGTTTCTCTTGTTTTTCGAGCCACTCCGCCCAGTGTGTCGCCTGACGCTGACGGTCTGATATACGTATTAGGATCTTTGGATAATTCGTCCATTCGGGTTTTATCGCCCAGAATACTCCCGTGGGAAATACTGCTGGTTGGGTCAATTGTTAAAACGGCTGTTTTTTTACCCAGACTGCTTAGGTGTTTACCAAAAGCTTCGATGAATGTACTTTTTCCTGCTCCGGGAACACCTGTAATGCCTATTCGGACAGATTGGTTCGCATAAGGGAGGCAGGCATTAATAATTGAATTAGCTTTAGCAAAATGATTTTTATTATTGCTTTCGATTATAGTAATAGCTCTGCTCAGTGCACTAATTTCTCCTGATAAAATCCCGGAAATAAGTACTTCGATACTGGGTTGGGAATTGCGTGCCTGTTGAATTTTTTTCAACACAGCAGCATTAAAAATTTCAGGATTGTCCTGATTGTCTTTTGGATTGAGCTTATCTTTTTTCAAAATACAGAATGCTTTTTGTAAAAATAATACATTCAGACTAAACTTTGCTGTCTGTTGTTAATACAATGAATCTTACTCGAGATGTTATATTCTACATATGTTTATGATACTAGCAAATTAGTAAATATCTTTGCAGCATTATGATTAATATTATTCTGATTTTTGTCTATTTACTGGCAGGTGTTGCGCTTCAGCGTGTTAAATGGTTTCCCTCTGATAGTTATAAGCTGATCAATAAATTTGTTGTTTACTGCTGTCTTCCGGCTTTAGCGCTGTATTATATCCCAAAAGTTCGCTGGGATAATGAATTGCTTTATCTCATTGGTGTTACCTGGATTGGATTTACAATAGCTTTCTTTTTATTTCGTTTTTTAGGAAAAAAATACGGCTGGTCTAAAAAATTAACAGGTTGTCTGATTATAACTGCAGGTTTGGGAAACACTTCCTTTTTGGGATATCCTATAGTAAATGCCCTGTATGGTTCCGAAGGATTAAAAATGGCTATTTTGGTCGATCAGCCGGGAACATTTGTAGTGCTTTCTACGATTGCCGTAGTGGTGGCAACATTGTATTCTAAAGAAGCAGCAAGCGGAGTTAAAATTGCTCAGAAAGTTTTGCTGTTTCCTCCTTTTATCTGCTTTTTAGTGGCTGTTTTTGCTAATGTTCTGGATTTAGATTTTCATGATTATCTCCAGTTGGCTTTTCAGAAATTAGGAAGTCTGCTCACACCATTAGCCATGATTTCTGTTGGGTTGCAATTGCATTTTGACAGCCGGAGCAAGCATTGGAAATTTCTGTGGATTGGATTAGCATATAAGTTGTTAATTACACCAGCCATACTTTTTTTACTTTATGTTGTTATCCTGAAACAAAGTTCCTTAATGATTCAGGTAGCTATTATCGAAGCCGCCATGGCACCCATGATTATGGCGAGTATTCTGGCTACTTCTTATGGTTTAAAACCACGATTGAGCAGTATGATGATTGGTTTTGGGATTCCTGTTTCGTTTGTCACACTGGCTTTTTGGTATTTCATTTTACATTACATTTAAAAAAGATTCGGACTCTCTTTAACAAATATTTAAATGCAATCCATCGGCTATCGCTATTTTTTTGATTAACTTTATTCGAATTTAAAAACAGATATACAATGGCAACAATACGTTTAGGAGATACAGCTCCGGATTTTACAGCAGAAACTACTCAGGGAACCATACATTTTCACGAATGGCTGGGCGATTCATGGGGTGTTTTATTTTCTCATCCTTCTGATTTTACACCCGTTTGTACTACTGAATTAGGAACAGTAGCAAATTATTTTCCTGAATTTCAAAAAAGAAATACTAAGGTTATTGCATTGAGTGTGGATGGATTAGAGTCGCATGTAAACTGGATTAAAGACATTGAGGAAACTCAAAATACTACCTTACAGTATCCTATCATAGCCGATGAAAATAAAGAAATAGCTAATTTGTATGATATGATTCATCCAAATGCTAATGATACTTTTACTGTTCGCTCTGTATTTGTAATCGGAGCAGATAAAAAGATTAAATTAATTTTGACTTATCCGGCTTCAACAGGAAGAAACTTTGACGAAATTTTACGCGTTATCGACAGTTTGCAATTAACTGCTAATTACAGTGTGGCCACTCCGGCAAACTGGAAAGACGGTCAGGATGTTGTAATATCTCCATCAATTAAAGATGAAGATATCCCCGCGAAATTCCCAAAAGGCTTCAACAGAATAAAATATTATTTAAGAATGACTCCGCAGCCTAATAAATAATTTTACATTTTTATTGCATAAAAAAGGAGAATACAATTTTATTTGTGTTCTCCTTTTCTTTTGCATGACCTTATTAAAAAAAATAGTAAAAAATATTTTTTCAATAAGGCCGGTCTGTACGCTGTATCTTTTATGTATTAAAGAAATACATAAAAGGATGCCGCTTCCATCCCTCATGCGGGTTAGTGGCAATTTGATAATTTGGTGTAAAAGGTTTAATATTTTATTTAATTAACAAAAAATTTTCTATATCAACCTTATGATTATTCCAGTTTATTTTAATCACGTTTTGAATCATCTTCATCAAATCATTGAAATTATAAGGTTTGACAGCATAAAAGTTTGCACCAAGATTAAGACTTAATTCAATATCTGATTTATCAGAACTGGTAGAATAAATAACTACCGGAAAGTGTTTAATAGCGGGTTCATTACGTATTTCTTCCAAAATCTGAAACCCGGATTTTTTTGGCATATTTAAGTCTAAAAATACGACTCCGTTTTCAGGTTTTTGCTCTTTAATATTAGTAACAAGATTGTCACCGTTTTTATGGATATAAAGCTGGACGAGTAAGTTGCAAGTATTACTAACGCTTTCTACCGCATCATTAAAAAACATTAAATCATCCTCGTCGTCGTCAGCATAAAAGATACTTATTTTACTCATATTTTTTTATAATTTTAATAGGTAAAGGTATCTTATAAAAATTCACTTTTTTCCTTATAATTTTATAAATTTTATTGGTTTTTCTTTTTTAAGTCTTCATTTAACTCCTGAATAGCTTTTCTTCTTTTCTCTTTTAAGTTTTTAAAATGAGTAGGACTATAGCCTGTAACTTTTTTAAATTGAGTTGAAAATGCCGAAAGACTGCTAAAATTAAGTTTGCTGGCTATTTCTGAAAAATTGTATTCTTCGAATAAAATCATTTCTTTCGCTTTCTCCATTTTTAATAAGTTGGTATAATGAATAATTGTAGATGAAGTTACTTCAGAAAAAGCATTTGACAAATAATTGTAATCCAAATCCAGTTTTTCAGTTAAAAAATCAGATAGATTAACTTTTACCGGTTTGTCAATATTGATGTATTCCTGACAATAGTTTTTGATTTTTTCTATTAAAACTCCACCCTTGCTTTCAATAATTTCCAGGCCTACTTTATTTATAATAGCATTCAGTTTTTTCTTTTTCTCGGTAGTAATTTCTTCTTTGATAACAGCTTCCCCAAGTTCTATTTTTACAGGATTTAAGTTTAATTCTTCTAGTGCTTCTTTGACTACCACCTTGCAGCTTTCGCAGGCCATGTTTTTAATATAAATTTTCATCAGGATGATTTAACTAAATAGTTTCTGGATTTTTTGTAAATATATACTTTTTCCAAATAAAAAAAATCAGCTATTCTACGTTAAAATACTAAATGTAATTACTTATTTGTATGGTGTTTTTTAGGATGTTGATTTACAAATGTATATGATAATTGGTTTAAAATCCCAGATTAATTTTAGCATATTGCAGTAACATAATAGTTTTTGCGTCTTGTATTTCTCCTGTTGCTATTTTATCGTAAGCTTCCTCAAAAGACATTTCAATAACTTCAATATTTTCCTGTTCATGCTCTAATCCGCCACCTTCGCTTACTTTCATAGAGGCATCATATTCGCCAATAAATAAATATAAAATTTCAGTTATAGCGCCAGGAGACATGTAGGTTTCCATGATTTTTTCGACTTTAGAAATGCGGTAGCCCGTTTCTTCTTCCGTTTCCCGTATGATGCATTGTTCAGGCTCATCCTCATCTAATAATCCGGCACAAACTTCAATCATCATTCCGTTTTTATTTCCATTTAAGTAGGTGGGTAAACGAAACTGACGTGTTAAAATAATAGTCTTATTTGCAGTATTGTAGAGTAATATAGCAGCTCCGTTGCCCCGGTCATACACTTCTCGTTGTTGTGTAATGACACTATTATCCGGTTTTTTATAATCAAAAGTTACTTTGTTTAAAATGTACCAGTTGTCAGATAATAATTTGGTTTCTTTGATGCTTATTTTTGGGTCGTTCATTTGTTATTTGCGATTTGATTTAATGTATAAAAAAACGCCCCGAATTTCAGGGCGTTAATTTTTTATTTTAGGATAGTTTGTTTTCTGTCCGGACCAACAGAAACAATTTTAATAGGAACTTCAAGTTCTTTTTCAATAAACTCAATATATTCTTTTAATTCAACTGGTAATTCCTCATAAGTAGTCATTCCTGTTAAATCTTGTTTCCATCCTTTGAATTCTTTGTAAACAGGAGAAACATTTTCTTCTTCTACATTGTAAGGGAAATGAGCAATGTTTTTTCCTTTGTAATTGTATTCTGTACATACTTTCAGAGTATCAAAACCGGAAAGTACGTCACCTTTCATCATCATTAATTGTGTAACTCCGTTAACCTGAACAGCATATTTCAAAGCTACTAAGTCTAACCATCCGCAACGTCTTGCTCTTCCTGTAACGGAACCAAATTCGTTACCTACTTTAGCCATTGTCGCACCTGTTTCGTCAAAAAGTTCTGTTGGAAAAGGACCGCTACCTACACGAGTGGTGTATGCTTTAAAAATTCCGTACACTTCTTTAATTTTATTAGGAGCAATTCCTAAACCTGTACAGGCTCCGGCTGCTGTAGTATTAGAAGAAGTCACAAAAGGATAAGTCCCGAAATCAACATCTAATAAAGAACCCTGAGCTCCTTCACATAAAATAGATTTACCTGCTTTTTGAGCCTGATACATGTATTCTTCACTATCTATGAAATCTAATTTTTTAATTTCTTCGATAGATTCAAAAAATTCTGCTTCTAATTCCGGTAAATTATATTCTAATTCTACACCATAAAAAGCAATCATAGCTTCATGTTTGTCAGCAAGAGCACGGTATCTTTCTTTAAAATCTTCTAATTCAATGTCTCCTACACGTAAACCATTTCTGCCGGTTTTATCCATGTAAGTTGGTCCGATTCCTTTAAGAGTAGAACCAATTTTAGCTTTTCCTTTAGAAGCTTCAGAGGCTGCGTCTAATAAACGGTGGGTAGGTAAAATTAAATGTGCTTTTCTGGAAATGATTAATTTCTTTTTGATATCAATGTTAAATTTTGCTAATCCTTCAATTTCTTTCTGAAATACAACAGGATCAATTACAACACCGTTTCCAATAATATTTACCGCTGATTTATGGAAAATTCCGGAAGGAATGGTTCTCAATACATGTTTTATTCCGTCAAATTCTAAAGTGTGTCCGGCATTAGGACCTCCCTGAAAACGAGCAATAATATCATAATTTGAGGTAAGAACGTCAACAATTTTTCCTTTTCCTTCATCTCCCCATTGTAATCCTAGTAATAAATCTACGGTCATTTTTAATTTATTTATTTTCGTTAATTCGTTTTGGCGGTAATAGTGAGTTACTGCCTTTTTTAAAACTAAATGTTTTCGTTATTAGTATTTTCTTCTTGTTCCTCTGTTGTTTTAGCTGTCTTTTTTATTCCATAAAAATACAGGGAATGATTGATGATTTCCACATCAAAAATTTCTTCAATGGTTTTTTTTATGGTCTGTATTCTTGGATCACAAAACTCAATTACCTCACCAGAATCGGTCATGATAATATGATCATGTTGTTTGTCGAAGTAAGATTTTTCATAATGAGCCTGGTTTTGTCCAAATTGATGTTTACGAACCAGACCACAGTCTAAAAGTAATTCTATAGTATTATACAGCGTTGCTCTGCTCACACGATAGTTTTTATTTTTCATTTTGATATAGAGGTTTTCAATATCAAAATGTTCTTCACTTTCATAGATTTCCTGAAGTATGGAGTAACGTTCAGGCGTTTTTCTATGCCCGTTTTTTTCAAGATACATTGTAAAAACATTTTTTACAATTTCCTGATTTTTGTTGTTATTTGTGGAAATGAGTGTCATATTCGGCAAAGATAAATTTTTATTTTAATAGTTTTCAAGTTTAAGTACTTATAAGAGAATAATTTTGTTTTTTTATAAAGTTAAACAATAATTTTGTATTCTCCTTAAGTCTGAAAAGCTTTTCAAAAATCGGAAAAAAGGATGTGAAATAATGTTAAATCATTCAAAAATTATTAATTCTTGTAAACCCTTGTCACGCGGTCAATCCCGTCAATTTTTTTTATGTTTTCAATTAGTTTTTTCAGAATAGTAATGTTTTGAACAATAACAGTTAATTGTCCTTTAAACAATCCGGCATCTCCACTCAGCGAAATACTCTGAATATTGACGTTCATGTTGTTCGAAATTACTTTTGTGAGCTCATTAGTAAGGCCAATGGTATCCATTCCGGTAATATTAAGAATAGCTTTGAATTCCTGTTGCGAAGAATCAATCCATTTGGCAGGCATGATTCGGTAAGCATAATTGGATTGTAGAGAGATAGCATTAGGACAGTCTTTTTTATGCACTTTTATCCCTTCGTTTATCGTAACAAAGCCAAAAACCTGATCTCCTGGAATCGGATTACAGCAAGTAGAGAGTTTATAATCTAATTTGTCTTGTTCCTTTCCAAAAACCAGCATGTCATAATTGCTGTTCAGAACAGGTTTATGAATATCAGCATCGGCAGTATTTCCACTGCGTTTTATTTTGTTTTTAAAGAAATTAATTAAAGTATTGCTTTTTTGTGCTGCAAAATCTTTCAATTGTTGGTTATCAATAGTTCCGATTCCAACACGGTAAAATAAATCCAGACTGGTTTTAAGGTGGAAAAAGTTAACTAACTCGTTGATGACAGTTTCGTTTAGCGTAACTTTAAGGTGTTTTAATTTACGTGTCAGTACTTCTTTTCCGTCTTCAGCAATTTTTTTGGTGTTTTCGTTGAGAACGTTTCTGATTTTATTTTTGGCTCTGGAAGTGGTTACATAATCAAACCAGTTTGCTGTTGGTTTCTGGTTTGGAGATGTGATTATTTCTACCTGATCCCCGCTTTTTAATTCATAGTTTAAAGGAACTAGTTTTCCGTTAACTCTTGTTCCACGGGTTTTAATTCCAATTTCGGAGTGGATACTAAAGGCAAAATCAAGTGATGTTGCACCTTTAGGTAAGGATTTAATATCTCCTTTTGGTGTAAAGACATAGATTTCTTTTGAATACAGGTTCATTTTGAAATCTTCAACAAAGTCGATAGCATTTGTTTCTGAATTTTCTAATGCTTCTCTCAATAAGTTTAACCAGACATCCAGACCACCTTCTTCTGAATCTCCATTTTTGTATTTATAATGCGCTGCATATCCTTTTTCAGCGATTTCATCCATACGTTCACTGCGAACCTGAATTTCTACCCAGCGTCCTTTAGGTCCCATTACAGTAATATGCAATGCTTCATAACCGGTAGATTTAGGAGAGGAAATCCAGTCTCTTAAACGACTTGGACTCGGTCTGTAATGGTCTGTAACGATAGAATAAATTTTCCAGGCGATAAATTTTTCATCATGTGGATCTGATTTATAGACAATCCTCAGCGCAAATTTATCGTAAACTTCGTCAAAAGTTACGTTTTGAGCCTTCATCTTTCTGCGAATCGAATAGATGGATTTTGGGCGGCCTTTGATGATATAATCAATGTCTTCAGCGTCTAAAGAGGCTTTTAAAACATCAGAAATATCTTTGATGTAAGCGTCCTGTTGTTCTTTGGTTTCTTTTATTTTGCTGACAATATCATTGTAAACTGCCGGTTCAGTGTATTTTAATCCTAAATCTTCCAGTTTTGTTTTAATGTTGTATAGTCCTAAACGATGCGCTAATGGTGCATAAATATAAAGTGTTTCCGAAGCAATCTTAACCTGTTTGTGGTCAATCATCGAATCCATAGTTTGCATATTGTGCAATCTGTCGGCAATTTTAATAAGAATCACTCTTACGTCATCATACAAAGTCAATAACATTTTTCGAAAATTCTCAGCTTGCATAGACACATTCATGTCTTTTTGTACAATAGATATTTTGGTTAAACCCTCTACAAGTTGTGCTACTTTCGGGTTGAACATTCGTTCAATATCTTTTACTGTAGTTGGAGTGTCTTCCACCACATCATGCAATAAAGCAGCCGCAATTGAGGTTGCTCCAAGACCAATTTCCGAAGCAACAATTTTAGCCACAGCAATAGGATGAAAAATATAGGCTTCGCCCGATTTTCTTCTTTGGTCTTTATGCGCTTCAACTGCAACATCAAATGCTTTTCGTATAAGTTTTTTATCTTCTGTGGTTAAGGTTTGGTAACTGATACGAAGCAATTCTTTATATTCCTGAGCAATTGCTTTATTTTCTTTTTCGATATCTATTTCGGTCATACTTGCAGGGTTCATTTTCTAAAAATAATCATAAGTTAGCATATATGCAAGAGTTGGGAATGTAGATTGTAGATTTCTGATTTTAGATATTAAATTTTAAAAAACGTCAGGTTTTTAAAGAATAAAATCGAATTTATAACTATTTAATCTGCAATATAATATCTGAAATCTAAATTTTAAAATCCTCTTTGCCTTTTTGCTTCAAATATTAAAATGGCCGCAGCAACCGAAACATTCATGCTGTCAATTTCGCCTTGCATTGGGATGATAATATTTTGTGTGGCAGCATCACGCCATTCCTGTGTTAGGCCGGTGGCTTCAGTTCCTACTATCAGAGCTGTTGGATTTGTAAAATCCTGAGTATGATAGCTGGTTGAATTTTGTAAAGTGGCACAATAGAAATTGATGTTTTTTTCTTTTAAAAAAGCAATGATTTCTGAGGTAGTTGCAGTGGCAATTTGATTGGTGAACAAACAGCCTACGCTGGAACGAACAATATTTGGGTTGTATAAATCACTCTTTGGGTTAGCAATAATTACAGCGTCCAGATTAGCGGCATCGGCAGTTCTTAAAAGTGCTCCGATGTTTCCTGGTTTTTCCGGAGCTTCAGCGACTAAGATTAACGGGTTTTCAGAAAGTTCTAGATCTGAAAGTTGTAAGGATTTGGATTTGGCTACAGCCAAAACACCATCAGTGGTATCACGATAGCTCAGTTTTTGAAAAATCTCTTTATTGATTTCAATTAATCCAGCGTCCGGAGCTAGTTTTTTAGCTTCTGTCTGGCTGCAGATTTCGGGATAGAATAAAATAGTTTCAATTTCATATTTCCCTTTTACTGCCAATGAAATTTCACGTATCCCTTCAATCAAAAACGTCGCTGTTTGTCTCCTGTTTTTGGCTTTTTCCTGTAATAATACCAAAGATTTAATAAAAGGATTCTGAATGGATGTTATTTGTTTCAAGAGGCGCAGGATTTAAAATTAAATTCACAGCAAAGATACACAGACAATGATTGTTTTGTAAAACTGTATTTAAATTTTTATTTCATTTCAGATAGAATAATAAAGTTTGGGTGATGTAAGTGAGTTGTTTTTCTTTAATTTGCTGTAAGTCATTAATTAAATCATCAGCTATGATTAGTTTTTTAGAAATTGTGGGTACGATGGCTTTTGCTATGTCCGGGGTTTTGACAGCCATGGAGAAAAAGTTAGATCCTTTTGGTGTTTTTATTATTGCTTTTGTAACCGCAGTGGGCGGAGGGACCTTGCGTGATGTTTTAATAGGACGGACTCCGGTGGGCTGGATGATGGATTTGGAGTATGTTTATATGATTATTACCGGATTTATACTGGCAGTGGTTTTTCGGAAGAAATTTGATAGATTGAGAACTTCTTTGTTTCTTTTTGATACTATTGGTCTGGGGGTTTATACTTTAACGGGATTGAGAAAAGGAATTGAGATAGGTTTACATCCTATTATTTGCATTGCTCTGGGGACAATCACCGCATGTTTTGGCGGTGTTATCCGTGATATTTTATGCAATGAAATTCCCGTAATCTTCCGTAAAGAGATTTATGCAACTATTTGTATTCTTGGCGGAATTCTGTTTTTTATACTCAAAGCCTTTCAGCTGAATGATGAGATTATTTATATAACAACAGTATCTGTCATTATTAGTATCCGATTGATGGCAGTGAAATACAAATGGCATTTGCCTGCTTTGGAAAGTGATAAATAGTGTTTGTTAAACGGTTCTCTGAACGACTTCAAAAATTTTAGAGTCTTCGCATTTTAGTGTTTTTGAAGGGAATTTCATTAGCAAAGCATAGTCGTGAGTGGCCATGATAATTGTTTTTCCGTTTCCGTTTATTTTTTTCAAAACATCTAAAACTTCCACACTGGTTTGAGGATCTAAGTTTCCTGTAGGCTCATCAGCAAGAATAAGTTCAGGGTCATTAAGCAATGCTCTGGCAATGGCTACACGTTGTTGTTCTCCACCGGAAATTTGATGAGGCATTTTTTGCGCATAGTTTTTCATTCCTACTTTATCCAGTACTTCTTCTATTTTTCGTTCCATTTCATTTTGGTCAGCCCAGCCTGTAGCTCTTAATACAAAAAGCATGTTGTCCTGAATGGAACGGTCCGGTAACAGTTTGAAATCCTGAAAAACAATTCCTATTTTACGTCTTAAAAACGGAATGTCATTCTCTTTTAAGGTTTCTAAATCAAAGTCTACAATATGCCCGGTTCCTTCTGTTAATGGTAAATCGGCATACAGCGTTTTCATAAAACTACTTTTTCCGGAACCTGTTTTTCCAATAATATACAGAAACTCTCCACGATTAACTTCCAGGTTAACATTCGATAAAACTACTTTGTCTTCCTGGTAAATGGTTGCATTTTTTAATGATAATATGGCTTGGGACATAATTTTATTTTGTTTATGGTGTAAAAGTAATTATCAATTATGAAATGGCAATATCAAAATATTAGTTTTTTGTGTTCTGTTAAAATATTTGTTCATAATAAAACGAATTAATCCCTCGTTATAAATCTTAGAATATGATATATTTGGGATATTAAAAAAAATAAATGAAAATGCGTAAACTCTCGTGGCTCTTTTTTTTATTGGTTTTTGTTAAAACCAATATGCTTTTAGCACAGGAATCAATAATATATACCAATAATTTAAAGGATTACAGCAGGGCAGTGGACTTGTTTAAGGATAATCAATATGCTTCGGCTCAGTATCTTTTTGAAAAAGTAAAGGATAAAACTCAAAATGAAGAGATGAAGTCGGATTGTGCTTATTATGATGCCAGTTGTGCGGTACGTTTAGGACATCCAAATGCCGATGTGCTGATGGAATCATTTCTGGAAAATTACCCTACGAGTTCCAAGAGTAATCAGGCATATACTGAAGTAGCTCATTTTTATTTCAATCAGGGAAATTATAATGAGGCTTTAAGATGGTTTGAAAAAACAGATGAAAATCAGTTAAGTGCTAAAGATAAGGATCGTTTTAATTTCCAAAAAGGATACAGTTTTTTTAGTTCCAATAATAAAAAAGAAGCTACAACTTACTTCAATAAAGTATTACAATCAGATGTTTATGGACCTCAGGCTAAATATTATCTGGGTTTTATGGCATATGAAGGCGATAATTATCAGGAAGCCAATAAATATTTTGATGCCGTTGCCGGAGATGAAAAATATGCTGAAAAGTTATCCTATTATCAGGCTGACATGAATTTTAAATCGGGGAATTTTGAAAAAGCTATTGAACTTGGACAAAAAGCAATGGGGAAATCCAATGCTGCTGAAAAGTCAGAACTGAATAAAATTATTGGTGAGAGTTATTTTAATTTAAAGAAATACAAGGAGTCTATTCCTTATTTAGTGGCTTATAAAGGAAAAAAAGGAAGATGGAATAATACCGATTATTACCAGTTAGGGTATGCGTATTACAAACAAAATGATTTTGAAAATGCTATCGCACAATTCAATAAAATTATTGGAGGAAAAGACGGAGTGGCGCAAAATGCTTATTATCATTTAGGTGAAAGTTATCTTAAACTAAATAAAAAACAAGAAGCACTGAATGCTTTCAAAAATGCTTCCGAAATGCCATTTGAAGCAGCAATTCAGGAAGATGCGTATTTAAATTATGCTAAATTAAGCTATGAATTAGGGAATTCTTATCAAAGTGTACCATCTATTCTGTTAGGTTTTATCAATAAATATCCCAACAATTCCAGCCGTCCGGTTGTAGAAAAGTTATTGATTGACTCTTATATCTCTTCTAAAAATTACAAAGAAGCCTTAGTTTTATTGGAAAAAAATAAAAGCCCTGAAAATAAACTGGCTTACCAAAAAGTGACGTTCTACAGAGGTTTAGAATTATATACCGATAGAAATTATACGCAGGCTTTGCAAATGTTCCAAAAATCTTTAGGAAATGCAATGGATGCTGAATTTACTGCCAGAGCTACTTTCTGGAAAGGAGAAACAGAATATGTATTGAATGATTACAATAAAGCATTGTTGAGTTTTAAACAATTTGCAGGAATGTCAGCAGCTAGTACTACTCCTGAGTATAAAAACAGCAATTATAATGTAGCGTATGCTTATTTTAAATTAAAAGAATACGATTCAGCCGGAGATGCTTTTCAGAAATTTATTGATAAAACAAAAGATGATAAAACCAGATTGACAGATGCTTATTTGCGATTAGCAGATTGCCGTTTTGTGACTTCTAAATACTGGCCGGCAATGGATGCTTATAATAAAGTAATCGAATTAAAAAGTGTAGATGCTGATTATGCGCATTATCAAAAAGCCCTTTGTTATGGTTTTGTTGCCAGAAATGACAGAAAAATTGAAGATTTGAATGCTTTTATTCAAAATTATCCTAAATCGGCTTACCGTGATGATGCCATGTTTGAACTGGCCAATACCTATGTGGCGGGTGATAAGCAAGATCAGGCATTGAAAACTTATGACAGGTTAATCAGTGAATATAAAAATAGTGCTTTTACAGCCAGAGCGATTTTGCGTCAGGGATTGGTTTATTATAATTCGGACAGGAGTTCGGATGCTTTAGTGAAATTTAAAAAAGTAGCTGCCGAATATCCTAAAACTCCCGAAGCTTTAGAAGCAGTTGCTACCGCAAGATTGATTTATGTTGATGGCGGAAAAGTGAATGAATATGCGAGTTGGGTAAAAACACTTGATTTTGTTGAGGTTACTGATGCTGATCTGGATAATGATACTTATGAATCGGCAATGAAACAATTTGAACAAAATAATACAGCTCAGGCAATTTCCGGATTCAGAGCTTATATTTCAAGTTTTCCAAATGGTATTCATGCTTTGAAAGCTAATTTTAATTTGGCACAGGCTTATTATGCAGAAGGTCAGAAAGACAAAGCTTTACCTAATTATGAGTATGTAATCAATCAGCCCCGAAATGAATTTACAGAGCAATCATTAACAAGGTTAGCTCAGATTTTATTAGATTCAGCAGATAAACAAAAAGCAACTCCGGTATTAATTCGTTTAGAAAATGAAGCTGATTTGTCCCAGAATAAAGTTTTCGCACAATCCAATCTGATGAAATTGTATTATGAGAACAAAGACTATTCTAACGCAGTGGTTTATGCAGATAAAGTTTTGAGTAATCCAAAAACAGATGATAATGTTAAAAGTGATGCCCAAATAATCATTGCACGTTCGGCTATGCAAACAGGCGATGAGGCTAAAGCGAAAGCTGCTTATGCAAAAGTGATGCCGATTGCCAAAGGAGAATTGGCAGCGGAAGCATTGTATTATGATGCTTATTTTAAAAACAAGGAAGCTAAATTTGAGGCTTCAAATACTTCAGTTCAAAAACTGGCAAAGAGCTACTCCGCTTATCGTTTGTATGGAGCTAAAGGATTAATTTTAATGGCTAAAAACTTTTACGGATTAAAAGACAGTTTTCAGGCTACCTATATTCTGGATAGTGTAATTAAGAATTTTGCCGATTTCCCGGATGTAGTTTCGGAAGCGCAAACAGAGTTAAGCCGAATCAAATCAGAAGAGTCTAAAACAAATTCTTCGATAGGTAATTAATTAAAAAAGTTGTCACACTGAGCTCAGCCTTTCCTGAGTTTATCGAAGGATCGAAGTGCTTCACATTAAAAAATAAAATATGAAATTCAATTTCCAAAATAAAATAACAATAGGTCTGTTTCTAATGATTTTACAAGTTTCTTTTGCTCAAAAGAAAGAGAAAAGTATTGGTTCAGAAGAAGTAAATATTGTAAAACCATATACCCCAACAATATCCGATGCTTCCAAGGTTCAGGAATCAGTTGTACTTGATGATGACGGAAATGCAAAAAAAGAAACCATCAATTATTCTATTTTTTCTTTTCCTGTTGCCTCCACTTTTGCACCTGCTAAAGGAAAAGCAGAAGGTGTAGACAAAGAAGCTAAAGAAAAGTTTTACAATAATTATGCTACTTTAGGATATGGAAACTATGGTAATCTGAATGCCGAATTATTTATCAATCAGGAATTAAATAATAACAATTATGTGGGGGGAATGTTTCGTCATTTTTCTTCACAGGGCGGGATAAACGATGTTCAATTAGACGATTGGTTTTACAACACTGCTTTAGATTTGACGTATGGAGCTAACCTGGATAATATGTCTTGGAATCTTGATTTAGGTTATCACAATCAAGTATACAACTGGTACGGTTTACCTATGGATTTTGATAGTTCATTATTAGATGATATTGATTCAAAACATACTTATAATGGTATTTCTTTAGGAGGTAAACTGGAATTTAATGAAGGTTTTTTAAAAGAAGCAGCTATGAAGTTTAGCCATTTTTCGGATAATTTTGATTCATCGGAAAACCGTTTTTTTGTAAAACCTTCGTTGCGGTTTAATGTGGGAAACCAATTTGTGAAAACTGATATTACAGTGGATTATGTGGGAGGATCATTTGATAAAAATTACCTGAATACCAATACAGAAGCTATCAAGTATGGCTTTACTAATTTAGGTATTTCGCCTAGTTTTGTAATTCAGGAAAACGGATGGGATGTGAAATTAGGAGCTTCGTTGTTTTACAGTATGGATAATGAAGGGAATGACAGTCAGTTCTTGATTTATCCAAATATTAATGTTTCTTATCCGGTTGTTGAGGATTTAATGATTTTTTATGCTGGTGCCGAAGGGGGATTAGAGCAAAACTCTTATATGGAATTTGTCAACGAAAATCCTTTTTTGTCGCCTACTCTGGCTATTATGCCAACAGACAGACAATATGATATTTTTGCAGGTTTGAAAGGAAAATTAGCTTCAAGCGTAAGTTATAATCTGCGTGGTTCTTATACCAATGAAAGAAATAAGGCTTTATACAGAGCTAATGATTATACTGAAAATGCTGCTAATGAAGATTATGCTTTCGGGAATTCATTTCAGGTAGTGTATGATGATGTTCGTACTTTTCGTTTTTCAGGTGATTTAAAAGCGGATTTTTCTGATAATGTAAGTTTTTCTATTGGTGGAGCTTTCAATAGCTATAAAAACAGTAATGAGCAGGAAGCCTGGAATTTGCCGGCTGTTGAGGTAAACTCGTCAATCGATTTTAATATCACGCCTAAATGGTTTGCCGGTGCAAAAGTATTTTATGTAGGAGAAAGAAAAGATATGCAAACAAATTTATCGGATGCATTAATGGTAACTTCTCCAACAAAAATAGGAAGCTATTTTGATTTGAATTCGCATGTAGGTTATAAATATAATTCTCAGTTAACGGCATTTGTAAAACTGAATAATATGACTGGTAAATCCTATCAAAAATGGATGAAATACCCGGTTCAGGGTTTTCAGGTATTAGTAGGAGCTAATTTTAAATTTGATTTCTAGGTTTTTTACTTAATCTCAAAGTTTAAAAAAAGGCAATAAGTTCACAAAGATTTTAATTTGTGAATTTATTGCCTTTTTTTGAAACTAGCTGTTGGCTACTGTGAACTTAGCGTTCTCTGCGGTTAAAAGATATTATTCTGTAAAAGGAATTGCAATACGAGTTTTATCCCATCCAATGTTTAGCACCATACCTTTATCAGCTGGAGTAAATACCATCGAAAGCGCTTCAAGAGATTCTTCTGCTTGTGTAACAGGAACACTCAAACGGGCAAGATCGTTTTCTGCTTTGTAGTTGTAAGCTCCCCACACATTCGTACTTCTGTTGATAATAACGGTGTAATTATCTTTTCCCGGAATAGTGTACAAGGAATAAGTTCCTGAATTGATTCTGGTAGAGCCTAGTTTGAAATCTCTATAAAAAGTAATTTCTGTGGCTTCATTAGCACCGGTTCTCCATACTTTTCCTTCAGGAGCAAGTTCGCTTAAAGAACGCCCCTTGAGTTGCGGACGGCTGTAAACTACTTTAGCCATTTTAGTTGGGATTTTATTATCTGCCGGATATAAAGCCAAATCCATTGGACTTTTATCTAAACCGGGAAATTTTTGAGCTTGTACCTCAGTAGCTAATAGCAATAGCAAACCAAAAGCAAGTGCGGAAATAAATTTTAATTTTTTCATAATAATTTTAAAATAAAAGATTAGTAATGATTCTTTTACGAAGTTAAATAAAAAAAATGTCTAATCATTAAGAATTCTGCCAGTGATAAAATAATCCGCTTTTGTAATAATAAATTAAATTTACTTTTGTTCCCTTCAAAAAAACAACATCTTTGTAATCTAAGAAACGAGTACTTCAATAAAATGACTTTTAAACAAAAAATACATCAGTATTATTCCCGACTGGTAGAAGACAGGATTGATGCTTTTAGGGATATGATTGCAGCTTTGACTGAGGATTCTAAAAACGATGCCAAAGGTTCGGCAGGCGATAAGCACGAAACGGCTTTGTCGATGATGCATTTGGAACAGGAAAAATTCAATACAAAGTTGCGAGAAGTGCTAGAACAAAAAGCAGTTTTGGATAAAATAAATCCAGAAATTACAGCTAAATCCATCACTTTAGGAAGTTTGGTAAAAGCCAATGGGATTTACTTGTATGTGTCTTTGGCTTTGCCAAAAATTACTCTCGAAGGAATTAATGTGATTGCGTTATCACCACAATCGCCATTGGGAAATAAACTAATGGGGAATT
Organism: Flavobacterium sp. ARAG 55.4; assembly: GCF_051846875.1. Classification (NCBI taxonomy): domain Bacteria; kingdom Pseudomonadati; phylum Bacteroidota; class Flavobacteriia; order Flavobacteriales; family Flavobacteriaceae; genus Flavobacterium; species Flavobacterium sp. ARAG 55.4. The sequence continues at coordinate 312,757 of NZ_JBPYCT010000003.1, read as the reverse complement.
CCGTGGGATTTACTTTTGAAATTAATGGGACAAAGTATTTGATAGAAGAAATTAATTGATTTACAAATGGATTATTGGTATTTAATATGCAGTTTTTCTTGGTTTATATCAGCTTTTGCTTTTTATAAAATTCACAAAATTTGGCATAAAGACGTTACTGAAAAGGATAAACTTTATAAATTTCAGGTGAAAGTTGGTGGTTTTAAGCATTGGATGGGGATTGTAATGTTTGTGATTATGGGTGTTATTTATTTTTTTAAAGCAATAGGATGAATTTTTTAAAGAATTGTGTTATTTGTAATTCTTGTTTCATTATTTAAGTTTGATTATGCTAACGACTTTGGCTTTTTGAGCAATCGAAATCCATTTAAAAAAACGGGACTCCCTAAAAAAACTTTTCGTAAATTCGCGACCTTAAAAGTTTGACTTTAAAACCTAACAAAATTATGAGTAAAATAATGACAGTCGACATTTTGTCGAGTATTAAAGGAGCACAGCCTTCCGAGAGTGTGAACCAATTATTTGATGTGATTAAAAATGCAGTTCCTACAAATAATAATTCCTTGAATAATGTCAATCGTAATTGCGTGTCTGTAAGTGATTTAAGGGAAGATGTTGTGATAGAGAGTTCGGAAATAGAAAAACAACTTATCATAGAAAATTTCCCGAACAAGAAAAATGGATTTTTAGTGGTTGCTAAAGTTATAGAAGGATAAAATGGATTCACAGATAAAAAAAATACACCAGCAATTGGTGACCAAACAAATCACTTGTACAGCTTTAGTGCAAGAAAAATTAGATTTACTAAAACAAAATACCTATAAGTCCGTAAATGCTGTGTTGGATACTTTCGCGCTGGATTTAGCTGCTAAGGTAGATGCTAAAATTGCAAACGGAGAAACCATTGGTTTATTAGAGGGAATCCCTTTTGGAATTAAAGATGTGTATATGTTGCAAGGAACGTATACTACTGCAAGTTCTGATTTGTTGAAAAACTATAAATCGCCATATACTGCTACTGCCATTCAGAAATTATTGGATGCAGGTGCTATTCCGTTAGTAAAAGAAAACTGTGATAGTTTTGGTCATGGTTCTTCAAGTGAAAATACCATTTTTGGAGCGGTTAAAAACGCTATCAATCCGGAATTAGTTGCCGGAGGCTCCAGTGGAGGTTCAGCAGTAAATGTGGCTAAGGATTATACGGTATTTTCTATTGGAGGAGACACAGGAGGTTCGATTCGTCAGCCTGCGGGTTATAACGATATTTATGGTTTTAAACCTACTTACGGAAGAATTTCAAGATATGGATTAATGGCGTATGCATCTTCTACAGACTGTGTGGGACCATTAGCAAAATCAATTGAAGATATTCGAATTGTAATGAATGTCATGAGCGGAAAAGATCCAAAAGATCAAACCTCTATTGCGGCACATGAAATTACCGAAGAAGCATTGGCTACTTCGCCAGTAAAAACAATTGGTTATTTTAAAAACTTTGTCGAAAGTGATGCTATTGATACTCAGGTAAAAGCTGATTTCTTAGCTAGTATCGAAAAAATAAAAGCAAAAGGAATTGAAGTAAAAGAACTGGATTTCTTTAAATCTGATATTTTAGTTTCAACTTATTATACATTGGCAATGGCGGAAACGGCTTCCAATTTATCTCGTCTTGACGGAACCAATTATGGAAACCGTATCGAAGCAGAGAATTTAATTGAGACGTATGCGATGACGCGTTCTGAAAACTTTTCAGAAGAAACAAAACGCAGAATTGTAGGTGGAAACCAAGTGTTGTCTCAAGGTTTCTCAGATGAAATTTATTTGAAAGGATTGGCTGTAAGAGATCAAATTTCGGAAAATTTTAGTAAAGATTTTAACGAGGTTGATATTGTTTTATCGCCGGTTACTCCAAGTACACCTCCTAAAATTGGAGATAGCTTAAAAGATCCTTTGGCGATGTATTTGTCAGATGCTTATACCGTTGGTTTTAGTTTGGGACAATTACCCACTTTGACCGTGCCACAAGGAACAACAACAGGACTGCAGATTACTGCGGCAAAAAATAATGATGAATTAGTATTGCAATTTGCAAACTTCTTAAAAGATACACTATAATGGAATTGGAGCAATTAAATGCGGCTATTAAAGCCCACGATTTAGAATTGGTAATCGGACTGGAAACGCACGTTCGATTGAATACCAAAACCAAGTTGTTTTGTTCTTGTCCCAATCAGGAAATTGAAACACCTAATGTGAATATCTGTTCGGTTTGTACGGGACAAATGGGTGTTTTGCCTGCTATCAATAAAGAAGCGATTACAAAAGCAATTTATTTTGGTAAAGCGGTAAATTCCTCTTTTAGTAATGAGGTGATTTCCTGGGATAGAAAACATTATGAATATCCGGATAACCCAAAAAATATCCAAATTACGCAATACCATAACCCTATTATTCCTGACGGAGAAGTTTCCTGTTATAGAAATGACGGTTCGCAATTTACGGTAAATTTAACTCAGGTTCATATCGAGGAAGATGCTGCCAAATTGATGCATGAAAAGAAAATTTCGTTAGTTGATTTCAATAAAGCTGGAGTGCCGTTAATCGAAATTGTTACAGAACCTTGTATTAGAAATATCGAAGATGCTTCGACTTATGCGCAATACATTCAGCGTATTGTTCAGAATTTAGGAATCTCTGAAGCGAACTTGGAAAAAGGGGAATTCAAATCAGATGTGTCGGTGTCTTTGCGTAAAAAAGACAGCGCTGATTTGAATCCAAGAACGGAAATCAAAAACTTGAATTCATTTAAGTTTATGGTGGAGGCTTTGAAAGAAGAAGTTGAAAAACAATTCAATTATTTTATAGAAAACAAAGCGTTTAGACCAGATCAAACAACGGTTTTATGGGATGCTGATTTGAAGCAGACCAAAACCATGCGTAAAAAAGAATTTGAAGCGGACTACCGTTTTATTTCGGAACCGGATTTACCTTTTGTAAATATCAAGGCCGAGATTGAAGCGATTAAAGTGGATACAAGTGCTTTGCCTTATGCTGTGGAATCTATTTTGATTAATGGAGGTGTTTTGCCGCAGGATGCTAAGTTTTTTACAGCCGATGCTTTGCGTTCAAGAACCTTTGTGACTTTGAATAATGCGATCAATGATCCTTCTTTTGTGGCTAAAACTTTGGCAAACAATATCAAAGCGGAAGATTATGATAAAATCCATAATATAGAGCATTTAATAACCATTTTTGTTTTATTCAAAGCCGAAAAAATCACAGCGGTTTTGGTTCAAAATGCAATTGCAGGTTATCTAAAAGATCAAAATTTTGATTACAACAAGTATTTTGAAGAAAATACTATTTCTGAAGATAAAATCCAAGAAGTTATTACAAAAGTAATTTCAGAAAATGAGGCTGTTGCCAATGATATCAAAGCGGGAGACCAAGGGAAAGCCGGTATTTTAGTTGGTAAAGTTTTAGGTGTTATTGGAAAAGGGGCCAACGGAAAGGTTATTCGTCAGATTATTTTAGATAAATTAGGAGCAGCGGCAGTTTTAGAAAAGGCAGCAACTGAAGAAAAAGCGGCTAAAGAAACGGTTGTTGATTCAAAAGAAAGTCAAGAAGAAGCACTTCCTGAAATTCCTATTGTTATAAAAGATACTTACAGAACGCATAAAATTTCGCAAATATCAGAAGCTAATATTCAACAAGAAGTAATGTTGTCCGGTTGGGTAGCGAGTGTTCGTGACCACGGTGAATTGATGTTTATTGATTTGCGTGATTCCAGTTTTGAGATTTTCCAAATCCGTATTAGTAGGGAGTCATTCCCTAATATCGATGAATTAGTAAAATTAAAACCGGAATCGGTTATTTCAGTAAAAGGTGTTGTAGTTGGTCGTAATGAAGATGATTTTAATGCTGGATTACGTACCGGTAAAATTGAATTAGAAACTTCGGTTTTAGAGATTTTAAACTTATCTAAAACATTGCCTTTTGAAATCAAAAGAGCTGCTAAAACCAATGAAGCGACACGTTTTCAATACAAATTCTTAGATCACAGAAATGAGGAAGTAAGAAGAGCTATTGTAAATCGTCATAAAGTAATTAAGTTATTGCGTGATATTCTGGATGAAGAGGAGTTTTTAGAAATAGAAACCCCAATTTTAAGTGCCGGAACCGATGAGGGAGCTCGTGAGTTTATTGTTCCTACACGCAAACAGGCAGGTTTCTTTTATACCTTACCACAAGCGCCACAACAGTTCAAACAAATGTTGATGGTGAGTGGTTATGAGAAATATTTCCAAGTAGCGCGTTGTTTTAGAGATGAGGATTCTCGTGGAGATCGTCAACCGGAATTTACGCAATTGGATATGGAAATGGCGTATGCCAGTATGCAGCAAATTATTGATTTGAATACCAAATTATTCAATGAAATTGTGACTAAGGTGTACGGTAAAAAATGGATTTTGCATCCGTTTGAAGTAATCACCTATAAAGATGCCATGGATTTCTATGGTTGTGATCGACCTGATTTGCGTTACGGCTTAAAAATGCAAGACATTACCGAAATTGTAAAAGATACTACTTTCCAAGTATTTTCTAAACCAATTGAAGAAGGCGGAATTGTAAAATGTATCAAAGTTTCGGCTGAAGAGCAAGGAAATAAGCGTATGTCTAAAGGGCAAATTGAAACATTAACTGCTGTTGCACAACAACATGGTTTAGGAGGTTTGGCTTATATTATTGTGAACGAAGAAGATTTGCAATCGCCAATTATTAAATTCTTAGGTGAAGAAATTGCGGCTGGAATCATCAAAGCAACGAATGCACAAGTAGGTGATATTGTTTTCTTCTCAGCTGCAGATTATGCTACGGCAAATAAAGCTTTAGATGCTGTTCGTCAGGAAATGGGGCGCATGTTGAACTTGATTAATCCGAAGGAATTGCGTCCGGCATGGGTGGTTGATTTTCCAATGTTTGAAAGAACTGATGAAGGAAGATGGACTTTTACTCATAATCCGTTCTCAATGCCTGCTATTTATGACTTAGAAAAACACATGAATGGTAAAGATGAAGAAATAGGAAGTATTATCGCGCAACAATATGATATCATTTTAAATGGATACGAAATAGGTGGAGGATCTGTTCGTGCGCACAAATCGGAAATTCTGGAAGCAACTTATAGAAATATGGGTTACAACAAAGAAGAGATGATAAAGAGCGTAGGAACGATGTATAAGGCTTTCCAGTACGGAGCACCACCACACGGAGGAATCGCCTGGGGAATTGATCGTTTGATGATGATTTTAGAGAAAAAAGCATCGATTCGTGAGGTTATGGCTTTCCCGAAAACCGGAACCAGCGAAGATTTATTATTTGGTGCACCATCTCCTTTGTCTGATAAAAAGGTGGAAGAGATGAATGTGAAAATTATGAGAAAATAGATTTTTAAAAATCTAAATAAATAGTAAAAGCGGATTTGTATCGAAAGATATAAATCCGTTTTTTTTTTTTTTTTTTTTTTTTTTTTTTTTTGTTTGAATTTTTGGTTCGATACCGTTGTCTCATCGAGCGCAGTCGAGATGTTTTATCGGTTCCCGACTGCGCTCGAACTGATGATTGAAGAATATTATATTTTTTTATGATCTCGGCTTATTTAGTCCTCTGTCATAAAGTACAATCGTTCCTGCAACGGATACATTCAAGCTTTTTTCGGATTTGAATTTTACTAAAGAATGGCATTTTTCAATGGCTTGTTTAGAAAGTCCGTTGTCTTCAGCGCCTAATAAATACACACAGCGTCTAGGATGTTCAAAAGTTTCTAAATCTTCGGCTCTGTCATCTAATTCTACTCCAACTAAGCGAGCACCTTTAGGTAGGTTTTTGAAAAAATCATCAAAATTTTCATAATGGAAATAAGGCATCGATTTTACAGCGTTATGGGTGTCGCAAGCTTGTTTGGCATATCGATTACCAATAGTAAAAATAAAGCTGGCACCCAGGTTTTGTGCTGATCGCCATAAAACCCCGAGGTTTTCCGGTGTTTTGCCGTTTTGAATTCCGATTCCGAAAAACTCATTTATAAAATTATCATTCATAGTGCAAAAGTACAAACTGTTGCTAGAATTTTCAAGTTTCTGAATCGTTTAAATAAAACAGCTTCTTTTCTGATTTATCCTGTGAAATTGACATTTTTTGTTGATAACTTAAGAGCTTAAAAGGTTATTTTTAACGGTATATAAATTGCGTTTTTATATATTTGCGTGTTAGACAAAAAATTACATTTTTAGAATAAATTATATGAGCGAAGAAATCAATAAAGGAAATTATTCAGCAGATAGTATTCAGGCATTAGAGGGAATGGAGCACGTAAGAATGCGTCCTTCCATGTATATAGGAGATGTAGGAGTTCGTGGACTTCACCACTTAGTTTATGAGGTTGTAGATAACTCCATTGATGAGGCGATGGGAGGTCATTGTGACACGATTAGTGTTTCAATTAATGAAGATGGTTCTATTACTGTAGAAGATAATGGTCGTGGTATTCCGGTTGGAATTCATAAAAAAGAAGGGGTTTCAGCACTGGAAGTTGTAATGACTAAAATTGGTGCCGGAGGTAAATTTGATAAAGATTCCTATAAGGTTTCCGGGGGGTTACACGGGGTCGGAGTTTCTTGTGTGAACGCTTTGTCTACCCATTTAACGGCTACCGTTCATAGTAGTGATGGTAAAATTTACCAACAGGAGTATGAGAGAGGTAAAGCATTGTATCCGGTAAAACAAATTGGAGATACCAATAAAAGAGGAACCATTGTTACTTTTTATCCGGATCCGACTATTTTTACACAAACTACAGATTATTCTTACGATACATTGTCGGCGCGTATGCGTGAGTTGGCATTTTTAAATAAAGGAATTACAATTCATTTTTGTGATAAAAGAGAACTGGATGAAAAAGGAGAACCAGTAGGGGAGATTTTTCATTCGCAAGAAGGATTGAAAGAGTATATCCGTTATTTAGATGGAAACCGTGAGCCAATTATTGGGCATGTGATTTCAATGGATAATCAAAATGCGGAAATTCCGGTTGAGGTAGCTTTGATTTACAATACCAGTTATTCTGAGAATATCTTTTCTTATGTAAATAATATCAATACGCATGAAGGGGGAACACATTTGCAAGGTTTCAGAATGGGATTGACCCGTTCACTTAAGAAATATGCGGATGCTTCCGGAATGTTAGATAAGTTGAAATTTGATATTGCCGGAGATGATTTCCGTGAGGGATTGACAGCAATTATTTCGGTGAAAGTTGCAGAGCCACAATTTGAAGGACAAACTAAAACCAAACTTGGGAACAGAGAAGTTGTGTCTCCTGTAAGTCAGGCGGTAAGTGAAATGGTAGAAACTTATTTGGAAGAAAATCCAAATGATGCTAAAATCATTGTTCAAAAAGTAATTCTTGCGGCTCAGGCCCGTCATGCAGCTAAGAAAGCGCGTGAGATGGTACAGCGTAAAACCGTTATGGGTGGTGGTGGATTGCCAGGAAAATTATCAGATTGTTCTGAACAGGATCCGGCAAAATGTGAGGTGTATCTTGTCGAGGGAGATTCGGCAGGCGGAACTGCTAAACAAGGTCGTGACCGTAATTTTCAGGCTATTTTGCCTTTGAGAGGTAAGATTCTGAATGTAGAAAAAGCGATGCATCACAAGGTTTTTGAAAACGAAGAGATTCGAAATATATTTACAGCACTTGGAGTGACGGTTGGAACTGAAGAAGACAGTAAAGCTTTGAATATATCTAAATTGCGTTACCATAAAGTAATTATTATGTGTGATGCCGATGTTGATGGAAGCCACATTTCTACTTTGATTTTGACATTCTTCTTCCGTTTTATGAAAGAATTAATTGAAGAAGGACATGTGTATATTGCTGCTCCGCCTTTATACTTAGTTAAAAAAGGAAACAAAAAAGAATATGCATGGACTGATGTTCAACGTGATCAGGCTAACGAAAGAATGGGAGGAAGTGCCGCTATTCAGCGTTATAAAGGTCTTGGGGAAATGAATGCAGAACAATTGTGGGAAACTACAATGGATCCTAATTTCAGAACCTTACGTCAGGTAACTATTGAGAGTTTAGCAGAAGCAGATCGTGTTTTTTCTATGTTAATGGGAGATGAAGTACCGCCACGAAGAGAATTTATCGAGAAAAATGCTGTTTATGCTAATATTGACGCATAAAAAATAGTTTATTGGGTGGTGAATTTAAGCAATAAATTGTAGATTAGCAGGAGTTAACCAATTTTTAAATAACCGATAAACGTTAAAATATGAAAGTTACTATTGTAGGAGCAGGAAATGTTGGAGCAACCTGTGCAGATGTTATTTCTTATCGAGGAATAGCTAGTGAAGTAGTATTGTTAGATATCAAAGAAGGTTTTGCCGAAGGGAAAGCTTTGGATATTATGCAGTGTGCTACTGATACAGGATTTAATACCCGGGTGATAGGAGTTACTAATGATTATTCTAAAACTGCTGACAGTGATGTGGTAGTGGTTACTTCCGGGATTCCCAGAAAACCAGGGATGACTCGTGAAGAATTAATTGGTATTAATGCAGGTATTGTTAAATCTGTTGTAGAAAATATTTTAAAATATTCTCCTGATACTATTATTGTGATGGTTTCGAATCCAATGGATACGATGACTTATTTAGCATTGAAATCTACTGGTTTGCCTAAGAACAGAATTATAGGTATGGGTGGGATTTTAGATAGTTCCCGTTTTAGAACTTATCTTTCTCTTGCGTTAGATAAACCAGCAAATGATATCTCAGGAATGGTTATAGGAGGTCATGGTGATACAACGATGATTCCTTTAACGCGTTTGGCTTCTTATAATGGAATACCGGTTTCTCAATTTCTTTCAGAAGAAGTATTGAAAAAAGTAGCTGCTGATACTATGGTGGGTGGGGCAACTTTGACTGGACTTTTAGGGACATCAGCATGGTATGCGCCCGGAGCTTCAGTAGCTTTTTTAGTGGATAGTATTTTGAATGATCAGAAAAGAATGATTGCTTGTTCTGTTTACGTTGAAGGAGAATATGGTCAGAATGATATTTGTATAGGAGTGCCTTGTATTATAGGTAAAAATGGGGTAGAAGAGATAATCGATATCCAATTAAATGATAATGAAAAAGCCTTGTTTGCAAAAAGTGCCGATGCTGTTCGAACTATGAATGAAGCCTTGAAAAGCATTTTAGCTTAACATTTTTTCACATATAAAGTGAAGACTGCAATTTTGCAGTCTTTTTTTTGAGATTAATTAATAAATAAATTGGTTAATCTTAACCAGAATTATATATTTGCTCGGTTTAAAAAAAGATTTAGTAGATTCTGTTTTAATTTTCGGGAATAGATGCTATTTAAGTCTTTGTTTATGAAGGCTTAACACAAAATAATAAATTTAAAATAATTAATTTTTAGTAATAATGCAGAATAAAGGACTTATTAAATTTTTCGCAATTCTATTTGCATTGGTAAGTATTTACCAACTTTCATTCACTTTTGTCGCAAATAATATAAAAAATGATGCGAAAACTTTTGCTAATGGTAACTCTGAGAAAGAACTTAGGTATCTGGACTCTATTGGGAAAGAAAAAGTATTTAACCTGGGCTTTACAGACTTTACCTATAATGAAGTAAGTGACAAGCAAATTAATAAAGGACTTGACTTAGAAGGAGGAATCAATGTGATTCTTCAGATTTCGGTTAAAGATATCCTGAAAGGTTTATCTAATAACTCAAAAAATCCGGTTTTTAATAAATCATTAGCTGATGCTACGGCTGATTTAGAAGGAAACAAGCCTTATTTGGATAAATTTTTTGATGCTTTTGATGCAAATTCTAAAGGAACAGTAAAATTAGCTTCTCCTGATATTTTTGCTAACAGAAGTTTGCAGGGTGAAGGTGGTGTTGATTTTCAAATGTCTGATGCAGAAGTTAAAAAAGTTATCAGAAGAAAAGTTGACGAGTCGGTAGAAAGTGCTTTTGGCGTATTAAGAAAGCGTATTGATAAATTTGGTGTAACACAACCAAATATTCAAAAATTAGGAGAATCAGGAAGAATTCTTGTAGAACTTCCGGGTGCTAAAGATGTGGACAGAATTAAAAAGTTATTACAAAGTACTGCTCAGTTAGAGTTTTGGGAAACGTATAAAATTGAAGAAGTTGGTAACTTTTTAATGGCTGCGAATGAAGCTTTGAAAAAAACTGAAGTAAGTACTACTGAGGCAAAGCCTGTAGTTAAGGATTCATTGAGTGCTTTATTAACAGATGTTAAAGATTCTGCTGCTGCTAAAAAAGGAAATAATCCTTTATTAGACAAAATGGTTGGTCAGGGCGGAGGACCGGTTTTAGGTCTTTTCTCTCCTAAAGATACAGCAGTTATCAACGGTTATTTTAAGAGACCGGAAATCAAAAATTTATTACCTGCAGAATTACGTTATGTTAAATTTGTATGGGGGATTATTGAAAAATCTAAGGATACTAAAGATAAAGAAGTTGAAACAGTTGCTTTATATGCTCTAAGAGGAAACAGAGATAATGTTGCTTCAATGAGTGGAGGAGTTGTAACTGGTGCTAATGCAACTTTTGATCAATTAGGAAAACCATCTGTTTCTATAGAAATGAGTGGCCAGGGAGCTAAAACATGGGAAGAATTAACAGGAAGGGCATATACTCAAAAAACAAATATTGCTATTGTTTTAGATAATGTTGTTTATTCAGCTCCGGGTGTTTCCAGCGGACCTATCGCAGGAGGAAGATCTGAAATTTCAGGATCTTTCACTATAGATGAATCAACAGATTTAGCGAATGTTTTAAGAGCCGGTAAATTACCTGCTGCTGCTGATATTGTTCAGTCTGAAGTGGTAGGACCATCTTTAGGTCAGGAAGCTATTGATAATGGTACAACATCCGCTATTGTAGGATTGTTATTAGTGTCTTTATGGATGTTAGTTTATTATGGAAAAGCCGGTTGGTATGCAAATATTGCTTTGGCAGTTAACTTATTATTCTTATTCGGAATTTTAGCAAGTTTAGGAGCTGTATTGACATTGCCTGGTATTGCCGGTATTGTATTAACGATGGGTACTGCAGTTGATGCCAACATTATTATATACGAAAGAGCAAAAGAAGAATTGCGCGAAGGAAAATCGCTGGATGAAGCAGTTAAAATTTCATACAGCTGGACTGGAGCTATGCGTTCAATTGTAGATGCTAACGTAACACATATTTTAATTGGTGCTGTATTATTTATTTTTGGTTCAGGACCTATTAAAGGATTTGCTACAACCTTGTTAATAGGTATTGTAACGTCGTTGTTTACATCTATTTTTATTGCGAGAATTTTTATTGATAAGAACATTGTTAAGAAAGCAGATTTATCTTTTGTAACTAACTTTTCTAAAAATTTCTTCACTAATTTCCATTTTGATTTCTTAAAAGTTAAGAAAATTACTTATATCTTTTCTGCAATCGTAATTGTTGTTAGTGTATTTTCACTTGCGACAAATGGTTTAGATCAGGGAGTAGATTTTGTTGGAGGAAGAACATTCCAGGTTCGTTTTGAAAAACCAGTTGAAACTGAAGTTGTAAAAGGAGAATTAGCTCAGGTTTTTGATGGTAGTGCTGAGGTGAAAATCTTTGGTAACGACAATCAGTTAAAGATTACTACTAAATATAAAGTAGAAGAGCATGGTACTAAAGCTGATGAGGAAGTAAATAAAGTTTTATTTGAAACTTTAAAACATTATTATGCATCAGATATCACTTATGAGAAGTTTGTTAATGCTTATGATGGTAAAAAAGTAGGTATTCTTCAGGCGTCTAAAGTAGGACCAACAGTTGCTGAGGATATCAAAGCGAATGCATACTGGGCAGTATTGGGAGCAATGTTTATTGTATTCTTGTATCTGTTAATTAGTTTCAGAAAATGGCAATATGGTTTAGGAGCTATTGCAGCGGTAGCGCATGACGTTATCTTTGTATTAGGTATCTATTCATTATGCTATAAATTTATGCCTTTCGGTATGGAAATTGACCAGCACTTTATTGCGGCAATCCTTACCGTTATTGGATACTCTATGAATGATACTGTAATTGTATTTGACAGGGTTCGTGAATTCTTGGATGGAAAAACAAAAGGGAATTTTTCTGAAATTGTAAATAAATCTATTAATTCAACAATGTCAAGAACAATTAATACTTCATTGACAATGATTTTAGTATTATTAATCATGTTTGTCTTTGGAGGAGAATCAATCAGAGGATTTATCTTTGCAATGCTTGTGGGTATTGTTGTAGGAACGTATTCTTCATTATTTGTAGCTACTCCTGTATTAGTAGACTGTATTTCAGTGGATGATAAAAAAGAAATTGAAGAAAAGCATAAAGAAAACTAAACTGTTATCTATTTATATGAAAGAGACTCAACTTATGTTGGGTCTTTTTTTTGAAAATAATTCAAAAATTTTTCAGTTTGATTATAACAACATTTAATTTTTTATCAAAACCCTGTTTTTTATATATTTACTTCATAATTGATTTCACCCCCAAATTTCAATCCATTTAAAATTTGTACAATGAAAAAGAATTACTTTTTATTTGTCTTTATAAGCCTTTTTGCTCTTTTTTTCGATGCTGAATTGTTAGCGGAAACTCCTCAACCTACAGGAAACGTAACCTATTACTATTGTATTGGAGATACCGCAGCTCCATTAACCGCCGGAGGAGTAAATTTATTGTGGTATACTTCAGCTTCAGGTGGTACAGGGTCGTCAACTGCTCCAACACCTTCTACCGCTACGGCAGGAACCACCACTTATTATGTAACTCAGACTATTGCAACAGTAGAAAGTTCAAGGAAAGCTATTACAGTGAATGTTAATAAACAATTTATTCTGTTTTGTGCAGGGAGTACATCAAATTCAGTAAGTTTTGATTTTGCGAATGTAGGACAATCTCGATTTGATTATAGTTATACGGTAGATGGTACAGGTCCATTTCCAGGTACACAAACAACTCCCACCAGTTATACAGTTAATGGTTTACTTGAAGGACAAACGGTGGTATTTACAGTGACCGCTGTAGATGCTCCATCCTGTGTTGCTAATCGCACTCTTTCGGCAAGTTGTACTACAAGATGTACAACTCGTTACGATGCAACTTTCGATCCAATTGGACCAATTTGTGCCAGTGACCCTGCACCAACTTTACCTGCCACATCTTTAGAAGGTTATCCAGGAAACTGGTCTCCTTCTGTAATAGATAAAACTGCTACTAGAACTTATACATTTACTCCGACCAATAAATGTATTAATGTTCAAACAATGACTATCGTTGTAAATCCAGATAATCCCGGTTTTGAAGATTATACGATTTGTTCAGGAAGTGGTGCATTTGCTTTGAATAATGTGTCACCAAATAATGTTAGCGGAACTTGGAGTCCTACTAATATTGTTGATGATATTAATAGTGATTCTTATACTTTTACACCAGATCCAGATGAGTGTGCATCACAGCAAACTATAAATGTTACTGTTATACCATCAAATACTTTAATCGATTTTAGCTGGACCGTAACAGAAGCTTTTGCTGAAAATCAAAAAATTACTGTTTCGGCAACAGCTGCAGGAGGTAATTATCTGTATCAGGTAGATGATGGACCATTTCAGTCTAATCCTGTTTTTGAACAAGTTGCATCAGGTACTCATTCTATAACCGTTACAGATGAATCGGGCTGTAGTGTTCCCATAACTAAGGATGGTGTATTAGTTGTAAACTTTCCTAAATATTTCACTCCTAATAATGATGGTTTTAATGATACCTGGAATGTAAATGAATTAAGTTCACAGCCTCAAGCTTACATTCATATATTTGATCGCTACGGAAAGTTCTTAAAACAGATAAGCCCTAATGCTAACGGCTGGAATGGTAGTTATAATGGCTATTTACTGCCGGCTGATGATTACTGGTTTGTGATACATTATAAAGAAAACAATATTGATAAAGAATTCAAATCGCATTTTTCATTAAAGCGATAATATTAAAAAAGGAATTGCCAGATGGTAATTCCTTTTTTACTTATTTTAATTATGATGTCTTTAAATGGGAGATTATAAATTGTGATCCATTTTTATATTGGGCATTGTGGTATACTTTTACTTCGTTTCTTTCGGCTAATTTCCGTACTAAATTTAATCCCATTCCGGTGCCGGAATCACCCCTTGAAGATTGCCCAAGTGTATAAAACATCTGAAATATTTTTTCAGATTGATTTTCAGGAATTCCGGGACCATTGTCTGTAATGGCTATTTGTTTTTGAATTTCATCAAAAGAAATGTTTATCTCAGTGGTTTCTTTATCATTGTATTTGATGGCATTGGAGACTAAGTTTTGAATAATTTGTTTGAAAGCTACCGATTGAAAATCAATGGTATGATTTAAATTATCTTTAGTTATTTTAATATTCCCATTAGGATTAATCAGTTTTATGACAGCATTCACTTCGCTCAGGATGTTAATAGTCTCTTTACCGTCATTGTTTTCCACATTTTTAGAATAATGAAGCAAATCATCAATCAGTTTAGACATTGACATCGCCGAAGATTTTACCATATCAAATAAGTCCGTTGCTTCTTCTTTAAGATCCAGTAAATGCTCTTCTTCAATAAATTCAACCAGGGATTTAATATTATTTAAAGGTGTTTTTAAATCATGAGCAATAATATTGGCAAATTGCTCTAATTCTCCATTTTTAGCGACCAGTTTTTCGTTTAACATTTTCAATTCCTGATCATAATCCCAAATTTTGAGGAACGAATCAACTTTTTTACGCGTTATTTCCGTTACTAATGGTTTGAATAAAAAATCAATTGCCCCTAAATCATACGCTTTATTGATATATTTAGCTTCATCGCTGATAGCTGTTACAAATATGGTTGGAATGTTGGCTGTATTAGGATGTTGCTTCGTTATTTCAACAAATTCATAACCGTCCATTTCAGGCATTTGTACATCTACTAAAATAAGAGAAACCTTTTCTTTTAATAAAATCTGTAATCCTTCGTTACCGGAGTTGCAGGTAATTATTTCTCTCTCAGGTTTCTCCAGCATGCTTTTTAATGCTATTAAATTAGCTGGTTTGTCATCAATTAGTAATAGTGTATGTTTATTGGTTGCATTCATTGTTCAGCAGGTTTATGATATTTTTAGTATTTAGTTCTTTGTGTTTGTTATAAATTGTTTTTGCGGCTTGGGGCATGTTTGCAAATTCGGCTTCATTACAATCCTGAATGATAGTTTTTCCATTATTCTCGGCCATAATTTTTAAGCCGTTAGCTCCGTCATGGTTGGAACCGGATAGTAATATCCCGCAACATTTTTCCAGTAGAACAGTTGAAAAAGATTCGAATGTCACATCTATGGAAGGGCGGCTAAAATTAACGAGTTCGGATACATCAAGAGAGAAATTGTAATCTTCTTCCAGTAATACGTGATAATCTGCCGGAGCCGTATAGAGATTGCCATTTTTCATTGGCTCTTTGTCTTCAATTTCTTTGACTGTATAATGAGTATTTCTTTGTAAAATGGATTCAAAAGAAGAGGTTGCATTTTTTAAGCGGTGTAAAACAATCACAATAGGAATATTTATACGTTTGTCTAATTGATTTAAAATAGACAAAATAGTATTAAAGGCTCCTGCCGAACCACCTATTATGATGACTTTAGGTTTCATTTTATTTTCTGATATATTTTTTCTTCACGATCTATTTCTTTAAAATTTTCATAAACAGAACTAAATCGTAACGATTCCTTTTTCCCAATCGCTAAAAAACCGTGAACAGGGAGGCTCTGATAAAATAATTCTAAAGCTTTATTTTGTAAATTGGTGTTGAAGTAAATTAAAACATTACGGCAAAGTATAAGCTGGCATTCCTTGAAAACACCATCTGCAACTAAATTATGATTAGAAAATAAGATATTTTGTTTAAACTCCGAATGAATCATCGAATGCCTGTGATCTGAAACAAAATAATCATTTAACGATTCTTTGCCGCCGCACTCGTAGTAATTCTTTGTGTATTCTTTAAAATTTGTATTGTCATAAATACCTTTTCGGGAACGTTCTATAGCATTACTACTGATGTCTGTAGCATAAATTCTTGTTTTGGTATAAAGATTATTTTCTTTTAAAAGAATATTTAAAGAATAGGTTTCTTCGCCAAAAGAGCAGCCTGCGCTCCAGATGTTTATTTTAGGATAACTGTCAAGATAAGGAAACACCTTTTGTTGTAAGGATTTAAAAAAGCTGGGATCCCTGAAAAACTCACTTACATTTACCACAATTTCATTAATAAAATTCTGAAAAACAGCCGGATTATTAATAAGCTCAAATTTTAAATCAACAACATTTTTCATCGCATGAATATCCATAAAACGATTGATTCTTCTAAGCATTGAAGCTTTAGAATAATCTGAAAAATCATAGTCGAATTGTTTTTTTATAGTGAAAAGCAATTCATCAAGTTCTTTTAATGTTATCATTTGTATATCCAGATACTGATTAATGAAATGAGTTTTTGAATATCAATAGGTTTCGATTGATAATCAGAAGCTCCTGCTTTTAGGATTTCATCGCGGTCTCCTTTCATTGCCTTTGCTGTTAAAGCAATGATCGGTAAGTTTTTCCATTTTCCATTTTCTCTAATTTTTCTGGTAGCTTCAAATCCATCCATTTCAGGCATCATAATATCCATTAGAACAATATCAAAGTCAGGATGCTCTTCCAGTGCATTTAAGGCTTCAATTCCATTAAAAGCGGTTGTAATTACGGCTCCTTTACTGGTTAAAGCAGCTGATAAAGCATAGATATTACGAATGTCATCATCCACAATGAGAATATTCTTGTCTTTTAAAATTTCACCTCCGGATAAATTAGGAGCCGTTTTGTAATCGGTGTTTTCTACAGTTTCTATTTTGTTTAAAAACAATAAAATTTCATCTTTTAATCTTTCCGTAGCGTTGTTTGTTTTAATCACAATGCTGTCGGCACTTTTTTCCAGTTCTAATTGTTCATTATCACTTAATGTTTTTCCTGTATTGATGATGATTTTAATGTTTTTATTTTTAGACCTGCTTTTTAACTCAGAAATGGCTTTTATATTGTCAGAATCCGGTAAGCCTAAATCTATAATCGCACAGTCAATTTCCACATTGCTCAGGATATTTTCAGCCTCCGATCTAGAATAAGCCTGCAGACAAATGGTGTTTTTATCATTAGCATGTAAAAGTTGTTTGATTGAATAATTTAGTTTTTCATCATCTTCTAAAATAAGCACTTTTTTAAATACTTTATTTATTTCATCATCAATTGATTGGAAAGCATTTTTTAGTTTTTCAGGTGTAATAGGTTTTACCAGAAAATCAAATGCTCCCATTTCTTTGGCTAATTTTTCTCTTTTCATTCCGGACATGACGTGAACCGGAATATGTTTTAATTCGGCATCTTCTTTTAGCCATTTTAAAACTGTCCAGCCATCAATTCCGGGTAATTTCATGTCCAGAATAATAGCTTTCGGATTGTATTTTTTGGCATATTGAAAACCGGTTTCTCCCTGATGTGCAATAATTGCCTTAAATCCATTATTATGAGCCACCTGAAGTAATACTTCGGCAAATGAAGGATCGTCTTCAATAATTAAAATACTTTTATCATCGATATCAGCCTTATGGCGATCATCCTGAATATTGGCAGAGAGATCAACAAATTCCTCATTAGGTTTCGGATATTCTGATTCAATTTGTTCTGTAGAAACAGTTTCGGGAACAGTTACCACAGGAGTAATACTGTCATTGTTTCCCACATACTTTACAGGAATCAGAATACCAAAACTGCTTCCCTGATTGAGCTGACTGTCAAAAAAGACTTCCCCTTCGAGTAAATCAGCTAATTGTTTGGAAATGTATAAACCTAAACCGGTTCCTCCATATTTTCTGCTGGTTGAACTGTCTGCCTGCTGGAAACTTTGAAATAGCTTTTTCTTATTTTCTTCAGAAATTCCAATACCATTGTCTTTTACTTCAATAGAAAGAATCTGGTTATTAGCTAATGAAGCCAGTTTAGGATTGTTAAATTCCCGATTCTCAAAAGGCTTATCAAAAGTCATTGCTACAGTTCCTCCGTTTGGAGTGAATTTTAATGCATTAGAAAGGAAGTTTTTCAGAATTTGTTCAATTTTACCTACATCACTATAAATTTCTCTCGGACAATCCTCCGTGATTTTTGTTTCAAATCGGATTTCTTTTTTATTCATCTGTGCTCTGAAAAGTCCGTCCATATCCGAAAATATCCTCTCAGAAACAGTGTTTTCAGGGTAGATTTCGACCTTTCCGGCTTCAATTTTTGAGATGTCTAAAATATCAGTAATTAAGTTTAGTAAATCTTTTCCCGAAGTATTAATGACAGATAAATTTTCTAATTGTGTATTTGTCAGGTTTCCGGAAACATTATCTTTTAATAAATCCGAAAGAATTAAAATACTGTTTAATGGTGTTCTTAATTCATGAGACATATTCGCCAGAAATTCTGATTTATATTTGCTGGCCTTAGCAATTTCTTCTGATTTTTTATTTAATTCTTCCTGTGCTATGATAAGATCATCGTTCTTTTTCTCGATCTCATGATTTTTATTTTCAAGTTCTCTGCTTTTTTCCTCCAGATACGCATTAGTCTGCTCGAGTTCGGCAGCCTGATTTTTTAATTCTTCTTCAGATTGTTGCAGCAATAAAGTATGTTTGTTCAGTTCCTCATTATTTTGCCTTAATTCTTCTTCCTGAACTTGTAAAATGTTGTTTTTATTATTTATTTCTTCGATAGATATTTTTAATTCTTCATTTCTGATGAACACCTCGATTGCACTTCCTAATGAATCTTTTAAGGTCGTTAATAATTTTTGATCTCTCTGAGTGAAATTCTCAAGAGAACCTATTTCTATAACACCAATTACTGCGTTTTTATACGAAAGGGGTGTGATTAAAACATTATATACAGGAGCTTTGCCTAATGAAGATGCAATGTATGAGTATTCTTTGTTTAGATTATTATAACATTTTTGTTCATTAGATTTAACTGCTTCACCTACTAAGCCTTCTCCTATGGCGATAATTTCTGGACTGCAATTATTGTCAGCATAACTTCCTGTTTTTAGCAAGTTATTGTTGTTATTATGATAATCTACGGTGTAAAATACAGCCTGACATCCATGGGTTTGAGAGCATAAAACTTTACTTAAATTATCGCCAAAGTTTTGAATGTCTTTAGATTCAATAATGGTTTTATTTACATCAATTATATTTTTTTCTAAAAGACTGTTTTCTACTGCTTCATCGTTAAATCTTTTTAAATCTAACGACATGGTGTTTAGTGACTGATTTAATGTGTCTGCTTCACTTCTCACTTTTATGGTTTCACCAAAATGTCCTGAACTTATTTCTGTAGCCAGATTAATTTGTTCTTTTATAGCACCGGTTAATTTTTTAAAAGATTCTCGAATAGAATCTAATTCAATATTTCCATTAAGAATATGTTGAAAATCAGTGTATCCAAGTGCTATTTTTTCAATTTTAAATGCAATTGTTTTTAAGGACTTAGAAGTATTTGTTATTAATTTATAGACCAGAATAGTAGTTGTAATTAATAATAGCGAAAGCCATATTATTGCAATTATGGCAGAATCCACCGTGTTATCTTTTTCGTGTTGGGCTAATGCAAGAATATGATTTAGCTTTTTAGTTTTGATAGCATTAATTTTTTCATTAACAGCAGTTGATTTATTCCACCATTCTTCGGGTGTAACAGTGACTGTATTGTTGAGAATAGCTTCTGAATTTTTTAAAAAAGATTGAAATACTGTTGAATTTTTAAAATCAATAATTTCATCATTGATTTTGAGATTGTTGAAATTTTTTAACTTAAAATCAGTGTTTCTGTTTAGCTGCCTCATATTATCATAATAGCCATACAAATCAGAATGAACACTGTCATGGGTTAATTTATGGAATACAATAGCTCTTATCAGATTAGCTACTGTTTTTGTTTCGATATAAGATTTGAAATTATTAGCTGATTTAGCCAGATTTACATTTTCGCAATTCACAATTTCTCTTTCGATTAAATTGTTCAGGATATTGTTGATATTGGTATAATCATTAAATGTTTGTAATGACGAAACAGAGTTGTTACTTTCATTCTGATGAATTTTGTTTAAAATTGTTCTGGCCTCCTGAATACTTGTAATAACAATGCTGTCTGTAGAAGTTAGTTTAGAGAACCATTCACTAGATTGTTCCATTTTTAATTTGAAATCCACTTTTTTAGCCGGATCAAATCTGGAATATTCATTTAGCGTCCTTTCGTTATTAATAAGTGTTATAGCTTCCGAAAATGCAGCAATCTTGTCAATGTTTTCAATACTGTTATCAATTCGGGAAAACTTTTGATAACTGTTATTGATGTTTGAAATAGTAAAATAAATAAGTCCGGAAACAGGTATTAAAAGAATTAAAATTAATTGTTTCTTAAAAGATAAGGTTTT
Organism: Flavobacterium sp. ARAG 55.4; assembly: GCF_051846875.1. Taxonomy (NCBI): domain Bacteria; kingdom Pseudomonadati; phylum Bacteroidota; class Flavobacteriia; order Flavobacteriales; family Flavobacteriaceae; genus Flavobacterium; species Flavobacterium sp. ARAG 55.4. The sequence continues at coordinate 292,096 of NZ_JBPYCT010000003.1, read as the reverse complement.
CCACATATGAGGCAGTAGGTTAGATGGCTGTTTATTTGTTTTTTTGAGATATAAATATTGGGGATATTTTGAGTAAAAATAAAAAAAGCATTTCAAATATTACCTGAAATGCTTTAGTTTAATTGATTTAAAAAAAGAAATTAATTGGCTTTTTTTAATGTATTGATATAGTTAGTAAGTTTTTTACCGTAGAATGACTGAGCTACTTTTGGGGTCATAGCGTTTTGAATAGTATCTAAATATTTAATATTAATATCGTAGACTTCAGCTAATCCAATATAAGGAGCAATTTCGTGGTCTTTATTGTTTATGGCAAAGTTAATAGCAAATAAATATTTACGTTTTAAATTTAAATCCTGTAATTGGCTCAGGCTGTCAATAGCTTTACTGTCTTTTCTTTTGATTGCTTTAAATTTTTGCTCAATCAGCGTTAAGTTTTCATCTTTATACCTTGCGCTTGTTTTCTTGTATTCCTCATACAAGTCGTGGTTTTTTGAGCCGGTAATTTTTGCACCTGAAAGGAAAGCATCCAGATTAGTTTCGATATTTATATTTCCCGGTTCAGCAAAAAACATAAGGTTGTTGTCTAATGAATTGCTGACACCACGGTCTAAAAACAAATACAGCATTTCGGGAGATTTTAACTCTACATCACTTTCAAAATGAGAGTTTCCGTCAATTTTAATAGTGTCAATGGCAATTAATGAAGTATCTACTATTTTTTGAATGTATAAGGTACCTTCTTTTAATCCTTTTACATTTCCTGTGATGTGTAAATCTCCTTTTTGTTCTTTTTTGTTGCATGAAGCGATGCATACTATAGCTGCTAATGCAAGAATCGTTTTTTTCATTGGGTTGGTTATTTGGTGCAAAGTAAAGAAAATAGTTTAAAAGCAAAGAAATCCTTTTATACTATTTTTAAATTATAGTTTTGAGTTTTTTTAGTTGGTATTTAGTCTTTCAGCCAGGCTTCTTTTAGCTGTTTTTTTGATGTATCAGTAACTTCAATGTACAGTTTCTCCTGATAAGGTAAGTGAACTGTTCCTTTGATTAACTGTTCTTTTCCATTTCGTTTGATTTTTATCTCAATGGCTTCATTTTCTTTCCATTTGTCACTTTCATTAATCATGTCATAAATGTTTTCATAGGAATAAGTAATCTGATTAATTGCTAAGATAACATCCCCTCCTTTTAATCCCAGCTGATTAAAAAACGGATTTAGTTCGCTGTTCGGAATTACGCTTATTTCATTATTATTTGGGTTAACTAAAACATAAGGAGTTGTTTTGTCTTTTATAAAAACCGAAGCAGGAACCTGTTTTGTGGTTTGTGTTAATCCCACTTTGGCTAAATATAAATCATAAGGTATAGGTGTAGTTCCAGCGACATACGTTTTTAAGAATTCGCCCACTTCAGGATAAGTTAAGGCAGTGATTTTATCAAATAATTCACTGTCGTTAAATGGTTTTGAAACACCATATTCATTGGCTAGTTTTTGCATTAAATCAAGAATACCTCTTTCGCCGTTGCTTTTTTCTCTGATGATGATATCAATACACATTCCTATTAAAGCTCCTTTTTGATATACATTCAGATATTGATCTTTATAAGGCTGCTCCAATACATTTGCACTCATTTTTGTAAATGACATAGTGTCATTTAAAGCTTTGGATTCTTCAATTTTTTCGGCAATTCTGTTGTAAAAATCTTCTTCCGGAATCAGATTTTGGTTGATTTGGAAAAGATTAGCAAAATATTCGGTAACACCTTCATACATCCACAGATGTTCAGACATTTTAGGATTGTTATAATCAAAAAACTGAATTTCTTTAGAATGAATAGTCAATGGAGTTACAATGTGAAAAAATTCATGCGAAACAACATCCATCATTGATTTGACTAATTCTTCTTTTTCCATTATTTCAGGCAATACTACAGTAGTTGCAGTAGGATGTTCTAAGGCACCAAAACCGTGCGCGTCATCTTCTTTCATATTGGATAAATATAAAAGAACAGAATATTTTTTAGTAGCATTAATTTTTCCTAAAAAGTGTTTTTGTGAGGTCATCATCGTTTTCATTTCAGGAGTAATGCTCTGGGCAGTATACTTTCCTGATGGCGAATAAACGCTAATCTGAATGTCCATTCCGTCCACATTGAAAGTTGTGTAATCCGGTTTAGAATACATAATAGGATTTTCTACAAGCTCAGCATAACGGGATGTTTTAAAACTATCAGAAGTTGTGCTGTTATCCAAATCTGTCATTGAAGTACTTCCCCATAAATCAGCAGGATGATTCACAGTCAGCTGGTAGGGTGTAGCCATGAAATCTTCAAAATAGCCAATAAAACAATGCGTATTGATCATGAAATTTTTGCCTGCATCAATGTTAGATCCTGCCGGGGAGAAGACATCTTCTTTTCCAAAACCGGTTCCTTTTTCAATATCAAATGTATCGTTGACTAAGTACGTAATTTTGCTTAAAGCTGTTGCTTTAGTGATAGACCAGGAGTTTTCATCCAGTTTTTGTACAGTTAATAACCTTCCTTTTTTATCGTAAGCTTTTAACTCTTCAATGTATTTCCCGTAATTGTCTTCAGAATAAGTGCCGGGAACTGTTTTGGGAATGCGGTAAATAATTTGCTCAGAAGTAATTTGCGGCGCATTTACAGTAACTAATACCTGGTCGTTTTTAACTTCAGTGAGATTAATTGTGGCCTGAATTAATTGTTCTTTTGCTGTTTTATTGTTGATTGATTTACAACTCCAAAGCATTGTAGTCAATGCTAATATCAGTATTATTCTTTTCATTTTAAAGGAGGTTTACAAGTGTTTTTTGTCTTGAATATAAACGACAAATAAGATATAAAAAAACACTCATGATTAAGAGTGTTTTTAAAAAATTAGTCTAATTTATTTTTGATATAATACTTTCCGTCTAACTCATCATCAAAATCATCGATTTTAAGAGGTTTAGGTTTAGGTTTCGATGCTGTAGCTTTCTTTTTCCACATTTCATATTTTTCCAGAGGCATCTTTTTTTTCATAATTTCCAGAACTTCTTTTTCAGCCAATCCAAACTCTTTTTTTATAATTTCAAAAGGATTTTTTTCCTCTAAGGCTAAGGTAACAAGTTTTTCAGTTTGCTCCCAATTCAGTTCTTTACGGTTACTCTTTTTCATCACGTGAAAATTAATTCTAATAGTTTTTTTAAATTAAAAATGAAATTGTATTATGTGTCAATATTAATAAAAAAAATAATTACTTCATCCAAAAATATATTTTTTTTATATGATTTTTTGTTTTCTTAAAAACCTCTTTATTTGATAAGTAGTCCTTATTTTAGTAGGGCTTTCTTTTTGTATAATGAAAAAAAGACTCATTTTTTTAAGCGTACATTCATTAAGACTATGGCGGTTATAATTAAAAATATCCCAAACCACTGGAGTCCGTTTACTTTTTCGGATAATAAGAAATAGGCCATAGCAACTGACACCGGTAATTCTAATGCTGAAACAATGCTGCCTAATCCAATTCCGGTAAGAGGAAAACCACTAGTGAGTAATAAGGGTGGAATTATGGTTCCAAATAGTGCTAAAATGATACCCCATTTAGCAAAAATAGAAAAGTTAAAAGGAGTGGTTTGCGTAATAAGTGCAAAAATAAGTACAACTATTGTTCCTCCGATGAGCATAAACAAACTGCGTTTTAGAGAAGAAATTTCAGTGGCTATCCGGTTAGCACTAAACATAGTGGTTGTAAAAGCTGCTGCAGCTAATATTCCCCAGAAGAAACCGCGCCAGTCTAATGTAAGATTACTGCTCAGCAGATTAGTTGCCAGAACAGTTCCGGTAAGGGTAATTATAACAGCTGTTATTTTTTGCAGAGAAGGTTTTTTCCTGTCTAAAAGCATTTCTGTCAAAACACCCATCCATACGGTCTGCATTAATAATACAATACCAATGGAAACAGGAACGTATCTGACGGATAAATAATAGAACACACTGGTAAAACCCATGGAGGTTCCGGACAGAATAAGTTTGATAATTTGTTGGGACGTTATTTTAATTTCAGAAGGGTTATTTTTTATTCTTCGAAGAAGAGTTAAAAAAAAGACCCCCAGAAGCCCTAATGAAAATTGTGAACCACTCACTTCTGCGGTCGTGAATCCTTCCTGATAAGCTATTTTTACAAATGTAGCCAGCATCCCATAACTGCTGGCTCCTAGTGCTACTAACAGAACTCCTTTTAAAGTTTTATTTTCAATCATAGTATATCTTTTGGACTTGCAAAAGTAGGGCTATGTATGAATCTGATTAAAAAATGCAGATAGATAAAATTGATGCACTTATAGCTATAAATATTTTTTTAGTTAATCTGTTTACAATCAGGTGTTCTAAAACAGTCCTTGTAAGGCAGGGTTTGTTATTCCTATTTTAGAATAGTCAAACTGCATTTTTTCTTTTAATAAACTGGCATAGACAGATCTGAAATCGATTTGGTATTTTAAATCACCCTGAGATAAATCAGCAAGATTGGGGTTGTTGCCTATTACTTTTCCCTGATTCTGTCCGCCTATGATAAACATAGGGGCGGCTGCTCCGTGATCGGTTCCGTTACCGTTGTCTTTTACTCTTCGTCCAAATTCGGAGAAAACAACGATAGTCACATTTTCTAGTAGATTGGCTTGTTTTAAATCCTGATAAAAACTGTAAATGGCACCATCCAGTTCCAGGAATTTGTTTTTTTGAATCACTAATTGATTGTCATGAGTGTCGTAACCACCCTGAGAGGTATAATACACTTTTGAATTTAAGTTTCCTTTTACTAATCGGGCAATCCATTCCAGATTTTTACCCAGTGCTGTTTTAGGATAGTTGGTTTCAGTTGTTGATTTGGTTAAGGCTTTCTGAATTTCTTCTGAACCTTCCAGAACCGAGTTGGCTACTTTTCGAACAAAGTCCAGCGAAGAATTCTCAGAGAGCATTCCTGTTTCTTCTTTGATGTTTTTTATCTTAAATCGGTTAGGATCTTTTACTGTAATCGAATTGGGACTGTCTCCTTTTAGTGATAAGTTGTCTATGGTGTCAATATTAATACCTGCTGTAGGTGTGTGTGTGGTACACTGCAAATCAAGATAACGACCCAGCCAGCCTTCATTAATGTATTTGTTAGAATCCGACGCCGTTTGCCAGATTTCCTGACTTCTGAAATGCGAACGATTCGGTTCCGGATATCCTACATTTTGAATGACTGATAAATCACCATTCTGCTGCATCTGGGCAAATCCTTTTAACGCAGGATGAAATCCCATGCCTTTGGTTTTTGAAATAACCTCCTCTTTTGAAAGCGCAATTTTTGGGCGTAAATCATAATACAATGGATCGTCAAAAGGAATAAAAGTATTCAGTCCGTCATTTCCTCCATTCAATTGTACAAAAACCAGACATTGTTCTTCAATAACCAGGTTTTTTTGGGAACCATAAGAAAACAAAAAATTAGGAAGCAGCAGGGTTCCCCCTGTTAATGTTCCTGTAAGCGATAGAAAATTTCTTCTGTTCATAATCGGTATAATTAGAAGGTTTCTTTTAAATTAATTGAAATTCAGGTTCCTTTACCATGGCATTAAAAAGTCTTAAAACGGCTTGTTCTGCATTTGGGGCATTCGAATCAAAATCATATTTTAATATTTTTTCAAAATCTTTTTGGCTTTCACCATCTACCTGAAACAATAGTCTGCTGGATAATTCACTAATGATAGTTTTATTCGATCCTTTGTCCCAGTCGAGATTAATAATCCTTTTTCTGGCAGCAGGACGGTTCTCCATTTTATTTTCGTCCGTCATCATCATATTTGTCACTGCTTTCTGGTTGAAGTTCTCTCTTCCGCTGCAATATAAATCAGCCAGATTGTTGCGTTGCAGATAAATTTGAGATGTGAGCCATGATTTTCCGCCTTCCCAGCCTTTTACATTAGGCTGATTGAATAAATCCATTCCCTGACTTTTTAAAAAAGCAACTACAGGCCGTTTGTTTTTAGGCTGCAGATGCAACTCAGACAGTAATTGCAGGTTGTATTCTAACGGATTTTTTATTTTTGTACCCACAGCGTTTTTTTCAAACTCTTCAGTAAAAATTTTTTCTAACAAGGGTTTTATTTCAAAGTCTTTTTTTCTGAAATAATCACCATAATAGGTCACTAATTCCTCGCTTGGATTGTCATAAATAAACCATTGCAGGATTTTTTTAGTAAAAAGATAAGGACTGTTTTTTTGTTCGAAAATGATATCCACAATAGCATCGGATTTAAAATGTCCTTTTTTACCCAAATAAGTGATTTCAGAACTATCGGAAAGTTTGTCTCTGTAAACACCTCCATTATCTCCCGGGCTTAATCCTGCTAATGCTTTGGCTCCGTTTTTTATATCTTCTTCACTGTAATTACCAATACCCAGCGTAAAAAGTTCCAGCAATTCCCGGCTTAAATTTTCATTGATTTTACCTTTTCGGTTGTCAGTATTGTCTAAATAACGCAGCATAGCATTGCTTTTTAAAACAGCTTTAGTCAGTTCTCTGAAATTCCCGAATGCATGTTTACGAAGCAGTTGATTGTGTTCAAAAATCCAGTGGTTTACTTTGACTTTTTGATAAGTAGATACAAAATGATTGTGTAAAAAAACAGTCATTTTTTCCTGTAGGGGATAATCACCAGAGATCATTTTATCAATCCACCAGCATTTCATTTCTATAGAAGTATTCCCTTCCTGTTTTTGAAAATCCTTTTTAAGTTCTCTTTTTTGCTCTGTATTTAAATCTTTGCTTTTTTCCCGACGTTCTTTAAAATCGGCAGTTGTTTTCGGGCTGTCTTTTAAAAAATCAGGTACAGTGGCATCAAAATTTATTTTGAAAGAAGCATCCAAAAATTTAGAAATACCCATTTTCTCAATAACAGCAGCCTGCTGATTTGAAAATCCTAATCGAAGAGACCAAAGCGTGTTGCGATTCATAGCTGGCAGGATTTAGTTGTTTTGTAATTTACTATCAGATTGTGCCTCATTAAGATATGAAATAAATAAAAAGGTTTAATGCAATTGAAGTTTTATTCTGGTAAAACGATAATTGATTTTATTTATTGGAAATATTCTTAATTTTTTGAAACAATTGTTCATTTGATGCTTCTTTGGCTGCATAATAAATTTTCCTGCCATCCGATTTGGTGAGTAAAATATAAGGTTTGTTTTCGGAGTTCAAAATTAGTTTTACAATCTCTCCAGTATCAGTTTTAAACAAACCTTTTTTAATAGTTCCAACAGAAAATCCTTTAGTTCTTTTAATGATTTTTGGTTTTTTATCTACTAATTCAATGCTTTTTATGACTTCAAAAGGTACAATTTCGCCATAAGTTCCTTTAAATTCAATGGAATTCGAATTTAAAATGAGTTTGGTTTCCTTATAATCGCGGGCAAACATAACAACTATAGCTATTAGAACTAAAGCCATAATGTAAGCTCCAATTTTATTTTTTTTGGTACTGAAATATTTAGCACTCGTAGCAATAAAATAGGTGTAAGCTACAATAGGATAGACTCCAATGAAAATTCCAACAGCATTTTCGCTAACCAAATACTTTAACAGAATTCCAATCAGTAAAAATGAAAAACCTAAAAAAAGATGAAACTTTCTAAGATAAGCAATATACGTTTTTAGGTCTACTTTCTTTTGCTCTTCGTTACTCATCGTATTGTATCCCGCAAGAAGGTATTTGGCATTATTCTCGTTTACAATGAATCCTATAGCGATAAAAAGCAAACTCATTCCGATTAGTGTGTATATCATATTTGTTGGTTTGGTTGTAAATAAAGTGGTTGATAAGCTTAAACTTTTAACGCTCCGCGAAACCCTCTGGCAGCATAATAGGATTCCGCGCCGTTGTGATAGATAAACACATTTCCATAACGGAAATCAGCGAAAATGGCACCGCCTAATTTTCTAATTTCGGCAGGTGTTTCAATCCAGCTGGATGTTTTAGTATCGAAATTGCCTAGTTTTTGCAATTCCCGGTATTCTGATTCTGATAAAAGTGTGATTCCTATTGCAGCAGCCACATCTTCTACATTGTTTTTAGGTTTGTTTTCTTTTCTGGTATCTAATGCCTGACGGTCGTAACACAGACTTCTGCGGGCTTTAGGACTTTCGGCTGAACAATCGTAAAAAGTATATTCGTCGGTGTTTTTATCATAATGGACAACGTCCGGTTCGCCGCCTGTTTGTTCCATTTCGTTTAGTGACCAGAGTTTTTCAGGATTAGATTCTAGTTTTGCTTGAACTTTATTCCATTCAATACCTTCATGTCGGTTGCTGTTTTTTTCAAAGCGGTCTTTTAGTATTTTTAAAAGTTCTGCGGATTCTTTTAATGATAATTTCTTTTTCATAGTCATATTGTTTTATAAGGTCTTCGACAGGCTCAGACTGACAGTTTATTTATCCTCTCATTTTACAATTTCTTTCGCACAAATCGATGATTTGAGTAATTCGGTTTTGTCGGGTTGCTGACCGTTTGGCCTGATTGAGCCAGTACAAATAACTTTTTCGATAGCTTTTACTAAAGTTGTTATAATTGGAAAAAGCCTGTTGATTTTTATCAAATTCGAGTTGTAAATCTTCCGGAATTTCTAAGTTTTCTACGGCATCGAGACTTTCCCAGGAGCCGTTTTTCTTAGCAGTTTCAATTTTTTTCAAGCCACTTTCATGCATGAGGTTGGCAGCAATCAAATATTCAATATACGTTTTGTTGAGTTTGCTCCAGACACTTTTGTCTTTTCTGGGTGTAAAAAGTTGTTGCCTGCGGTCTTCATCCAGTTTTCTAACCGTAGAATCAATCCAGCCATAACAAATAGCCACTTTTACCGCTTCTTCCCAACGCATGCTTTCGGCTTCGTGTGCTACTTTATAAAAAATCAAATGCACCGCCTGATAACGGCTGTGATTTTCATGCAGCCAGGCTCTCCATTCGGAAGCATTTTTAAAGTATAAGTTTGGAATTTCACGCATTGGTTTAGCTTATATACCAAATCTACAAAAAAAGAATTAAGTTTAGTTTGTCATTAAGGAGCTGCAAAATGCTCAGAGGCCTTTGCAATTTGCTCAAAGGTTTCTGCAAAATGCTCAAAGGTATTTGCAGTTTGCTCAAAGGTATTTGTAATTTACTCAGAGGTATTTGTAACTTGCTCAGAGGCATTTGCAACTTAATTAAAGGTTGTTGCAATTTTGTCGAGGACATTTACAGGGTCGAAATACTTTTGATTCGGATTCCGGTAAAGCAATCGTCCATACATCCTTTCTGAGTATAGCCGCAAGTTGAAATGAGTCCGTTGTTTTTGGTTTCAAAATAGGTGTCGGTGTTTTTTCTCTTAATTAACCATTCGTTTTCTGCCTTGGCATAGATTTCCTCTAATGTCAACGGATTTGCTGCATTAGAATTGGGATGACTGTTTATCTCGTTTTCATTTTCTGTCCATTCTAAATCTTCTTCAGGTATATTCTCTGTTGTGCCAATGTATTTAAAATGTCGCTGAATTACAATTCCGTTTGACACTGTAATAGTGGTTTCCCAACCGTAAATGGTAAATACAGAACCTCCGGATACCACATATTGATAGGAATTATTAGAGGTTGCTTTAAAATCCAGCCAGGCTTTTTGGCTCTTTTCAAAATCAGTCTGATAGTTTAAATCATCATCATTTGAACAGGAGAAAAAGCAAATGTTAATCAATAAAAGTGTAAGAATGTAAATGGATTTTTTCATGGTTTGTATAAATTTTTGTTATTGTTGTGGATTTGAATTCTAAATTTTCAACTACTTATTATTCAGTCATTATATTTTTAATTTCATCAAATAAATCTTTCCATGTGGGATTAATAGATTGTATTAATTTGTTTTTGGCAGCTCTTGAACCTGCTTTAATTTGTTTTTCCCGGGCTATAGCATCTTCAATCCATTGAAATTGCTCATAGTAAACTAATAGGTTTAAATTGTATCGGGCTGAAAATGATGTTGGGTATTTCTTGTTTTTATGTTCTGAAATTCTTTGTGGAAGATTTGATGTCACACCAATATAAACTACCGTTTGGTATTTATTGGTGATGATATATACAAATCCTGGCTTCATCTTTTTTGGTTTTATTGAGCGATTAGATTTATTTTTTTTAGTGACATTAAATTACCTTGTTAGTACGATTACATCTACTCGTTTTAGTGAGATTGCTTCGCTACCGCTCGCAATGACTTAGCCGCCAAGTGTGTCATTGCGAGGAACGAAGCAATCTCATTCAGTATATCCAAAATTTGATTTTTGTTGAGGCAATGATTTCGAATCCGCTTATTGGTTTTTTAAATAAAATAGTCAGGATTTATTTTTCTAATTTCATTAGAAATTTCTTCAATTAATCTTGCACAATCTAAAACAAATTCATCATTTACTTCAATTAAAGTAGAAATTTCAGAAACATCCCCTTCCTCAAAAAAATTTTCTTCAGGTAATTTTACTTTAAATGATAAAGTATCTGATTTAGCAACCAACGCGTTATAACTTCTACCTTTTCCGTGTTTTAAAGTATTGATTGCACATATAAAATCATCAAAACGGGTTTTAAGTCTGATATTTCCAGATTGATTAATAATTTTTTTTGTCTCTTGAAACCCATTCTTACAGCTTAATTTTTCTTGTAAAATAGACTCAAATAATGAAAATATACCTATTGCTATAATTGCCTTTTGTAATTGAATCATCTGTAGGGTTTTAACGAGTTTAGTAGAACGACTTGTCTGTAATTCTTCAATTACTTTAGATTTTACGTCATCTAATGTAGCTAGAGAAAATGCTGTGCTTCTATAAACTAATTCACTAAATTGATGCATGTTTCTTCATTTTAATATTCAAATATATTAAAATATTCTTACAAAATATCTTTTGGAAAGGAAATGAATTTAGTAGCCCTGATAGAGCCGATATCCTCGCAGCGTAGCGAAGAGATAAAGGCGAAAGCAGGAGAGAAGTGCTTATGGAAACTCAATCTTTCTGCTCCTAAACAAAAAAAACCTGCCAGTTTGCACCAGCAGGTCTTGTTATTCATCGGTTAAACGAATTAACGAATAATCAAATAAATTATTTAATCAACTCAAAACTACGTTTTACAAAAGCGGTTAAAGCTTCTCCTTTTAGTAAGTTTTGGGATAATTTAGCCAAGTCTAAGGCTTGTTTTACAAGGCTTTCTTGTGCTGTTTTGTCTTCGGTGCTTAAAATGGTAGTTGCCAAAGGCGAATTAGTATTCACGACCAAATTGTACATTTCCGGCATGTTGCCCATTCCGAACATTCCGCCACCGCCAGTTTGACTCATTTCTTTCATTCTACGCATGAATTCCGGTTGCGTGATGATAAATGGTGCTGCCTGGCTGTCCATAGCTTCCAGTTGTACGGTGTATGTTTTTGGGATATAAGACTCTAAAGAAGTTTTCAGGCTTTCTTTTTCTTCCTCAGAAAGTTTAGAAATGGTGGTTTCTTCTTTCTTGATCAGGTTGTCAATATGATCCGAATCCACACGAACGAAAGTTAAATCTTTATTATCGTTTTCCAGTTTTTGCATTAAATGCGAGATAATTGGCGAGTCTAATAATAAAACTTCGTATCCTTTTTCTTTAGCGATTTCAATATAAGAGTGTTGCTCTTCTTTGTTTCCTGCGTATAAAACAACCAGTTTTCCGTCTTTATCGGTTTGATTGTCTTTTAGGTTTTCTTTTAATTCGTCAAGTGTATAGTATTTGTCATCCACTGTTGGGTACAATACAAATGCGCCTGCTTTTTCGTAGAATTTATCTTCAGAAAGCATTCCGTATTCCAAAACGATTTTAATATCGTTCCATTTTGCTTCAAAATCGGCTCTGTTTTCGTTGAATAAGGATTTTAATTTATCAGCAACTTTACGGGTAATGTAGTTTGATATTTTTTTCACTGCACCATCAGCTTGTAATCCGGAACGGGAAACGTTCAAAGGAATGTCCGGAGAATCCACCACTCCGCGAAGCATCATCAGGAATTCAGGTACAATTCCTTCTACATTATCGGTAACAAATACTTGGTTTTGGTACAATTGGATTTTGTCTTTCTGGATTTGCATATCCGAACCTAATTTTGGGAAATACAAAATACCAGTCAAATTGAACGGATAATCTACATTCAGGTGAATGTTGAATAACGGCTCTTCAAACTGCATTGGATACAATTCGTGGTAGAAGGTTTTATAATCTTCCTCATTCAAATCAGCCGGTTGTTTAGTCCATGCCGGATTTGGGTTGTTGACGATGTTGTCAACTTCAATCGTTTCATTTACATAATCTTCAGGAGCATCTTCCGGCTTAGGAAGTGTTTCAGTTTTTGTTCCAAATTTAATAGGAATAGGCATGAACTTATTGTATTTGTTCAGCAATTCTTTGATTTTAAATTCTTCTAAGAATTCTAAAGAATCATCGGCAATGTGCAGAATGATTTCTGTTCCGCGGTCTGTTTTGTCAGCTGGTTCTAAAGAGAATTCAGGGCTTCCGTCACAAATCCAGTGAGCCGCCGGTTCGTCTTTGTATGATTTAGTGATAATTTCCACCTTAGAAGCGACCATAAAAGCAGAGTAGAATCCAAGACCAAAATGACCAATGATTCCGGAATCTTTAGCAGTGTCTTTGTATTTTTCTAAGAATTCCTCAGCACCTGAAAATGCCAGTTGGTTGATGTATTTTTCAACTTCTTCAGCCGTCATACCAATACCCTGGTCAATAATGTGCAGTTTTTTACCTTCCTTGTCAACTTTAACCTCCAGAATTGGATTGCCATATTCTACTTTGGCTTCGCCAATGTTAGTCAGGTGTTTTAATTTTAATGTTGCATCTGTTCCATTCGAAATTAATTCCCGTAAAAAGATCTCGTGATCGTTGTATAAGAACTTTTTGATTAGCGGAAAGATATTTTCCACCGAAACGTTAATTTTTCCAGTTGTCATATTTAAAATTTTTTTAGAGTGTTTTACAATCAGCTTCAGGCTATTCAAATAAAGTACCAATTCAGTGTAAGATGACAAAATGTCTTAACAGTGAATTTTGATATAAAAATGTTGAATTTTGAAATATTTTAACCCAATTGCATCGTATATTTGTACTACGTTTAATATTAAAATGAGAAACGATGAAAAAAATATTTTTAGTTGCAGCGCTTTCGCTGGCATTATTTTCCTGTAAAACATCCTCAGTAACCGCTACTAAATTAGATAGAGGAATTCAGACTGGGATTAAAGGGAATTGGGTAATTAGTTCTGTTTCTTATCCGGGATCAGAATATATTAAAGTGAATTCATTTCAACTGGCTGATTCAAAATGTTTTGAAGGAAGTACCTGGAAATTTGTTTCTAATAACAATAAAGGAGAAATGGCTTTGACTAAGTATGACTGTCCTGTTTTTAGCTCACCAATTACCTGGTTTGTTAATTCTAACGGAGAGTTTGTACTGAAAATTTTAGATGCCGGAGAAAAAGCTAAAAAAGTAAGAGATGGTTACGTTTTAGGCGTATCTAATTTAACAGACAGTTCTTTTCAATTGATTGACAGAATTGATGTTGGAGGAAAATTAACAAATGTTGTTTACCAGTTTCAACGTGTAAACTAAGAAGACTTAATTAAAATTTAAAAAAGAATAAATTATGAAAAATATATCCGTATTAGCATTAGCTATAATAATGATTGCAGGTTCGGTTTTTACAAGCTGTGAGGCAGTAAAAAATACAAATAAAACACAAAGGGGAGCTGCTATAGGTACAGCAGGAGGCGCTATAATAGGTGGGATTTTAGGAAACAACCTTGGAAAAGGCGGAAAAGGTGCTATGGGAGCTGTTATTGGTGGAGTTGTAGGTGGAGTTGCCGGTGGTGTTATTGGTAACAAAATGGACAAACAGGCCAGACAGATTGACCAGGCTATTCCGGGTGCTGAGGTAAAAAGAGTTGGGGAAGGAATCCAATTAGTTTTAAACGAAAATGCAGTGCGTTTTGATACTAATAAATCCAGTTTGACTGCTGCTGCAAAAGGAAATTTGGATAAATTAGTTTCTGTTTTCAATGAATATCCGGACACTGATATTACTATTTTTGGTTACACAGATAGTACAGGTCCTGCTGATTACAACCTAAAACTTTCAGGAGAGCGTGCTACTTCAGTTAAAAACTATTTAGTAAGTAAAGGAATTTCTTCCGGTAGATTTATGATTCAGGGAATGGGAATTGCTGACCCGATTGCAGACAACGGTACTGTTGAAGGAAGAAGCCAAAACCGTCGTGTTGAATTTGCTATCGTAGCTAATGAAAAAATGAAAGCGGATGCAGAGAAAGAAGCCGGTAACTAGTATATCGCTTTTTTGAAATAATTTAAAGGTCGTTTTGTTTTAATAACAAAACGACCTTTTTTTAAAACCACAAATTCCTTAGATTTTTACAAAACTTGTGTAATCAGCATAGCCGTCCTTAGCTTTCGCAGTCGAGTGTCAAATGTTTGAAGAATACGTAAAAAGAAAAGCTGTTTGAGCGTAGTGAGTTCTTTTCTTTTAGTATTCGAAAACTAATTTGACCGACGAGGAAGCGCAAGACTTGATTTTTTTGTTTCTTTTTTGATCAAGCAAAAAAGAAAAATAATCAAATTATTTTGTATGTTAAAGCTACATAAATTTATAAATCATTGTATAATTTTCCTAATATGATTACTTAATGTAATAATATTATTTATAAACTCTTCCCTTTTTATACCAAAGAATCTATCTTTGCGTTTCCAAAAAAAAACATTCTTTTAAAATGCTCCAAGTTCAAAATATCTCCTTTGGTTATACCGAAAAACCAGTAGTTCAAAATATAAATTTTACTGTAGAAAAAGGACAAAATATTGCTGTAATAGGCGAAAGCGGTTGTGGTAAGAGTACATTGCTGAAACTGATTTACGGCTTGTATGATTTGGATGGAGGACAGATTTTCTGGAATGACCAACAAGTTTTAGGTCCTGATTTTCATTTGGTTCCCGGAATGCCTTTTATGAAGCATTTATCACAGGATTTTGATCTGATGCCTTATATTACGGTAGCGGAAAATGTGGGGAAATATTTGTCGAATATTTATCCGGACAAGAAAAAAGCACGTGTTAGAGAATTGCTGGAAATTGTTGAGATGACGGAGTTTGCCGATGTAAAGGCTAAATACCTGAGCGGCGGACAGCAGCAACGTGTAGCTCTGGCAAGAGTTCTGGCTTTAGAGCCTGAAGTTTTATTGCTGGACGAACCTTTTAGCCATATTGATAATTTTAGAAAAAATGCCCTGAGACGCAATTTATTTGCGTATTTAAAAGCGCAGGGAATTACGGTCATCGTTGCGACTCACGATAGTACTGATGCTCTTTCTTTTGCTGATGAAACAATTGTGTTGCAAAATGGAAGAATGGTTGATAAAGCGGACTCGTATAATTTGTATAATAATCCTATAAATAAATATGTGGCTTCATTGTTTGGTGAAGTAAATGAGCTGAAATTATCCCAGCTTATCACTGTAGATGGCGAAGATGAACTGGTTTTATTGTATCCGCATCAGTTAAAAATTGCCGAAAATGGTTTGATGAGTGTCATTGTAAAACAATCTTATTTTAAAGGAAGTCATTATCTTATTAAAGCTGTTTTTGACCGAAAAGTGATTTTTTTCGAACATGAATCTCCTTTAGAATTTAATCAGGAAGTCAATTTGAAGATTTGTTAATAAATTCTGCAAATTTGTATTCTTTTTTTATTATTTTAGTTAAGTCATTGAAATACAGATTATCAATTTAAATTCTAAATACAATGGGGAAATATCTGGTTACAAAAAGAGTTAATGGGGAGTTTCAGTTTAGTTTGAAAGCCGGCAATGGTCAGGCAATTTTAGCAAGCGAAGGTTATACCACTAAGGCTGCTTGTGAGAACGGAATTGAATCGGTTAGAAAAAATGCCCAGGATGACAGTCGATTTGATCGAAAAGAATCCTCAAATGGGAAACACTATTTTAATTTAAAAGCCGGTAATAATCAGATTATTGGAAATAGTGAAATGTATGAGTCGGTTGCAGCTCGTGAAAATGGAATTGAATCAGTTAAGAAAAATGCACTGGATGCAGTTATAGAAGACCAAACAGCATAATTGAGAGATAAAAATTAGTCGTTCAGGTTATGTTCATTTTTTTTAAGTAAATATACTATCAGTAAACCAGTTGTTTAGACTGGTTTTTTTATTATATTTATAATAGATGTTATTAAAAACTAAAATATGTATCATTCAAAAATTTCAGGTTTAGGTTTCTATGTGCCTTCTAATGTAGTTACTAATGACGATTTGTCAAAAATTATAGATACTAATGACGCATGGATTCAGGAAAGAACCGGAATCCGGGAGCGCAGGCATATCATAAAAGGTGAAGATACGACTACTTCAATGGGTGTAAAAGCAGCCAGAGTGGCAATTGAACGTGCCGGTATCGATAAAAATGATATTGATTTTATTGTTTTTGCTACGCTAAGTCCGGATTATTATTTTCCTGGACCAGGCGTTTTGGTACAAAAAGAATTGGGATTACGCACTGTGGGAGCATTAGATGTTCGCAATCAGTGTTCCGGTTTTGTGTATGCGTTATCTGTTGCGGATCAATATATAAAAACAGGAATGTATAAGAATATTTTAGTGATAGGATCTGAAGTGCATTCGTCGGGATTAGACATGACCACGCGCGGACGCAATGTTTCGGTGATATTTGGTGATGGAGCAGGAGCAGCAGTGTTGAGTCGTGAAGAAGATCTGACTAAAGGAATTCTTTCGACACACTTACACTCCGAAGGAATTCATGCCGAAGAACTTGCATTGACTGCGCCCGGAATGGGCGGACGCTGGGTAAGTGATATTGTTGCTGATAATAATCCGGATGATGAAAGTTATTTTCCCCACATGAACGGACAATTTGTCTTTAAAAATGCGGTAGTTCGTTTTGCTGAAGTGATTCATGAAGGTTTAGAAGCCAATAATTTAAAAGTTTCTGATATTGATATGCTGATTCCACATCAGGCTAATTTGAGAATTTCTCAGTTTATCCAGCAAAAATTTGGTTTGAATGACGATCAGGTTTATAATAATATTCAAAAATACGGAAATACTACAGCAGCTTCAGTACCTATTGCCTTAACGGAAGCCTGGGAAAAAGGCAAAATAAAATCAGGAGATACGGTAGTTTTAGCCGCTTTTGGGAGTGGATTTACCTGGGCGAGTGCTATTATTAAATGGTAGAATTGTACGCTTTAAAAAGTAAAAAGGGATTAGTGAATAGCTCTTACTAATCACTTTTTACTTTTTACAAATCACTTTTCCCCAATTGCGCTATAATACCTATATTTGCAGCCATTAAAAAATAACTACAAAATGACATTATCACAAACACTTACGCCATCAATACAAAAAGCAATTCAGGATTTATTTGATGTAACGATTGATAAAATAGAATTTCAAGCGACACGTAAGGAATTTGAGGGCGATATTACCATGGTTATTTTTCCTTTATTAAAAGTCATTAAAAGTAATCCGGTTGAATTAGGAAACAAAATAGGAAATTATTTAGTAGATAATGTGACTGAGGTAGCCAAGTTTAATGTGGTTTCCGGTTTCCTGAATATTGTTATTGCCGATGCTCATTATTTGAATTTCTTCAACGGAATTAAAGATAATGTGAATTATGGTTTTGTGACTCCAAATCCAACTGACAAAGCGGTAATGGTTGAATATTCTTCACCAAACACTAACAAACCTTTGCATTTAGGGCACGTTCGTAATAATTTATTAGGTTATTCGGTGGCTGAAATCATTAAGGCTTCGGGTAAAAAAGTATATAAAACCCAAATCATCAACGACAGAGGAATCCATATTTGTAAGTCGATGTTAGCCTGGCAGAAATTTGGAAAAGAACAAACTCCGGAATCCACAGGATTGAAAGGAGATAAATTGGTTGGGAATTTTTATGTCGCTTTTGATAAAGCATACAAAGAAGAAATCAACCAATTAATGGCTGAAGGAAAAACAGAAGAAGAAGCTAAAAAACAGGCGCCAGTCATTCTTGAAGCTCAGGAAATGCTTCGCAAATGGGAAGCTGGTGATGCCGAAGTAGTAGCACTTTGGAAAACGATGAACCAATGGGTTTATGATGGTTTTGCTGCTACGTATAAAAATATGGGAGTTGATTTTGACAGTTATTACTACGAAAGCAATACGTATTTGTTAGGGAAAGATGTAGTTCAAATGGGACTTGAAAAAGGAATCTTCGAAAAAGATCCGGATGGTTCAGTTTGGATTGATTTGACTGACGAAGGTTTAGACCGCAAAATTGTGTTGCGTTCTGACGGAACTGCGGTATATATGACACAGGATATCGGGACGGCAATTCAGCGTGTGAAAGACATGCCGGATGTAGGCGGAATGGTTTATACAGTAGGAAATGAGCAGGATTATCATTTTAAAGTATTGTTCTTAATCCTGAAAAAATTAGGTTTTGATTGGGCTGATAATTTATTTCACCTTTCTTACGGAATGGTTGATTTGCCTTCGGGCAAAATGAAATCCCGTGAAGGAACTGTTGTCGATGCTGATGATCTGATGCAGGAAATGACCGATACGGCTCAGAAAATCTCAGAAGAACTAGGAAAATTAGACGGTTATTCCGATGAGGAAAAAGCCAGATTGTATAAAACAATTGGTTTAGGTGCTTTGAAATATTACATTTTGAAAGTAGATCCTAAGAAACGTATTTTGTTTAATCCGGAAGAATCGGTTGATTTTGCCGGAAATACAGGTCCGTTTATTCAATATACCTATGCCAGAATTCAATCGATTATAAGAAAAGCTGATTTTGATTTTTCGAATGTGGCTCAAGTGGAAACATTGCACGAAAAAGAAAAAGAATTACTGAAACAATTGGAATTATTCCCGGAAGTAATCCAGAATGCAGCTCAAAACCATAGTCCGGCTTTATTAGCAAATTATACGTATGATTTGGTAAAAGAATACAACTCCTTCTATCAGGCAGTACCAATTCTAGGAGAAGCCGATTTAGAAATTAAAATATTCAGAGTACAGTTATCTAAAAAAGTAGCCGATACCATTGCTGCTTCTTTTAGATTGCTGGGAATTAATGTTCCTGAGCGAATGTAAGTCTTTCAGGTGGACGAATTATTGACCACAGATTAAACCGATACAGCTGATATAAACGGATTTTATAGTCTGGGATTATCTGTTTAAATCAGTTTTATCTGTGGTTATTTATTTATTCTGTAGTTTATATATTAGAGTTTTTTAGATAAAGAAAAGAGCCGGTAATACTTGATTACCGACTCTTTTCAAAACAAACTAACACACAAATTCAACTATTTTTTATTTTAGAAAACGATCAATTATCGCATCGGTTTCCGTTTTTGGCGCATCCGGTTTTAATTTAAACAGATGCGAATACAATGTCTTTTTGTCTACTTTTTCTTCTAAATCAAGATCTTTGTTTTGTGCAAAAACCGCATCCCATTTTGTTCTTACATTTTTCCAGAGTAACTGGTTTTCTTTCCACCATTTTTGAGCTGCCTCACATTTAGAATCCGCTACTTTAGTGTAAATGTCCAGTCCTTTTTCTTCAGCAAGAACAACATCGTTTCCGTTATTGTCTCTGATAATTTTTACATTATCCTGCTCATGATTCCATCCCCTTTTAGTAATTTCATGAATGTTTCTTCTTTTCAGTACATTGTAATCATTACGCTTGGTATGTTCTCTTCGTGGTAACGGAGCATCGGTAGTATTTACCCAATAGTCTTTTCCATCCACATGAACCCAGCTCGCTGATCCTTCATATCGCGGACTGTCATCTACCTGATATACTTTCTGAGTCCACTGTCCTTTAATATCCTTTTTATTGAGCTTGCTGTATTTCCAGCTGTTGTCTTTATAAAAAGAATACAAATCAGCGTTTTCATATATCCAGTCCTGTCTCCAGTGTTTGATAATCATGTCTGGTCCGGCAATCAATAAATGCTGAAGCATGATTTTATCTGGAGTGTCTTCCAGTAATGCAACCCATTCTAAGGCCGATTCATGCTTGGTTTCAGATGGTTTATAGTTAGCAGTATCTTTAGCATATTGAAAAGTTTCAGTAAAATTAAATTTAACTTCATAGCAACCACACATGGATTTGATGGATTGAATGTCTTGCTGTTTTTTATTTTCCTGACTAAATCCAATGCTTGCTGTAAGGACTAATACAGCAGTCAGATAACTTTTTCTTGTTTTCATAACTGATTTATTGATTTAAAAATTTTTGACAAATATAATAGATTTTATTTAGAACAAATAAAAATAATTATATATTTGCACTGTTATTAAGATTAAATAAAAATAATGAAGTTTAAAATTACACCATTTATAAGTCTGTTTTTTTGCAGTGCAGTTTTTGGACAAATGAAAGACAGTATTGCTGCTGATGAAATATTAGCAGAGGTGGTGGTAACGGGCACAAGAACCGAAAGAGTGCTTTCCTCATTGCCTTTGCCTATGACAATTATTACATCGGATGCAATCGTTAAATCCGGAGTTACCCGATTGAGTGAAATTTTAAACGAACAGACCGGAATAATTCTGATTCCGGATGAAAGCGGGTTTGAAGGCATTCAAATGCAGGGTTTAGATGCCGCTTATACGATGATTATGATTGACGGTGTTCCTCTGGTGGGGAGAAGTTCGGGAGCTCTGGATTTGTCGAGAGTTTCTGTTGGAAATATTGAAAGAATTGAGATCGTAAAAGGTGCTTCATCCGCCTTATATGGGTCTGAAGCTATGGGAGGTGTGATAAATGTAATTACAAAAAGACCTCAAAAAGATTTGTTTTCGGGTAGTTTGTCGTATCGTTATGCCTCTTTTAATACGAATGATGCAAATGTGAATTTGCTTTGGAAAAAGAAAAAATTTGCGGCTAACGTGTTTGCAAATTACAATTCCTCTGACGGCTATGATTTGGATAAAAGTTCGTGGTTGAAAAATATTGAAAAATACCATAACAATACGATTCAGCCAAAATTATATTATGATTTTTCGGAAAATTTAAAACTGATTGTAAGTAATCGTTTTTATAATCAAAAGATAGATAACAAAGCAGTAATTGAAACCAAACAATATCTGGGCGATGCAACAGAAAAAGAATGGAATTCACAAATTAAATTAGAACATAATTGGAATTCTAAAATCTATTCGGAATATGAGTTTTATGTGACTAATTATAAAAATAACGCTTTTTTAAATGATGAAAATAGCGTTCTTTTTGAAGAATCTTATTATAATCAATGGCTTTTAAGACCTGAAGTGCGAACAACTTTTTCGATTAAAGCCAATAAGTTAACCACAGGAATTGGATTCAATCATGAAACCTTAGACCGAACCTACTTTGACAGTAATGTAGTTTTTAATTCGCAATATGTTTTTGTGCAATACGATTATAATCCAACAGAAAAATTGAATATTCTGGCGGGTTTCAGATATGATAATCATAGTGAATACGCTTCTCAGTTTAGTCCCAAATTAGCGGCTAATTATAAAATTACAGAAGATTTTTCTCTGAAAGCTTCGGTAGGATATGGATATAAAGCGCCAGATTTCCGTCAGTTGTATTTCGATTTTATGAATCCACAAGTTGGTTATACTGTTTTAGGTTACAATGTAGCAGAAGATCGTTTGAAAGAATTAGACGATCAGGGGCAAATTGCTAACCGAATTTCAGGAATAAATTTTAATAATCCTTTGAAAGCGGAAAGTGCCATCAATTTTAATTTTGGAACTTTCTATAAAAGAAACAAGTTTAGATTAGATGTCAATGCTTTTTATAATTCAATTTCTAATTTAATTGATACACAGGTTGTAGCTGTTAAAAGTAATGGTCAGAATGTTTTTAGTTACACAAATATCAGTGAAATTTTTACTTATGGATTAGAATATAACTCGACTTATAATTTCAGTAAGGAGTTTACAGTGTCATTAGGATACCAATATTTAATTGCAAAAGACAAATCAGTTATTGATGATTTTGAAGAACATAAGTTTGTTCGTCCATCGGGTTCAGGAACAATTGCAATTAAAAAATCAGATTATTTCGGATTATTTAACAGATCTAAACATACGGCTAACGTTAAGTTTTTATATCGGATTCCAAGAATGAAAACTGATATTAATTTACGTGTTTTTTACAGAGGTAAATACGGAATGTTTGATACTAACGGTAATAGTATTATGGATAAATACGACAAATTTATAGATGGTTATGTATTGACAAACTTATCCATTTCTAAACAAATACAAGACAAATTCATGCTTCAGGCCGGAGCGAATAATGTATTTGATTTTACTGATCCTGATCAGATTAATAACCTTGCAGGAAGACAGTTTTTTGCACGAATTCAATACAATTTTTAATCAATAATTATTTAAATACCCAAAAATGAAAACAAAATTTTTAAAACTTTCTCTTTTAGCTTTAGTATTATTTACAGCATCCTGTAGTAATGATGATGATAATGCTGATAATGAAACCATCCCGGAAGTTCAAACAGTTAAAGCTACTAATATTTCAGCAAGAGACGGATTTACAAAGTTTAGCTTCTCTGAAAATAAAGTAGTTACTACTGATAAATGGGATATTGCTTTTAGTGGTACCACAATTATAGTAAATGGAGGAGCTAAATTTAATCCTGAAAGTGCTGAGGAACCTGCAAGGACAGGGCAGGCTGCGGTTAGTATTGTTTCAAATACATTTGCAGCTGTAACAGCATTTCCGGAAGCAACAACTTTTAAGCAAGATGCTGCTTCAGTATATGCTATTCCTACAGGAAGCGGAAACGGATGGTACAGCTACAACATGACTTCGCATCTTATTTCACCGGTTGCAGGAAAAGTATTTGTAGTAAAAACACATGATGGTAAATATGCAAAATTTGAAATTTTGAGCTATTACAAAGATGCGCCTCTGACACCGGATCCATTGAATTTAGAAGCTACTAAATATTACACTTTTAATTATGCTTATCAGGCTAACAGTACCACAACATTTTAAGAAAATAGACTTAAGTTCCTGTTTTCAATGCACAATATTAAATTAGTGTCCTTACGTCATTAAGTTAATTACTTGGTTTTTTTTATTTTTTTTTTGTCAAAAGAGGTTAGATTTTTCTAGCCTCTTTTTTGTTTTTCATCGAACAAAAATAAAAGAAAAACTTCTTTGAACTTTGTTAGTTTGCTACTTTGAACCTTTGCAACTTCTTAGTATATTTGCAGTTCCAAAAAAAAACAATATTATGTTTGATAATTTAAGCGATAAATTAGATAAAGCTTTTCATATACTAAAAGGTCACGGTAAAATTACCGAAGTCAACGTTGCAGATACCTTAAAAGAAGTGCGTCGTGCGTTACTGGATGCCGATGTGAATTTTAAAATAGCTAAAGATTTTACTACCCGAGTAAAAGAAAAAGCAATAGGTCAGGACGTATTAACTACTTTGCAACCGGGACAGCTGTTGGTGAAGTTAGTTAAGGATGAGCTGACTGAATTAATGGGAGGTGATGTTGCCGGAATTAATTTGCAGGGAACGCCTTCAGTAATTTTGATGTCAGGATTACAGGGTTCGGGAAAGACTACCTTTTCCGGAAAATTAGCTAATTATCTTCAGACAAAAAAGAATAAGAAACCGCTTCTTGTAGCTTGTGATATTTACCGTCCTGCGGCAATTAATCAATTGCATGTTGTAGGAGATTCGATAGGTGTTGAGGTATATTCAGAACCGGAGAATAAAAACCCGGTTGAAATTGCACAAAATGCGATTAAGCATGCTAAAGCTAATGGATTTAACATTGTAATTGTCGATACGGCGGGTCGTTTAGCAGTAGATAAGGAAATGATGGACGAAATTGCACGTGTTCACAAAGCAATTCAGCCTCAGGAAACTTTATTTGTTGTGGATTCGATGACGGGACAAGATGCAGTGAATACCGCAAAGGCTTTCAACGATATACTGAATTTTGATGGGGTTATTTTAACAAAATTAGATGGTGATACCCGTGGTGGAGCTGCTTTATCCATTAAATCAGTTGTCAATAAACCGATAAAATTCGTAGGTACCGGAGAAAAAATGGAAGCCATTGATGTTTTCTATCCGGATCGTATGGCAGAACGTATTCTTGGTATGGGAGACGTTGTTTCGTTAGTTGAAAGAGCTCAGGAGCAATTTGACGAAGAAGAAGCCAGAAAATTACAAAAGAAAATCGCTAAGAACGAGTTTGGTTTTGATGATTTCCTTACTCAGATTCAGCAGGTAAAGAAAATGGGTAATATGAAGGATTTGGTAGGGATGATACCAGGAGCTTCTAAAGCAATGAAAGATGTAGAAATTGAAGATGATGCTTTCAAGCACATTGAAGCTATTATCCATTCGATGACTCCTATTGAAAGAAAAAAACCGGCTTTGATTGATGTGAAAAGAAAAGCAAGAATTGCTAAAGGTTCCGGTACTAAAATAGAACAGGTTAATCAGTTGATGAAACAGTTTGACCAAATGAGTAAAATGATGAAAATGATGCAGGGACCAGGAGGAAAAAACCTGATGAAAATGATGGGCGGAATGAAAGGAATGCCAGGCGGAATGCCGGGAATGAAATAATTTTTGTTTAAAGTTTCAGGTTTCATGTTGTTGAAACCTGAAACTTGGAACTTTAAACTTTAAACTTAAAAAAGAATGCAAATACTAGACGGAAAAAAAACTTCGGAAGACATTAAAAAAGAAATTGCTGCGGAAGTGCAACAGATGAAAGCCAATGGCGAAAAAGTACCTCATTTAGCAGCAGTTATTGTGGGTACAAATGGAGCAAGTTTAACATATGTAGGAAGTAAAGTGCGTTCTTGTGAGCAAATTGGTTTTGATTCTACATTGGTAAGTTTGCCTGAAGATATTACAGAAGCAGCTCTGTTAAACAAGATAAAAGATTTAAATGAAGATGATAATTTAGACGGTTATATCGTTCAGTTGCCTTTGCCGAAACACATTGACGAGGAAAAAATTTTAATGGCCATCGATCCTGACAAAGATGTGGATGGTTTTCATCCGGCTAATTTTGGAAAAATGGCGTTGGAAATGGAAACATTTCTTCCTGCGACACCATTTGGAATCATGCAGTTGCTGGAAAGATATAAAGTTGAAACTTCCGGAAAACATACTGTAGTGATTGGACGCAGTCATATTGTAGGGCGACCAATGAGTATTTTGATGAGCCGCAAAGGATATCCCGGAGATTCAACAGTAACATTAACACACAGCCGTACTAAAAACTTAGAAGAATACACTAAAAATGCGGATATTATTATAACTGCTCTTGGAGTTCCTGAATTTTTAAAAGCCGATATGGTAAAGGATGGTGTGGTTATTATTGATGTAGGGATTACTCGTGTGGATGATGCATCAAATCCTAAAGGTTATGTTATCAAAGGAGATGTTGATTTTGACGGAGTAAGTAAAAAATCCTCTTTTATTACCCCGGTTCCGGGTGGAGTAGGACCAATGACAATTGCTATGTTGTTGCAAAATACACTTCTGGCCAGAAAAATCAGAAGCAGAAAATAAGAATTATTATAAATACAAGAAGCCTTAAACGAAAGTTTAGGGCTTTTTTTATGTCTTAAAAATTGCTTAAAGTTTGTGAGATGTGCTGTCATAACTAAATTTAAGCCTACTTTTGCAGCACTTTTAAAAAACAATCCCTCTAATGGACGATTATTATTATCCGGAAAACAGCCAATTAATATAGCATTTGAAACATTATTCAAAATGCTATTAACCCTTTTATAGCATTTTATAATGAAAGCATATTACAAAAATAATAATGGATTAACAGAAATCGAAGCATGGATTCCCAACTGCTGGATTAACGTAGAATGTCCTGATAAAAAAGAAAAAAAATACCTTCTTGAGGAGCTTCAGATTCCCGAAGCCTTTTATAATGATATCGAAGATTTAGACGAAAGACCGCGTATTGAAGTCGAAAATGGCTGGACTTTAATTATTCTCCGCATTCCGGTAAAAAGTAATGATGTAAAGCTGCCTTTCCAGACTATTCCTGTGGGAATAGTTTTTAAGGGAGAAATATGTGTTACTGTAAGTTTTCAGCAGACCGAAATGCTTACCGATTTCGTGGCTTATACCAAGCGTAAGCGAATTGATATTAAAGATAATTTTGATCTGGTTCTAAAACTGTTGTTGTCTTCCAGTGTATGGTATCTGAAATATTTGAAACAGGTTAATCAAAAAATCAAACTGGCCGAAAACAATCTCGAAAAGTCTATCAAAAATGAAGAATTACAGGCGTTATTACAAATAGAAAAGTGTCTTGTTTTCTTTATGACTTCATTAAAAGGGAATGATATTTTATTGCATCGGATTCGCAATATAAAATCCCAACGGGAAAATTTTGATCCGGAATTGTTAGAAGATGTAGAAATTGAATTGCGTCAGGCTCAGGAAACGACTAATATTTACAGTGACATTTTAACCGGCACGATGGATGCTTATGCCTCGGTGATTTCAAATAATATGAATACTATTATGAAACAAATGACTTCCATTTCAATCATATTAATGATTCCCACATTAATTGCGAGTTTGTACGGAATGAATGTACCTAATAATTTAGAAAATAATATTTACGGTATATGGATTGTTATTCTTATTTCATTTTTATTGTCTCTCTTTGGTGTCTTTTTGTTCAAAAGAAAACAATGGTTTTAAGTTGTTAAGAGACTTCTGTACAGATTGATGAAGCTTTTTTCTTTTTGGTAAAAAAAAAAATGAAATTCATGTTTGTTATATCAAAATAAAAAATAACTTTGTATTTCAAAGTACTTTAACTATGAGTCAGAAACATCAAGAAGATTTATTGCATATTCGTTCCATGATGGAGCGTTCTTCCCGCTTTATATCATTAAGTGGTTTGTCAGGAATTTTTGCCGGAATAACGGCATTAATTGGAGGAGCTTATATTTATATGTTATTTAGTAAATACGGGATTGATTATTTAACTGCTGAGAGGAGAGTTTATAATATTGAACTAATAAAAGAACTTATTGTTACTGCATTACTAATTTTAATATTTGCTGTTTCTTTTGGTATTTTTTTTACTGTCCGAAAAAGCAAAAAAAACAATTTGCCTGTCTGGACCAGTTCTTCTAAGAATCTTTTATTCAATCTTGCTTTGCCATTATTGATAAGAGGTATTTTTTGTACCGCTTTTCTGTATCATAACCTTATTGCGTTTATCGCACCGGCAACATTGATATTTTACGGATTAGCATTGATAAATGCCGAAAAATATACTTTTTCAGATATAAAATATTTAGGAATTTCTGAAGCTCTTTTAGGATGTTTGTCATTGTTTCTTTTAGGTAAAGGATTGTTTTTTTGGATGTTTGGCTTCGGAATCCTGCATGTTTTTTATGGAATAATCCTTTTTAAAAAATATAAATAGTTCATGGGAATTATCGATAAATTAAATAAAAATTTTGAAAGCCGTGTACGATTAGGAATTATGTCTGTCCTTATTGTTAACGATTGGGTGGACTTTACCGAAATGAAAACCTTGTTAAGCATTACAGATGGAAATTTAGCCAGCCATTCTGCTGCTTTGGAAAAATCAGAATATATCGAAATTAAGAAAGAATTTGTCGGTAAAAAACCGAAGACGTCCTACAGAATAACTAATCTGGGAAGAGTAGCTTTTAAGGAACACCTGAATTATCTTGAAAAATTAATTAGCGCTAAATAATCTCTTTTTTTTGATCAACAACTTTGAGTTGCAAAGTACTTTAAAATTAAAATTATGAAAAGATTATCTATTATTTTAGGCAGCAGTTTATTATTTACATTGCTTTTTTACAACGAAGACTTAGGACTTAACTGGGCCATTTTCGGATTACTACAAATCGGGTTAATTTGTTATTTCTTTAAGGAAAAGCTGGTCAGTCGTTTGCATTTGGTTTTAGTGGTTACATCAATATTATCCTGTTTTGCTTTTGCCTGGTATGGCGATTTTCCATCGTTTTTAGCGATAGCTTTGTCTATTGTTTTTCTGCAATTTAAAATGCAGGAACCTAATCTTAAGCTGTTGCAGGTATTTCCTTTAGTAATTGTCAACGGACTTGCTTCTCTGGGACGGATTCTAATGTTTAGCCAATACATTCCCAAACGAAAGGTAAACAGTAGTTTTGCCAAACAATTAATTGCTTATTTTATAATTCCGGCTGTGTTTCTGGGGTTGTTTTTAATGGTATATTCTTTTGGGAGCAATCATTTTTCAGCGATGTTTACCGATTATTATTTAGATATTGATGTCTGGCAAGCCTTTGTTCTTACCGCTTTAGGATTTTATATTTCATTTACTTTTTGGAATTATTGGATTCCGGAAATTTGTTATCAAAAAAATGAATTATTAGCGAATGATTTTAACGAAGAAGCAAAAACAGAAAATAAAAATTCGTTTTCGTTTCTGGATATTGATTTTGAAAGAAAAAGTGGGGAAATTACTTTATTTCTTCTCAATGCGTTGCTCATCGTTTTTATAGTGACCTATAATTATGAGCAGTTTTTTGAAATTGTCGAAAAATCAAAACTGAGTTCGGATACTCATGAAAGGGTAAGAGCCGTTATATTTTCTATAATTATGGCTATTGGAGTAATTTTATTCTATTTCAAAGGAGGCTTCAATTTTGACGAAAAAGCCCACAATCTTAAAAAAATGGCGAAGATATGGATTGTCTTAAACGGTATTTTGATATTGAGCACCATTATTAAAAACTCAGAGTATGTATTGTATTTTGGCTTAACCTACAAAAGACTTGGGGTATATGCTTTTTTGATTTTAGCAATAATTGGTCTTTTAATTTCCTTTATAAAAATCAACAGACAAAAAACAAATGCGTTTCTTTTTAATCGAATGTTATGGTATTTCTATGGAACAATTCTGCTTTGTAGTTTTATCAATTGGGGAAATCTGATTACGCGTTATAACATTGCTGTCAATAAAGGGGTTGAACCTGATTTTTTGAAAAGTTTAAATTATAATGAAGAGTATCGTCAGCAATATTTTCCGGATTCATCAATTGATTCAATTCAGTTTTTTGATAAAAATAGAGATATCAATTATGAGAAAAACAAAAGTTTTCTTTCGAAAGCATTATATTATGAATTTGTAAATATTTAAAATTAAGTAACTAGCCCGGTAATTCCGGGCTTTTTAAAATTTTCCTGCAATTGCATCTGTTTTACAATAGTTTCTTCCAGATTTTTAAGAACAACTGGTTTGGTGATAAAATCATCCATGCCTTTTGAAATGGCTTTTATTTTATCTTCTTCAAAAGCGCTGGCGGTTACAGCGATGATTGGAATGTTTTTCGATTTATATTTTACAGAGGAATGAATTTGTTTAGTAGCTTCAAATCCATCCATTTCGGGCATATGTAAATCCATGAAAATGATATCATATTCATTTTTTTCAAATAAAGAAACAGCTTCAAATCCGTTATTTGCTATGTCAGCCGATATATTTATTTTTTCTAAAAGTTTTCGTAATACCTTTTGATTGATTAAGTTATCCTCTACAATCAAGGCTTTGTTGACAGTTTTTTTATTATTACATACAAAGCTGTCATTTTGATTTTCTACCACAGCTGAGGCTGAATTTAATTGAAAAGGAATGTCAAAACTAAAGCTTGAACCACCTTCTTCTAATGCTATAATATTTAATTTTGAACCTCCCATTAAAAGGATCAATTGGTTGGAAATGGTTAAACCGAGTCCTGTTCCTCCGTATTTTCGGGTAGTTGTTAAATCGGCTTGTTCAAAAGCTAACAGCAGTTGTTCAGTTTTATTGACATCAATCCCTATTCCCGAATCCATTATGCGGAAATTTAAATATTGGATATTTTCTTTTCTTTTAATGTATCGTACTTCGAGTTTTACATCGCCAACAGCTGTAAATTTGATGGCATTATCCAAAAGGTTAATCAATACTTGCTGCAATCTTAAATTATCACATAAAATATTATTTTCAATTGCCTCATCAAATTCGAAATGTAAGGCTATGTTTTTGTCTTTGATACGGTACTCAAATAAACGGATTAATTTAGATAATTCTTTTTTGAGATGAACAGGATTTTTTTCCAGTTTTAGTTTTCCTGCTTCCATTTTAGAATGATCCAGAATCATATTGACGATACCCAATAGATGGTTAGCGCTGTGCTCAGCAATTTCAATATATTCAGACTGATCTGTATTTAACGGACTTGTTTTAAGAATATTCAGCATACCTATAACGCCATTTAGCGGGGAACGGATTTCGTGACTCATATTAGCTAAAAACTGTGTCTTAAATTTAGCTGTATTATTGGCTGCTTCTGTATTTTTCTCGAGAGAAATTACATTTTCGGTTAGTTTTTCTTTTAAAATAGAATAGCTATTCAGCAAATAATCAATCTCTTTGATAGATGATTTATAGTTTAAATTTGGACCTGTGTTTTTGAAATTAGATAATATGAAATTAGACATGTCTAATGAAAGTAACTGAATATCTTTAGTGAAATATTTAGAAATATAAACACATAAGAATAATGCAATGGCAATCATCAGTAGGCTTTGTCCAAGTTGAAAGTAAAATAAATTAGCTTTTAAATGATTAATTTGTTTTTCATTAAAACTTATAATTTCAATGAATAAAGTTTCAATTTCTTCGTTCAGTTGATTAATTTCACCATTTAAACCCTGGTTTTGTGCATGGCCCAGCTTGCTGCTTAGCGATACTAATTTTTCAAAATAGTTTTTGTAAGCTGTTAAGGTTTGTTTGGTATTGCTGTTTGTTTTTCCAGATGTAATTGTATGCTGATATAATTTTTTAAAACTTTCTATATAAGTAGTTTCATTACGCATTAAATAATCCTTTTCATGACGTCTTAATTGTAAGATAACAGCTGATTTAAGTGTTTTTTGTTGTTCTAATGAATGCGCTTTTTCACGCATTTTACCTTCAATTCCATAATCTTTAAAACCCCGTACAAGTGCTATTTTTTTGTATAAATTCACATCAGAAATAAGAGAATCAATTTTGTCAAAAAGACTAAACATCCTTTTTTCATTGATAGCAATATGAAGTTCTTTAGATTGTTTGAAAAGTAAATTTATTTCGGCTTTTTGTTCTTTTAAATTCGAAATATATTCTTTAAGGTCTTTCTGGCTATGGTTTACATAAAAATCTTCCTGTTTGTAGCCATACAATAAAAACGTTTGGAAACGTTTGATATTCGCACTAAAATCCTGAGAAACCCTATAGGATTTATAACTAAAATCATTGAGATTGTCAATTTTTCGATCAATTGTGAGATAAAGCAGAAACCAAATTAAAATTAAAACTATCATTACAGAGAAGGACAGGAAAATCTGGATTCTGAAATCGCGAATGTTGGGTATTGAGAATTTCAATTGTGACAGGTTAATTTCAATAGCAAAATTATATGCTTAGTATAGAATGAAGTTTACTAAAATTCCAAGAAAAGGTTAATTAATTGTGTTGGGATAATTTTTTTTACTAATAAAAATCCGGTTATTTAACTTCTAATTGCTTGTAATTACTGATTTTTTATACTTAATTTATTTTTTTGTAAGATTTATTTCTTTTTTGCTTGTGTATTAAAATTTTTTCTTTCCTTTGTGTACTACTTAACCAGTATACTAATAAATTAAATATGATAAAAATTGACCAACTTAGTTTTCAGTATAAAAAGCAGGCTGCTTTATTTACTGATTTATCTTTTCAGCAACGAAAAGGAAGTATTGTGGGATTGCTTGGAAAAAACGGAGCCGGAAAATCAACTTTTTTGAAATTGATTTCAGGGTTGTTAAAACCTCAGACAGGAGTATTGAACATTCATGGTTTTAAACCTTTCGACCGATTACCTGATTTCTTGTCAGATATCTATATGGTTTCGGAGGAGTTTTCGTTTCCTTCTATAACTATAGGATTGTATATAAAGGCAACTGCTCCTTTGTATCCCAAATTCGATTACCAAAAAATGAACCGTATTTTACAAGAGTTTGAATTAGATGCTAAAAAATCTCTAAACGGACTTTCGCATGGACAACGTAAAAAATTCCTGATTGCTTTTGCTTTATCGACTAATTGTAGCTTGCTTATTCTGGATGAACCAACAAATGGTTTGGATATTCCGTCTAAGAGTTTGTTTCGAAAAATACTGGTCAGCTCGGTTTCCGATGAGCAGTTGGTTTTGATTTCAACGCATCAGGTAAAAGATATAGAAACTATCATTGACACGATTGTTGTTTTAGATGAAGGGAAAATCGTTTATAACGAATCCATTTTTGAAATTAGTCAAAAATTACAATTTAAAACGGTAACTACATTATCAGGTATAGAAAACCCAATTTATCAGGAAAAATGTCTGGGCGGTTACCGAATCATAACAACAGCAAACGAACTCGAAGAAACCGAAATAGATATCGAATTGCTTTTTAATGCCATTATCAATAAAATAACCTTAAAAACAGAAAGCCATGTCGTTTAATAACCATTTTAATTTCAACCGATTTGTTCGTTTATTCCAGCAGGATTTACTTATAAACAGAACAAAATACCTTCTTGGTGTTCTTGGATTAGGATTGATAACCTATTTGTTATCTTATTGGTTTCTAAGTTCAACTAAATATAATCTTATCAGAAATGTCGAAATTATTAATGGTTATTACATAGTTTGTTTTGTTTTTTTTATGATGGGTGTAGGTGTGATTGTGGGTACAGCATTTTCGGATTTAACTGACAAGATTAAAACAGCTAATTATTTATTGAGTCCGGCATCGACATTCGAAAAATTCTTAACACAGTTTTTATTGAGAATAGGTTTTTTTATTCCTATAGCTTTGGGAATATTTTGGATTGCCATTCGATTAGCCAAAGCTTCTTTACTTCCGGAGTCAATAAATGAAATTCAATTTTTTGATCCGTCTAAAGTACCTTATTTTGAATTTCGACTTTTGGTAACAAGAGGTGATAAGTTGTGGGATATATGGCAAATACTCTCTATGATTTTTGGTTTTTTCTCTTATGGAACTTATCTTTTTGCGGGAACAACATTCTTTAGGAGATATGCTTTGGTTAAATCCGTAGTGATTTCTGCTATTTTATTTGGGAGTTGCATTTTGTTTTCCATGTTACTATCTAATATTTTTTATCCATCACCACGATTTTTTGATATACAGTTTTATACTTTTCAGATTACTGAGAGTTTAGGCAGTACTGAATTTTCCTTGTTGACCTTATCATTGTTTTCCTGGATATTCTTTTTAGGAATGGCGTATTTTAAATTAAAAGAAAAGGAGGCTTAATATGGATTTTAAAACAACCAAAGGGATTTATCTGCAAATCGTAGATAATCTCTGTAGGCAAATATTAGAAGGACAATTGCAAGCGGGAGACCGGGTGGCTTCGGTGCGGGATTTGGCAGCCGAATTTGAAGTGAATCACAATACTGTTATGCGGGCTTACGCCAATTTGCAAGAAACAGGAATTTTTGATAATAAACGAGGCATTGGATTTTTTGTTTCCGAAAAGGCGCTCGAACTCATTAAAGCCAATGAAAAAAACAATTTTTTCAGTCAGGATTTACCTGAATTCCTTCTTAAAGTAAAATTACTCCAACTAAACAGTGACGATTTAAACGAATTATTAGCTGTAATTAAACACAATGATTATGAAAACAAGTAATATTATATTAATTTCTTTCTTAACCTTTCTTTTCGGAGGGATTACTTTATTATTTATCGGTTCAAAGTACTATAAAGGAGTTGATAATAAAGCTAATTTAACTGTCAAAGAAAAGAAAACAGCCTCTTTTTCGGTAGTAGTTGCTGAGCCGGGAGCTTATCTGGTTTTAAAGAATGGCAGAGAATTCAGTGTGTCACAGGCTTACAAAAAAGATACTAAACCTGATTTTGCTCCTTTTGTAGTTCGAAATGATACTCTTTTATGTCAGCTGTTAAATCTAAAACAGAAGGCAAAGGGTTTACTGTTCCCGAAGTCTATTGTAAAAATGTGAAGTCTATTATTGCAAAAGAAAACACTAATGTCAATTTAAGAAATTATCAGGTCGATAGTCTGTCGATCAAATTGGATAAATCAGATTTCTTTTGGCATTTTAACAAACCGACTTTTGTAAATATTGAAGCTAAAAAATCTTATTTGCAACTTAACGGCAATGATATCAAAGGAATTAACTTACAATTTGATAAGACAATATTTTATATAAATTCTAAAAAAGGGATTAAAGAGTTATCAGGGAGCTTAAGTAACTTTTCAGAATTTAATGGTAAAATTGAGGGAAAAATAAGCCTTGAAGTGGATAAATCCAGTCGAATATTTTTTAGAAATTAAATTTTTAAAAAAGCATTTCGTGTCAATGAAATGCTTTTTTATATTAATAATCCCCTCGTTTCTTAAACCTTGGATCATCTTTTTTGATGAATTCCGTTCGTCGTTTTGGTGCTTCCGTTTTGGGTAAGCTGGCTTCTTCCGTTTTACTGGAAGGAGCTATCAATTTGTTTAATTCTTTGATTTCGGCATCGGTTAAATCGCGGTAACGGCCTACAGGAACATCCAGTGAGATGTTGATAATGCGGATGCGTTTCAGTGCAGTAACTTCGTAGCCCAGATATTCACACATTCTGCGAATCTGTCGATTTAGACCCTGAGTCAGAACAATTTTGAAAATATACTTTGAAATTTGTTCTACCTTACATTTCCTTGTAACTGTATCTAAAATAGGAACACCATTGCCCATACGCTGAATAAATCGGTCGGTAATAGGTTTATTTACCGTTACGGTATATTCTTTTTCGTGATTGTTTCGGGCACGCAGAATTTTGTTGACAATATCTCCGTCATTAGTCATGAAAATCAAACCTTCTGAAGCTTTGTCTAATCGGCCAATAGGGAAAATCCGTTTTGGATAATTAATATAATCTACAATATTGTTGCGAACTTCTAAATTGGTTGTACATTCAATTCCAACCGGTTTGTTGAATACCAGATAAACCTGTTTTTCGTTTTTCTCATGAATGAGTTTACCATCAATGCGTACTTCGTCATCAGAGGAAACTTTAGTACCCAATTCAGGAACAGAGCCGTTGATGGTAACACGGCCTTCTTCGATGTATTTATCGGCTTCACGGCGGGAACAAAAACCGGTTTCGGCGATGAATTTATTGAGACGTTTTAGATTTTCTTCCATAGAGCAAAAGTAAGCAATAATACAATAACAATAGCAATAACTATAGGAATGACAATGGTAATTTCAAAAGCAATTCTTTCGAAATTATCATAGATTGTGAATACTGAATAAATTATTCAAACAGAAATTGATACACTTTTTGGTACAATTCTTTTCCGTGAAGACTGTGTCCAAGTCCTTTTGTCTCGATAAAAACGGCATCCTGCCAGCTGCTGGCAATTTTTTTTCCTTCTTCAAATAATACTATAGTATCTTCAGTATCATGTGCAATGAATCCTTTCGTTTTTATTGTAGAAGCAAATGATTTACCGGAAAAATGATCTAATTGGAGATTAAAATGACGCAGATAGTGGTTTTCAAGCCCTTTTGAAATTTTAGAATTTAGACTCAGTAAGTTAATGTAATTGTTCAGAATAATTTTAAAATCACTTGGAGAACCAAGAATTACCATCTTTTCAAAATTGCTGTTTTGATAAGTAGACTGGTAATACAAACAGGTTTTTCCGCCTAAGGAGTGTCCAATAAGGTATTTGGGCTGAAATTTTTGTACAATAATATCAATAAATGCGGCATATTGCGGAATGTTGAATTCCTTTCCGCTGGATAATCCGTGTCCCGGAGCATCAATAGCAATAATGGTACTGCCTGATTTTTTTAAATAGGGAAGAAGTTTTTCCCATCTGGAAGCATTGCTCTCCCAGCCATGAACTAAAAGAATATTATTTTCATTCCC
Organism: Flavobacterium sp. ARAG 55.4; assembly: GCF_051846875.1. Taxonomy (NCBI): domain Bacteria; kingdom Pseudomonadati; phylum Bacteroidota; class Flavobacteriia; order Flavobacteriales; family Flavobacteriaceae; genus Flavobacterium; species Flavobacterium sp. ARAG 55.4. The sequence goes on along the minus strand of NZ_JBPYCT010000003.1, from coordinate 255,875 downwards.
TTTCCAGGTATAGGTCTGGAAATATTCACCTTCATGTTTGTAACTTTCTTTATCGGCTTCAAGCAGGACAGGAGGTAAATTATCTTTGGTTAACCTTCCATCTCGAGGCTGACTAAATAAGTCATAGGCAATCTGATTCGCTTTTTCGGGGAAAATAAAACTAAGCACATTGATGTAGAAACCAATGGATTTTGTAAAAAGATAATAAACGATTTTTTTCATAATAAAAAAGTCCCGATGGTGAATCGGGACTTAAATATAATTAAATACTTGCGAATAAGTTTTCCATTTTTTCTTTTTCTTCTTCAGCTAAACTACTGTCAACTAAAATTCTTCCGGAATGCTCATCAATGATGATTTTTTTTCTGGAAGCAATTTCAACTTGTGTTTGTGGAGGAATCGTAAAGAATGAACCTGCAGAAGCACCTCTTTCGATAGAAACTACTGCTAATCCGTTACGTACACTAGAGCGAATTCTTTTGTAAGCTGCTAACAATCTTTCTTCGATTTGCTCTTGGAATTCGATAGATTTTTGAGTTAAGAATTCTTCTTCTTTAGCAGTTTCTGCCATGATGTCATCTAACTCTAATTTTTTGTGCTTTAAGTGATTCGATTTCAATTCTAATTTTTCTTTAGATTGAGCAATAATCTCTTTTTTGTGTTCGATAGAAGCTTTCATTTCTTTCATTTGCTTTTCAGCCAATTGAATTTCAAGTTCCTGGAATTCTACTTCTTTAGTTAAAGAGTTGAATTCGCGGTTGTTACGAACAGTTTCTTGTTGTTTAGTATATTTTTTGATAGCCTCTTTGTGGTCTTCAATACTATTTTTTTTAGCTTTAATTTGCTCTTCGATTACTTCAAGCTCACTTTTCAATTTTTCAGAACGTGTGCTTAACCCGGCAACTTCATCTTCTAAATCTTCCACTTCAAGAGGAAGTTCTCCTCTTACGTTTCTAATTTCGTCAATTCTTGAGTCAATCAATTGTAAATCGTAGATGGCTCTTAACTTGTCCTCAACACTTAATTCTTTTGTATTAGTCATATTCTATAAGTACTTAACTGGATTTGTATTTTCTTCAGATAAAATGATTGCAAAATTAAGGATTTTTTTTCTAAGAAAATCAACAATATAATTTTTTGTATAACGTTCTGATTCAAAATGTCCAATATCTGCCAAAAGTAAGCTGTTTTCGGCCTCATAAAATTGGTGATATTTCAAATCAGCGGTTAAAAAAACATCGGCTCCCGCCTGAATAGCATTTTTTATGGCATAACTTCCCGAACCTCCCAGAACGGCCACTTTTTTTATCTTTTTTCCTGTAAAGGCTGAATGACGAATTCCATCAGCCTGCATTTTGTCTTTTACTAGCAGTAAAAAATCTTTTTCTGGCATCGGATTTTCTAATTCGCCTGTCATTCCTAAACCTATATTCTGATGCGTATTTTGTAAATCATAAATTTCATAAGCGACTTCTTCGTAAACATGGTTTTTAAAAAGGGCTTTTAAAATTTTAGATTCTAAATATTTTTCAAAAGTAACTTCGATTTTGATTTCCTCACTTTCTACAAATTCAAAACGCTCTCCAATTTCAGGATTGCTGTTTTCATTGCCCATGTAGGTTCCAATTCCTTTCGAATTAAAACTGCAATCTTCGTAGTTGCCTATTTTTCCTGCTCCGGCATTAAATAAAGCATTACGCAGTTTTTCAGCGTTTTCAGGTATGGTATAAGTGATTAATTTTCGAATAAAACTATGTTTTGGAATCAATATTTTAGTGTTGGTTAAACCTAAGGCATCACAGAAAATTTTGTTTACTCCATATTGATGATTGTCTAAAGCCGTATGAACCGCATAAATGGCAATATCGTTTTTGATAGCCTTGATAATGGCACGTTCTACATAATTTTTGCCGGTTATTTTCTTTAGACCCGAGAATAAAATAGGATGGAAGCAAACCACCAAATTACATTGCTTAGCAATCGCTTCGTCTATAACATTTTCCAGCGCATCATGGCAAACTAAAACTCCGGTTGCTTTAGTTTTAGCATCGCCTACAAGTAAGCCTACATTGTCAAAATCTTCGGCATAAGCCAGTGGTGCCATTTCTTCCAGTACGGAAATTATTTCTTTGATTGTCATTTTTGGATATTTTCGGATAAACAAATTAACGAATAAACAAATCAACTTTAAAATAAAAAATATACTTTCGTAGTATGAATGTACTTCGAAAAATACTTTTTCCGTTTGCTGTTTTATATGGTTGGATTACCAGTATTCGGAATTTTCTTTTTGATAAAGGAGTTTTGAAATCTTACTCGTTTGATTTGCCTGTAATTGCTGTGGGTAATCTCAGTGTAGGCGGAACGGGTAAAACGCCTCAGATAGAATACTTAATTCGTTTGCTTTCGCCAAAATATAAAGTAGCTACTTTAAGTCGTGGATATAAAAGAAAATCAGAAGGATTTGTTTTGGCTAATGCCAATGCGAATGCAGAAATCTTAGGCGACGAGCCTTTTCAGTTTTTTCAAAAGTTCCCCAATATCCAAGTGGCTGTTGATGCGAATCGTAAAAATGGTATTGAACAATTATTAAATCAGGCAGAAAAGCCAGAAGTTATTTTACTCGATGATGCGTATCAACACCGAAAAGTAAAAGCGGGATTTTATATTTTATTGACCGCTTATGGCGATATTTATGCCGATGATTTCATGTTGCCTACAGGTAATTTGCGTGAAAGCCGTAGTGGTTCGCAAAGAGCTGATGTGGTGGTAGTTACTAAATGTCCGCCGAATCTTTCAGAGACGGAACAACTTTCGATAAAAAATAAATTAAAATTGGCCGAAAATCAGGAGTTGTTTTTTAGTTGTATCGCTTATGATGATTACATTTATTCTGAAAAGGAGAAAATTGAAGTAAGTGAAATTAAAGAAGAAAAGAAATTACTTTTGGCAGGAATAGCCAAGCCGGAATCTTTTTATGCTTATTTGAAGAATGAAAAAGATATTTGTTTGACTTATCCGGACCATCATCATTTTTCGGAAAATGATATTCAGGATATTGTAATTCAGGCTCAGGACAATATCATTATTACTACCGAAAAAGATTATGTGCGATTGAAAGGAAAATTGCCGGAAGAGCAACTTTTTTATTTACCAATACAAAGTAAGTTAATTTCAGCAGCCAATCAGTTTGATGAAAAAATTAAAAATTATGTGGGATTTAGTTCAGGAAACTGTTAGTTTTATTAAGGATAAAACCAATTTTACACCGGAATTTGGAGTGATTTTAGGTTCGGGTTTAGGCAATTTTACCGATGATATTCAAATTGAATTTTCATTGCCTTATGCTGAGATTCCTAATTTTCCGGTTTCTACTGTCGAAGGACATAAAGGTGCTTTAGTTTTTGGGACTATTGGAACTAAAAAAGTAGTGGCCATGCAGGGGCGTTTTCATTATTACGAAGGTTATTCGATGCAGGAAGTTACTTTTCCGGTGCGCGTGATGAAATATTTAGGCGTTGAAAAACTGATTGTTTCCAATGCTTCCGGTGGCGTAAATTCTAATTATAAAGTTGGAGATATTATTTTAATCAGCGATCATATTAATTTGGTTCCGGAACATCCGTTGCGTGGGAAAAATGACGAGCGTTTTGGACCAAGATTCGTTAACATGAGCGAACCGTATTCGAAAAATATGATTGCTCTGGCTAAGAAATTGGCACAAAAAAATAATATAAAAGTTCAAGACGGAATTTATTTAGGTTTGCAGGGACCAACATTTGAAACCTTAGCCGAATATAAAATGGTAAAAATTCTGGGTGCCGATTGTGTAGGAATGTCTACTGTTCCCGAAGTAATTGTGGCGCGTCACATGGATTTAGAAACTTTTGGCGTTTCAGTAATTACCGATATGGGTAATGAAGAAAGTATCGATACTATTTCACATGATGAGGTTTTGGAAGCTGCCAGAAAAGCCGAACCTAAAGTCCGAAAATTAATTAAAGAGCTTATTTTGAACTATTAATCAGCAAGATATTTACAAAGCAAAATGTAAAAATCATTTGGAATAAAAGGTTTTGTGATGACATCATTCATTCCATAAGAAAGAAGCATAGCTCTGTTTTCATTTAGTGAAATAGCTGTCATGGCAATAATAGGTGTTATACTGTTGAATTTTCTGATTGCCTGAGTGGCTATTGTACCGTTTATTCCCGGCAAATGGACGTCCATAAGAACTAAATCATAGTTGTTTTTTTTCACCGCTTCTATGGCTTCTTCACCATTATCGATGATCTCACAAATGATTTCCTTATTTTCAAGCATTCTTTTAGTAATCATTTGGTTTATTTTGTTGTCTTCAACAACTAAGATCTTTTTGCCTTTTATTAGGGAAATATCAAATGAAATTTGTTGTTTTGGTTCTGCCGGAGTTTGATTATTGTTAATAGCTAAAGTTAATCCGAATGAAAAAACAGAACCTTCGCCCAGGGTACTTTTGAGATGAATCTCACTTCCCAGTACGTTTAAAAGTTTTTTTACAATAGTCAGTCCTAAACCGGTTCCGCCATATTTTCTGTTGATTTCTGTCGACCCCTGAGAAAAACTATCAAAAACAGTTTTTAATTTTTCTTCGGGAATTCCAATTCCTGTATCTCTTATTTCAAAAAACAGTACCGCTTTTGTATCCTGAACAGACTGTAGTTTTCCTGTAATACTTACTTTTCCGTTTTTAGTAAATTTTAATGCATTATTGATTAAATTCATAAATATCTGAGATAATTTAATAGGGTCACCTATCAGATTATTTGGGATATCCGGGTCAATGTCAAGTATAAAAGTATTTTTGTTTTTTGTGGCTAATTCCATCAGGGAATTTTGAAGATCTTCCAGCAGTTGCTTTATGTCAAAATCAATGTGCTCTAATTCTATTTTGTTAGAGTCAATTTTGTTAATTTCTAAAATATCATTGATGAAAGCAGTCAGGTAATTGCCGGAATATTGTAAAGAGCCAAGATAATGCAGCTGCGATTTTTTAGGATTTTCTTCCAGTAATAAATGAGTAATTCCATTGATTGCGTTTAGCGGAGTTCTTAATTCATGACTTACAATAGATAAAAAATCGGCACGTGCATTCGAAGCTTTTTCTGCTTTTTCTTTGGCTTTTATCAACTCATTGTTTTTTTCGGTTAACAGTTGGTTTGATTTTTTTCGGATAATGTTATTTCTGTAAAGAGAAAAACTTAGCAGTGATAAAATCACTATTAATGCAATGGATAAATAGTTAATTAGTCTTGAGAAATTTTTGGTTTTTTGTTCTTCCTGTTTCTCTTTGTTTAAACGGATTAAGTTTTGTTCTCTTTGTTTTTCTTTAAATGCTTCATAATCATTTATACCTAATTTTTCATTGGTAGCTATTGCAATACTTTCTTTTAAATTAAGGTGTAGTTTTAGAAAAGCATATGCATTGCTTTTATCGAGCATTTTTTCGTAAACGATACTAATAGCCAGTAAGATATTTGATTTTTGATCTAAATTTTGGTTTTTCGCATTTAAGTTTAAGGCTTTGTTAAAGTAGTTTAAAGCCAGATTATTTCGGTTGTTGTGCTCTTCAATCAGTCCCATCTGGTATAAAGCTTCGGCTTTAGTATCTGAAATTTCAGGTTTGTCCGGTTTCGAAATGATACTGTTTAAGATAGCTGCAGCTTTATCGTATTTTTGATTGGCTCTGTAGATAATAGCTTTTTGAAGTCGTATTAATTCATTGTTCCCGGTAATTTCAAATGCTTTGGAAATAGCAGCTGTTTTGTTGATGCAAATTTCTGCGGCACTAAAATTATTTTTATTAATATAAGCCAATCCCAGGAAATAGTAGGCTTCAGCATATTCTGCTGATGGGGTGATAGTCTTAAATAAGTTGATACTTTCGGTTAGTTTTTCAATAGCATCATCATATTTTTTCAGGCTGTAATACAATCGTCCCAGTTTAGCTGTCTGAGCAGCCTGTTCTTTTATTTTAGAATGCTCCTGAGCATAATTTATAGCTTTTTGCGTATACAGGAAAACATCTTTATACTGGTTGGTTTTGATATTAATATTAGCCTGGTTGTTGTAATAGCTAATGCTGTCTGTTACTTCTTTTTGAGCATACAGACAAACATTAAATAAAATAAATAAAATCAGGTAAAATTTGATTTTTAATTTCATTTAGTCGCTTAGGGTTTGGTCAACAGTATTAAATCAATCAGACGTGATGAATATCCAATTTCGTTATCATACCAGCCCACTACTTTTACCATTTTGTCTATAACAGAAGTTAGCTGTGCATCAAATAAACAGGAATTTCTATTTCCTATAATATCTACAGATACGATTGGATCTTCGGTGTAATCCAGTATTCCTTTAAGTTCATTTTGCGAAGCTAATTTAAAAGCTTCGTTAATTTCAGCAATGGAAACCGCTGTTTTTACATTAAAAGTAATGTCGGTGAGCGAGCCATCGGGAACAGGAACACGTATACCACATCCTCCAATTTTGCCCTCTAAGATAGGAAAAATTTTTGTTAATGCCTTAGCTGCTCCTGTAGTTGTTGGAACAATAGACTGGCTGGCACCTCTGGCTCTTCGTAAATCCTTGTGTGGCTGGTCGTGTAAGCTCTGATCAGTGGTAAAAGAGTGAATTGTAGTAATATAGGCTTGTTCAATTCCGCAAAGCTGATCGATTATTTTAATCATCGGAGCGGCATTGTTAGTCGTGCAGCTCGCGTTAGAGATGATTTTTTCGGTTCCGTCCAGGATATGTTCGTTGACACCTAAAACCACTGTTTTAATAGTGTCTACTTCTGAAGGAGCCGAAAGAATAACTTTCTTTGCTCCAGCAATAATATGCTGGTTTAAATCTTCATGAGTTTTGTATTTTCCGGTAGATTCAATAACAAAATCAATATCTAAATCTTTCCAGTTAAGATTGGAAATACTTTTTTCGTGGAAAAATAAATAATGTATTCCATCAATACTAAATCCTTTTTCATCGGCAATTACCGTCTGGGGCAAAACACCATGAATGCTGTCATATTTGATTAAATGAGCCATAGTTTTTGTATCGGCAATGTCATTTATGGCTACGACTTCTATTTCAGGATGGTTTAATAACAGGCGAAAAAGGTTTCGGCCAATCCGACCAAAACCATTGATGGCAATTCTTGTTTTCAATTATGTTGTTTATTTGGTTATTCGTTTATTTGGTTAATCGTTACCCAAATAAACGAATAACCAAATAAACTTTATTATAATATGTGTTTTTGTGCTTTGTAAGAAGAACGGACTAATGGTCCACTTTCTACATGACGGAAACCTAATTCCAGACCAAATTGCTCGTATTTAGCAAATTGTTCCGGAGTAATAAATTCCTTAACGGGCAAATGTTTTTTACTGGGTTGCAGGTATTGACCCAGAGTCACTACATCAACATTCGCAGCGCGAAGGTCTCTCATGGTTTGGAATACTTCTTCTTCCTCTTCACCTAATCCTAACATAATTCCGGATTTGGTTCTGTTGATTCCTTTTTCTTTTAAATAACGCAATACTTCTAAGCTTCGGTCGTATTTCGCCTGAATCCGTACTTCACGGGTCAGTCGGCGAACGGTTTCCATATTATGTGAAACCACTTCAGGATTAGCGGCAACAATACGGTCTATGTTTCTTTCGATTCCCTGAAAATCAGGAATTAAGGTTTCAAGAGTCGTTGTAGGGTTCATTCTGCGAATGGCTTTTACCGTTTCTATCCAGATAATAGAACCACCATCTTTCAGGTCGTCTCTGTCTACACTGGTAATCACAGCATGCTTAATATTCATGATTTTGATGGAACGGGCTACTTTTTCAGGTTCATCCCAGTCAACTGTTTCAGGGCGGCCTGTTTTTACACCGCAAAAACCGCAGGAGCGCGTACAGGTATTGCCCAGAATCATAAAAGTAGCAGTTCCTTCGCCCCAGCATTCACCCATATTAGGGCAACTTCCGGAAGTACAAATAGTGTTGAGGCTGTATTTATCAACTAAGCCGCGAAGTTCTGTATATTTTTTCCCAATTGGTAGTTTTACTTTTAACCATTTTGGTTTGGCTGTGGCTGGAGTAGCAACCGGTGTAGTAGTATCTAAAACAGTTTCCATAAATCAATTTTAAGGTTACAAAGATACGGAAACTTGATTTAAAATGCAGTGTTTTAATTGGTGAAGCTTTTAGCCGGATTTGTTATAAAATTAAAATCATATTTGCTATTCTAAAAGAAATAGGACAAAAAAAAGCAGCCTTTCGAGCTGCTTTGAATTTATATTAAAATAAATAGCTTAACCCGTTGGGTGTAATTAGTTTTTGATAATAATTTTTCGTCAGTTCGAGTAATTTTAGATAGAAAATTGTATCGAGAACAAGAAAAATTATTATCAAAAACGATTCCCGATATATTTTTTACTCCATTTCATTACGCAAAAAACACTCGAATTGACGTTTTTGATAATTACACCCAACGGGTATGGATTTAATTAATTTGTACCACAATAGGTAAATTATAAGTGGTTCTTACCGGTTTTGCATTCAATATCCCAGGAGACCATTTGGTTTTTATAGATTGTAACACGCGAATAGCTTCTTTTTCTAACCCCTGCCCAGGTTTATTAAGTACTTTTATATTGCTCATACTTCCGTCTTTTTCTACTACAAAAGAAACAAAGATGCGTACGTTTTTAGTTTCGTCCAGCATGGGGCTTCTGAAATTATTTCCCACATAACGGTAGAATTTTTCAATTCCTCCCGGAAACTGTGGTTTTTTATCCAAGACTTCGTTAATAATGAGTTCGTTCCCATTAGAATTTGAGGTTCCTGTACCAATACCGGCACCTTCGCTGCTTCCATTTAGGACACCTTCTCCGGTACCTGCGGATAGTCCTGTAGCATTCACTCCGTCCTTAGTGGTGTCTATAGGATTGCTTTTTTCTAAGGTATATTCAACATCAGCGGGAGCTTCTGAGGTACTTACAACTATCGGGTCAATTAATTGTCTGGTTTCGATTGCTTCAGTGGGAGCTTGTTGCTGAATTTCAGGAAGTGCAGGAGCAGCGGGAGCCTGTTCTTCTGCCTGATAAATGTCCTGCAGCTGAATAATAGTTTCTGTCCAGTCAGTTGTGGTGTCAGCCTCAATGTGTTTTGGGTGAAGCAGTAAATTGGGTAAAATGATTAGTGTAGCGCACACTAAAACACCAATAAAAAGGGCATTAAAAGAAGTTCTGGTGGTTTGCTGACGCAGTTGGAATGCACCGTACTCTTTGTTTCTGTTTTCGAAAACCAGATTAATCCAGTTGCTTTCATAAAGACTGTGTTGTGACATAAGATATAGATTTAATGGTTAAAGGTTTCAGTTAAATCGTATGCGTATGTGGTATTTTTATTTAGAACGATTAAGGTACAAAATTTAGATGTAATTTCTGTACGGTTCTTTTAAATAATTTAGAATAATTTTAAATTTAGTTGCCGGAGTCTAAGAATAAATGAGATTGTCACTGTGGCGATTGATTGCAAATTTATACTATCAACCAGCTGCGCCATGCTAATAGCAGGGCTTGGGTGTTGTTTTTAAAAGCATTGCCTATAGTTTAGCCAAGCGTGGCTGTAAATTTGGTTGGCACGCCTTCTATTTTTGAAGGTATAGCCTTTAATTTAAGAAGGCGCGCCTATAGTTTTGGTAGGCGTGCCTGTGATTTTTGAAGGTACTGCCTATGTTTTTGGTAGGCGGGCTATAGTTTTAGTATGGCGTGCTTACTGTTTTGAAGGCATCGCCTATGTTTTATGTAGGCATGCCTTTGGTTTTTATATGCTCATCTATAGTTTTAGTAGGCGTATCTATGATTTTTAAAAGTTAGGGATATTCGTTAATTGGTTTGGTTAGGGAAAATATTTCCGCCTTTAACGCAATCCTGTTCATTGCGAGGAACGAGGAATCTCATCCGGTAACTCCACAAAGTATTTTGTTTGCGTTATTTGCTTATTGTTGCGGGCACAGAATGCAATTCTGCGCTAACGTTTGTGTGTATATCCGAGCGATCTGGGTTCTGCTAGTTTTTTCTAATGAGCCGCATGGTAAACGCTTTGTTTTTGTTATAAATGAAAGTTAGTTCTCATTGCAAATGAGAACCACCGGTTGGATTGATTGCCTTCCAATAGCTATCGGAAGGACGAAGTAATTTTATGATTGATGACATATATTATAAATCGGCCTATAAGTGTTTAATTAATTATTGATTCCAAATTTACGGTAAGGTTTATATATGCCCCATAATTTCTGGCTTTGTTGTTTTCGGGAGTTATTGTATTAGTTAAATTTACTTCTGGTATGAATTCTAAACCAAAATGTTTGGCGAAATTTACTCCACAACCTAACATTCCACCTAGATTTATTCGTCTATACAAATCATTATTTTTTTCACCATCAAGTTTAGCATTTATTATATTTTTGATTCTAAAACCCCCAATTAAATAAAATCCTTTGTTGTATTCTTTATTGACATCATATTTCAAAAGAGTGTGGATTTCTATAGATTTAATTTTCGATTCTTCGAAGATACTTCCTGCATATTTATTCCCGTCGTATTTAGCATAATAATCTTCTTTTACACTACTGTAAATTAAATCTCCTCTGATACCAAAATTTTTATTGAGTTGGTAATCTAAAAATCCACCAAAATTTAAACCACTATATCCGGCACCCCCATTTATTGGTCCATGAATCTCTACATCATAACCATTCATTCCAAGTATTGCACCATAACTTATGTTTTGTGCTTTTGAATGATTGAAAATTGTTAGGAAGAATATAATAAAGGTAATTTTTTTCATTGTTTTTTTGCTTAAGTTGGTAATTATAATGAGTATATGTTTGGGATAGATTGTTTTAAAATTATAATTTATATGATGTTTCAATTCTTGCAAATATAAAAACTTTTCTTACTTGTAAAAGTAAATACAATACAAAATACAATTACATTAAAAAAAAACTCTCAATGCAACTTAATCCCTTAATGGTAAAAAAAACTATCGCTTAGTATGAATAATCTCAGCCAATAACTTTTTGGCTCTTAGGAGTTTTACTTTGACGTTGTTGAGAGGTTCGTCAATTTTATTGGCTATTTCCTGATAACTCATTTCCTGAAAATAACGCAGCTGGATGACTTCCTGATAATGCGGTTTCAGTTCTTTGATGTATTGCAGTAATTGCGACAGGTTTTGCTCGGTAATTAATTCGTCTTCTTTTGACGGAGTAGTATCGGCAATATTGTACGCCTTCTGGTCTTCCTGCTCAGTGATTTCTACAAAAAGACTCGATTTTTTTTTGCGAAGCATATCAATATACACATTCTTAGCAATGGTAATGAGCCAGGTGTTGAACTGAAATTCTGGGTTATAAGTTGCTATTTTGTCAAATGCTTTTGAAAACGTTTCAATGGTAATGTCTTCAGCGTTAGTTTCGTTTTCGGTGCGTTTGAGCATGAATCCGTAAACTTCACTCCAATAATGATTCAACAGAAAAGTAAAGGCCGTCTGGTCTCCTTGTTTTGCTTTTTCTATTTGATTGCTTATTTCCAATTGACCGGTTTTGAAAAAATATTAGTAAAAAACACATTCAGTTGTGTGAAAACAAGTGCTATTTCGACTATTGGAAACCAAAATTTAAGGTCTTTTTCTTTTAATTTTCCAGCCGAAAAACCGATAATAATCCACGCACATAAATACCTTAGTCCAACCAGACTTAACACTAAAATCCATTGAAACTGAAACGCCAGTAAAATGGCTGCCAGGATAAGAAATAACAGCTGCGAACTGAAAAATAAGCCCAATTGGAACTGATCGATTGTTTTATAATGTTTTGCCGTAGCTACATGTCTTCTTTTTTGGGTAAACCAGTTTTTGTAAGTGGTTTTTGGTGCTGAATAGGTGAAACTCTCCGGAGCGTAGGCTATAGTAGTGTTTTTCCCGTTAGCCGCTTCGTTGATAAACAAATCGTCATCGCCTGAACGCACCTGAATGTGATTGATAAAACCGTTTACATTAAAGAATTCTTCTTTTTTATAGGCTAAATTCCGCCCTACACCCATATAAGGATGTCCGGCTTTAGCCCAGGAAAAATATTGAACCGCAGTAAGCACTGTTTCAAAACGAATGATTTTATTCAGGAAGGAATTGGCAATTTTTTCATAGCCTCCATAGCCTAAAACAATTGTTTTGTGTAATGTAAATTGTGAACTCATAGCGGTAATCCAATCTTTAGATGTTGGAAAACAATCGGCGTCAGTGAAAAGCAAATATTCCTTTTTGGCAGCTTTGATACCTAAGGTCAGAGCATATTTTTTATTTCCCCAAAACGCTTCGTTGTTTTGTACCTTAACGAGACGAATGTTAGAATATTGTTGTTCGAATGCTTCAAAAAGTTCTAATGTATTATCGCTCGATGCATCATCGATGAGAACGATCTCAAAATCAGGGTAATTTTGCTCAGCTAGCAGCGGAACATATTTAGCCACATTTTCTTCTTCATTTTTAGCACAAACGATAACCGAAACAGCTATTTTTTTTGGTGTTATTTTTTGTGCTTTGGCGAAAGCAAATTTCCCGAAAACACCTAAATAATACGCAATTTGAATAGCAACAATAGCAATAAAAAAGTAAAGAATCAGTATAAGCATTGGAGTTTAATGAGTTTTTAACGACTGCAAAGGTAAGAATACAATTAGGAATTGTAAATGATAAAATATGAATTTTAAAAGAAAATTTTCAACGGAGTTTATCTGCTTAAATCACGTTCACTTCGGCTTCAATTTTAATGCCAAAAGTCTCCAAAACAGTCTTTTGAATATCTTTGGAAACAGCCAGGATTTCCTGTCCTGTAGCATTGCCGTAGTTGACTAAAACCAAAGCCTGATTTTTATGTATTCCGGCATCGCCAAAACGTTTGCCTTTAAAACCGGCCTGTTCAATCAGCCAGCCGGCAGGAACTTTTACTTCGGTTGCCGAAACTTCATAGAATTTCATCTCCGGAAATTTTTTATGAATGGCTTCAAAATCACTTTTTAAAACTATAGGATTTTTGAAAAAACTACCGCTGTTACCCAGTTCTTTCGGATCCGGTAATTTGCTTTTTCTAATAGCAATTACAGCATTGCTTACGTCTTTTAATCCCGGATTAGTAACGTTTGTACGCTCTAATTCGGCTAAAATATCGCCGTAAGAAGTATTGATTTTATGATTGCGTTTAGTCAGTTTAAAAACCACCGAAGTGATAATATACTGGTCTTTTACGTCATGTTTAAAGATGCTTTCTCGGTATCCAAAATGACATTCGGCATTGCTGAAAGTTTTCATTTCTTGGGTTTCAATATTCATAGCTTCACAGGAAACAAAGGTATCTTTGATTTCTGCTCCGTAAGCACCAATGTTCTGAACAGGTGTAGTGCCTAAGTTTCCAGGAATCAGTGACATGTTTTCCAGTCCGCCATAATTTTGGTCAATACACCAAAGCACAAATTCATGCCAGTTTTCACCTGCTTGTCCTTCAATCCATACAGAATCATCGTCTTCCTTAATGATTTTTTTGCCCTTCAAATCAATATGAATTACCAATGCATCAATATCCTGTGTCAGTAACATATTGCTGCCGCCGCCCAAAATGAATTTTTTCTCTGATTGGTGTTGTTCTAAAACCGTTTTCAATTCTGCTACGCTGTGAACAGCAACAAATTGTCTGGCTTTGGCTTCAATGCCAAAAGTATTGTAGTTTTTTAAAGAAAAATGATGTTGAATTTCCATAAAAGAAAGCGCTTTTTTTAGTCGTGATTTGAAGGTTCAAAAGTAAGGATTATAATTTTTGGTTTTACCGCAAAGACCCAAAGTTTGCGCAAAGTTCGCTAAGCTTTGTATTCTTTGTGAAATCCTAGCGAACTTTGTGGTTAAATTATTTTTTAGAATCTATTAATTCATGGTATTTGTCCGCAATAATTTTCATATTGGTTTTGTAATTCACCTGTTTTTCAATGAATTTCCGATTGTTTGAAACAGCATTCTCTAAAATGGTTTTATTCTCAAATGCCCAGAGGATTTCATTAGCCAGCCTTTCAAAATCGTCCACAGTAATCAATTGTCCGTTTTCTCTATGACGAATCCAATTTTGATTTCCCGGAATATCAGAAACTATAGGGTAACAACCGCAAGCCATAGCTTCAAATAAAGAAGCCGAAACACCTTCGGTTATGGGCATGCTGATATAAAAATTCGATTCTTGGAGTAATTTAGGTAATTCCGTATTGGGAATTCTGCCTGTAAAAATGACTTTGTTTTCAATTTGCATTTTTGTTGCTAAATCCTTTAAATGCTCTAACCTAATTCCGTCGCCCACAATAGTTAAAGAAAAGTCTATTTCTCTTTGATGCAAAATACCAAATGCTTTCAAGATAATATCATGGCGGTATTCCGGTAAAAGGGAACGTGTAACGATAGCCTGAATTTTGTTGGAATCAGAATTGTTTTTGTTTTCAAATCTGTTTAAATCAATTCCCTTTGGTAAAACCAAAACTTTGCTCATATCTACTTTAGAATTTTTCATGTACTCTGCCATAATTGATCCCCAGGCATGAATAAGTGTGGCTTTTTTGAAAGCGTAATTCTGAATCATTTTTTTAAGCGGAATTGTAATAGCATCTTCAGGCCACAAATCGGTTCTTCCTTGTTGGGCAATGGCAGATGGTTGCATACCTGAAAGCGCTGCCAGAAAACCATAACTGGTAGTTCTTTCGGCAATAATCATATCTGGTTTTTGCTGACGAATTATTTTGCGTATTGTAATAGGAGCGAAGACGAATTCCAGTGTTCTCAGGATTCTGTTCAGGAATGAATGGTTAGGCGTTTTTAATTCCCAACTGATAATTTCAAAATCACCCAATTCCTTTAAGCCATTTATCCAAGTAATGGCATCGGCGCGATAGGATTCTCCAAGAAAAAGTATTTTTCTTTTTTTCATTAAAGAAATTTTTTCGCCACGAATTCACGAATTATTTTATATTGATTTCGTGAATTGGTGGCAGAAATTTTAGTGTTATTTTAAAATTCCTCTGTTTCGAGTGCACGGTTCAGGAATTCGTTCAATGGTTTTAAAAGGATTAGCTTCTGACTCATTTTCGAAACAAAATCTTTTTTAGTCACCTCGGAGATATCAAATTTCTGAAGCGTTTCGAAGCTTTTTAGCTTTAGAAAATCAATCGCAGGATGCTCTTTTTCGTAACCTCTTGGCGGATTTTTCAACAGGCTTTTTTCGCTTCGGTTAAAATCACCAAACTCTTTTTTGAAATTAGGTTCGTTCAAAATGGCTTCTAAATCGTCATAGAAAAAAGCAATTTCTTTGCGTATTTTTTTTAGTTGATCCGGATCAGGTGAATAAAATCCTCCAGCAATAAAACTGCCTCCTTTTTCAATATGGATATAATATCCGGAACGATTCTGATCTTTAGCGCCCGATGAAAGCCAGACACCCAAATGTGATTTGTACGGCGATTTATCTTTAGAAAACCGAATATCACGATTGATTCTGAACGTGCAGTTTTTTATTTCCAGCATTTCTAATGACGGATCCATAGGTTTCATGGCATCCAGGAAATCAGAAACTAATTGGTGATAATCTTTTTTGAAAATTTCGTATCTTTTTTTGTTGTCCTGAAACCATTCGCGGTTATTATTGGTTCTTAAATCGTCCAGAAATTGTAGTGATTCTTTTGTAAGCATGAATGTAACTTTTTGTTTTTATTGCGCTGTTTTTGTCTCTGCTTTCCATTTAAGGTAACCGCCATCCAGATTGTAGATTTCCTTAAACCCTAATTCGGCCAGTTTTTCAGAGGCTTTCAGGCTTCGTTTACCACTTCGGCAGTACACATAAACGGGTTTGTCTTTATTTAGTTTTTCAGCATTTTGTGTAAATTGATCTCCAAGCCAATTGATGTTCTGTGCTGTGTCAATATGCCCTTCGGTAAATTCTTCCGGAGTGCGAACATCAATGATTTGTAGTTTTTGGGTCGTCTTTATTTCTTTTGCGAAAGCGGCAACTTCAACCGTTTGAATGTTTTGAGAAGTTTGTGCATGGCAGGAAAATAAAATGAATAAAAGGCTTATTGCGAATAAGGATTTGAATTTCATTTAGTTGAATTTTGATTATATCAAAAATAGTTAAAACGATAGACTTTGATAGATTTATATTAAAATTTTAACCACAGATTTTTTTCTTTTTTAGCTAAAAAAGCTTGGTGTCCCGATAGCTATCGGGATTGCTGAAAACTTAGTTCTCTTTGCGGTAAAAAAAATTACAAGTTGAATATTTTATACGATTGATGTGTCGATTTCACGATGGCTTCGGTACGCTCGGGATGTGTATCTGAAATAAAAAGCTGACCAAAAGTATCTGAATTCACCATTTCTACAATTTTTGCTACCCGGGTTTCGTCCAGTTTGTCAAAAATATCATCAAACAATAAAATAGGTTTTACACCGCTTTGCCTTTTTAGAAATTCAAACTGAGCCAGTTTTAAAGCAATCAAAAAAGATTTTTGTTGGCCCTGCGATCCGAATTTTTTAATAGGATGATTGTCTATTTCAAACGCCAGATCATCTTTGTGGATTCCCACACTGGTGTATTGCAATGCACGGTCTTTATTAATGTTTTGCTGTAAAAGGGTTAGTAAATCAGTTTCATACAAATGACTCTCATAAACTAATTGTACCGATTCCTGTGAATCCGTAATGGCATGATGGTGTTTGTTGAAAATAGGGATAAACTCGGCAATGAATTCTTTTCTTTTTTCGAAAATATAGCTGCCAAAATCGTTTAATTGCTCATTATATATAGAAAGGGTATCATTGTCAAAAACATGGTTCAGTGCAAAATATTTTAAAAGTGCATTGCGTTGACTCATTACTTTCTGGTACTGAATGAGTTGTTGTAAATAATGGGAATCCAGTTGGGATATAATGCTGTCAATAAATTTTCGGCGGGTTTCACTGCCTTCAATAATTAAATCCCTGTCAGCAGGCGAAATAATAACAAGTGGAATGAACCCGATATGATCGGAGAATTTATCATAGATTTTGCCATTGCGTTTTAATATTTTTTTCTGGCCTTTCTTCAGGCTGCAAAGCAGTTGTTCGCTTCTTTCGTTTTTGATAAATTCCGCATCAATAACAAAAAACTCCTCGCCATGTTTAATATTTTGAACAGCCAGCGGATTAAAATAACTTTTTCCATAAGATAAATGGTAAATAGCGTCCAGAATATTGGTTTTGCCGATACCGTTTTTACCCACAAAACAGATTATTTTGCCGTCAAACTCGAAACTGGCTTCTGAAAAGTTTTTATAATTGAATAAAGCTATTTTTTTTAAATACATTTTTGAGGATGCTGCTATTGAGACTGGTCGTTTTTTAGACTTTCAAAAGAGGCTGCAAATTATTGAAAAATATCCATATAAACGACTTTTGGTATTTTTCTATATTAAAAAGTTAGCCACAGTATTTGTTGAAAAAATCTTTAAAATAAAAATATTTTCGATTTATATATAAAATCTTCGTTTTTATGTGTGGGTTTGAATAAAAATTTTATTTTTGCGGTTCACTAAATTAATTTTTAAATGGCTACATATAATAAAAGAGGATATAAAGCACCAAAAGAGAAAGAAGTTAAAGAAGCAGTAGAAGAGCAAGTAGTAATTGATGAAAAAAACAGTACAACAGCTGAAGTTTTTTCTAAATTAGACGAAACTGCATCAAAAACGGAAGACTGGGTTGCTAAAAATCAAAAAATTATTATTGGTATAGTAGGAGCTATTGCTTTGTTTACAGTAGGTTATGTAGCTTATGAAAAATTTGTTGCAGAACCGAAAGAAGAGGAAGCAGCAAGTGAGATGTTTGTGGCACAACAAAATTTTGATCAGGCAGCTAATGGAGTAGCAAGTGACTCATTATATAAATTAGCTTTAAACGGTTCAGAAGGAAAATTTGGATTCCTTAAAATTGCTGATGAATATTCAGGTACTTCAGCAGGAAATTTAGCAAATTATTATGCAGGTATCGCTTATTTAAATACCGGAAAATACACTGAAGCTATTGATTATTTAAGCAAATTCAAATCTGATGATGTGGTTTTGAGTGCGATGGCTAAAGGAGCAATAGGAGATGCGTATTCTGAAAATAAGCAGCCAAAAGAGGCCTTAGAAAATTATTTGAAAGCCGCCGAATCCAGTACAAATGATTTTACCACACCGCGTTTTCTTTTAAAAGCCGGGAAGACAGCTTTAGCAATAGGTAATAAGGAAGATGCTTTGAAATATTTCACAGATATAAAAGAGAAATACGAAAATTCACAGGAAGCTGCTTCAGTGGATGGCCTGATAGGTTTGTCTCAATAACAGAAATCAATAATAAAAATTTGGTGATTATGAGTCGTAAAAAAAGCTTGTAATCACCAATTTTTATTTTTAATTTCAAAGTCTAAAATTAAATTTTATATGGCAACAATTAATAAAAACTTATCAGTTTACGATAAAAGTGCACTTCCCAGTGCGAAAGATTTTCGTTTTGGAGTGGTAGTTTCAGAATGGAATGAGAATATAACAGAAGGTTTGTATAAAGGAGCAGAAGATGCTTTTTTAGATAATGAAGTTCCTGCTCAAAATATTATCCGATGGAATGTCCCGGGTAGTTTTGAGTTAATTTACGGAGCAAAAAAAATGTTGCAAACCCAAAAAGTAGATGCTGTTATTGTGATTGGATGTGTAATTCAGGGACAGACAAAGCATTTTGATTTTGTTTGCGAAGGCGTTACTCAGGGGATTAAAGATCTTAATGTGCAAACGGATATTCCCGTTATTTTTTGTGTACTGACCGATAATACGATGCAGCAATCTATTGACAGAAGTGGGGGAATTCACGGAAATAAAGGAACAGAGGCAGCTATCGCAGCTATTAAAATGGCTTATATCCGTCAGCAGGCTTCACTGACTCATGACTACGCAGGTCAAAACTTACTGACTTCCGGAGCAATGCAGTTAGACGAAGGAACACCTTTAGAATTAAAAGAATAAAAACTAAATAATTCAGAATGAAACCTATACTATTTGAGACTAAATAGTATAGGTTTTTTGTTTTATTTATGATATAAGAAACCCTAAAAGACGGCAGAAATTTATTAAATTTGCTGGGCTTAGTTATCTTCTGAATACTAATCCCTATAACTGTCGGGACTGAAAAACTAAAAAAAAAATGTCAAGTATAATCCAATTACTTCCTGATCATGTTGCTAATCAAATTGCTGCCGGAGAAGTGGTTCAAAGACCTGCTTCGGTAGTGAAAGAATTACTTGAAAATGCAGTTGATGCTAATGCAACAGATATTAAGTTGATTATCAAAGATGCCGGAAAGTCGTTAGTTCAGGTGATTGATAATGGAAAAGGAATGAACGTGACCGATGCACGTTTGTGTTTTGAGCGTCATGCCACTTCCAAAATCCGTCATGCCGAAGATTTATTTTCACTGCATACCAAAGGTTTCCGCGGAGAGGCACTGGCTTCTATTGCTGCGATTGCGCATGTGGAAATGAAAACCAAACAGTCACAGGAGGAATTAGGGACTCAGATTGTTATTGAGGGAAGTAAATTTGTCTCACAGGAATCGGCCGTATTGCCACAGGGGACTTCCTTTGCTGTTAAAAATTTGTTTTTTAATATTCCTGCCCGACGTAATTTCCTGAAATCGGACACGGTAGAATATAGACATATTGTTGATGAATTTCAACGAGTAGCTTTGGCTCATTCAAACATACATTTTACTTTTTACCATAATGGCAGCGAAATGTTCAATCTGCCAATTTCGACATTAAGACAACGAGTGGTGAATGTTTTTTCGGGTAAAACCAATGAGAAATTAGTTCCCGTTCAGGAAGAAACTGAAATTGTAACGATAGAAGGATTTGTAAGCAAGCCTGAATTTGCCAAAAAAAATCGGGGCGAACAATTTTTCTTCGTCAATGACCGATTTATAAAAAGTGGTTATTTGCATCATGCAGTAATGGCGGCTTATGACGGAATTTTGAAAGACGGTGCACAGCCCAGTTATTTCCTGTATTTAACAGTTCCGCCTAATTCTATCGATATCAATATTCACCCAACCAAAACCGAAATTAAGTTTGATGACGAAAGTGCATTGTATGCTATTTTGCGAGCTTCTATTAAACATAGTCTGGGGCAGTTTAACGTGGCACCGGTGTTAGATTTTGACAGAGATGCTAATTTAGACACACCTTATCATTATAAAGATTTAGAAGGAACGGTGCCTACTATTCAGGTAGATAGTACTTTCAATCCATTTTCGGATGATAAAGTCAATAAACATTATGCTGGTGCTGGATCATCAGGTTCAAGTTATAAAAAACCAGCTTCAACAGCCAGTTGGGAAAGTTTGTATGTAGGTTTAGAACAAGAACCTGAGTTTACAACGGAAACTAATGAAATTTCTTTTGAAAGCGAAGAAGTTACGGGTTCATTATTTAATGATGAAGAAGTAGAGCACGCAGTTCAGAATGTGTATCAGATTCATAAAAAATATATTGTTTCGCCTATAAAATCCGGAATGGTAATTGTGGATCAGCAGCGCGCGCATCAGCGTGTTTTGTACGAACAATTCTTAACGAATATGACCGTGCATCAGGCATCGAGTCAGCAATTGTTATTTCCGTTGAATTTGTATTTTTCGTCAGGCGAAATGGAACTGATTAGGGAACTGAAGCTTTCATTGGTTAATACCGGATTTGTTTTTGAAGAAACCAATGACGATCATGTGGTAATTTCCGGAATTCCGGTGAATGTAACCGAAAGTGAGATTTCTATCCTGTTAGAACAATTGTTAAGCGATTTGCAAGATGGAATACCCGAAAATAGTTTCAGTCAGAATGATACGATTGCTAAATCAATGGCAAAGAGTCTGGCAGTAAAAACAGGAACAAGCTTAACGGTCAAAGAGCAGGAAAATTTAGTCAACGGACTTTTTGCCTGTAAAGATCCTAATGTATCACCTTTTCAAAAACCAACTTTCATCACGATGCGTGTGGAAGACTTAGATAAAAAATTTGCAGTATGATGAATATAACACCAATAGTAAAGCAGTTATTAATAATTAATGTACTGTTTTTCATAGGGACACTTTTTGTGGGTGAACCCGCATATCAAATTTTAGCAATGTTTTTTCCTGAAAATCAGGGTTTTCATTTTTGGCAGCCTTTAACCCATATGTTTATGCACGGAGGATTTGCGCATATTGCATTTAATATGTTTGCCTTATATTCTTTCGGTTCTACATTAGAGCATTTTTGGGGAGAAAAAAAGTTCCTTTTCTTTTATATTTCTTGTGGACTTGGTGCAGTCTTAGTAAATACAGCTGTAAGCTATTATTTTTTTCAAGATGGATTAAGTGTATTAATGAATCAAGGTTTTTCTAAAGAAGAAGTTATAGCTGTACTAAATGGAAAGGGGAGTAATGAATTAGTGCCTATATTGCAAAGTGTAGATTTAAAGAATTTTTTTGAAGCTTATTTTGGAACTGTTGTGGGAGCTTCAGGAGCTATTTATGGATTATTGATTGCTTTTGCCTTTATGTTTCCAAATGCTGAGCTGGGGATTATGTTTATCCCTGTTCCTGTTAAAGCTAAATATTTTGTCCCAGTTTATATGCTCTTGTTTGATGGTTTCTTTGGTATATTTGGGAATTCCTTAATGGGAATTGATTCGGGAATTGCTCATTTTGCACACATAGGCGGAGCCTTATTTGGCTTCCTGATTATGTGGTATTGGAAGAAAAACCAGTTTAATGATAATCGCTGGAATTAATTAAAATGGAGCATTCAAGCTAAAAAAGAATTGGAAAATGAATATTTTAGACGACTTAAAATTACAATATAAACTGGGAGGAATCGCTAATAAATTAATTTATTGGAACATTGGCTTTTTTCTTATTTCATACGTATTGCCAAGGCTTTTATTATTAGGGAATGTTCAGGCAGATTTTCTTCAATATGTAAGTTTGTCGGCTAATCCGAAAGATTTACTATGGAAACCGTGGTCGTTGCTGAGTTATTCTTTTTTTCATTTTGATTTTTTTCATATTTTATTCAATTTACTGGTTCTTAATTTTGCCAGCCAGTTGTTTTTAACCTTTTTTACCCAAAAGCAATTTTTAGGATTGTATCTTTTGAGTGCAATTTTTGCAGGAGCTGTTTTTGTGGCAAGTTATTATATTATGAATATTAATGGAGCCATAGTAGGAGCTTCTGCGGCAATAATGGCAGTATTAGTGGCGGCAGCAACATATCAGCCATTGATGCAGGTTCGTTTATTACTGATTGGTAATGTAAAATTATGGCACATTACAGCGGTGTTGCTGATACTGGATTTAATGCAGATACGTTTAGATAATATGGGCGGACATATTTCGCATTTAGCGGGCGCTTTTTTTGGTTTTGTGTACATTAAGGCATTGCAAAATGGTACTGATATGAGTGTGATTGTGACCAGAATAATTGACTTTTTTGCTAATGCTTTCAAGAAATCACCATCGACACCTTTTAAGAAAGTACATAAGAATTATTCCAAGCCCGTAGAAAAAAGGGCTTCCAGAATAGTGACGAAAGATAAAACCCAACAACAAATTGATGAGATTTTAGATAAAATCAGTCAGTCAGGTTATGATAGTTTAACTAAGGAGGAAAAAGATTTTTTATTCAAGTCAGGGAAGTAATTGTTTAGGAATGCTTTGTTTTATAACGTTTTTTAGACATTAAATAAATAAAATGAAAAAACTTTCATGGTTCAATACAGGAATGTTTTACTTAAACATTACGCTTATTATAGTTACTTTTATAGCTTATGTGCTTCCGTTTCTGGCACCTAAAATTTTTCCATGGTTGTCTGTTCTGACATTGTTCATGCCTTTGTTTTTTATTCTCAACAGTCTTTTCTTTTTATATTGGGCTATTCAGTTCAAAAAGAGGATGATTGTTTCGGGCTTGGTTCTTTTAATTGGAATCACTTTTATTAATAAGTTTTATAAATTTACGGCTAAAAAATATCCAGAGAGCGACAAGGATTTCGTGGTAATGAGTTATAATGTGCGTTTGTTTAATTTGTTCAAATGGGACGATAAAGCAGATATTCCCGAAACAATTTTAGAATTCGTAAATGATAAAAACCCTGATATTTTATGTATTCAGGAATATTCTAATTCTGCAGGAATCGATTTAAAAGTGTATCCGCACCGCACTATTTTTATGGAAGGAAACCAGATTAAAACCGGACAGGCTATTTTTTCTAAATTTCCTGTTATCGAACAGGGAAAAATTCTGTTTCCAAATTCTAATAATAATGTTGTTTTTGCTGATATTAAAAAAGGGAAAGACATCATCAGAGTGTATAATATGCATTTACAATCCATCAAAATTTCGCCGGATGTCAATGAGATTTCAGAAAATATCGATGTGATGAATAAAGAGAAATCCCAAATGATGTTTTTCAGAATCAGTAAAGCTTTCAAACAACAACAAGAACAGGCAGAAATTTTAAAAGAAAGTTTAAAAGATTGTCCTTATCCGATTATTATTTGTGGTGATATGAATAACAGTGCGTTTTCTTATGTTTACCGTATTATAAAAGGAGAATCAAAAGATGCCTTTGAAGAAGCCGGTGTAGGTTTTGGACAAACCTATCGTTTTAAATATTATCCTGCCCGTATTGATTATATTTTTGCCGATAAAAAAATGGAGGTTAAAAAGTTTGAAACCTTTCCTGAATTTGATAATTCAGACCATTTCCCGATAATGGCAAAGCTCTCGCTGGATTAAAAACTATTTCATTTATGGGAGAACAAGTTGTTGCGATTTTAAATAATCAACGGTAAATT
Organism: Flavobacterium sp. ARAG 55.4; assembly: GCF_051846875.1. Classification (NCBI taxonomy): domain Bacteria; kingdom Pseudomonadati; phylum Bacteroidota; class Flavobacteriia; order Flavobacteriales; family Flavobacteriaceae; genus Flavobacterium; species Flavobacterium sp. ARAG 55.4. The sequence goes on along the minus strand of NZ_JBPYCT010000003.1, from coordinate 231,855 downwards.
TTCCTTCGTTAAACAGTAAGTCCAGAATGCTTAAATTGTTGATAAATCCAAATTTATCATCAAAAACCTGAGTATAAGGTTCGAAAACAGAAGGATCTTTTTTTCCGTTTATTAAAAAACGATAATCTGTAAACTCATTTGTATCGACTTCGTGAAAATATTCTGTGGTAGTTTCAAAGTTAAATTTGGTACGCATACATTTGGAAATAATTTCCAGGGCTTCCAAATTCAGATCCATTAAAAAGTGATGTTTTTTTTCGAAAAAAGGAATGAAATCATCTTCGAAAAATTCAAAAAAAGGAGAGCTTCTGTATGCTGCTTCCAAAGATTTAAAATGTTGTTTTTGCCAGTCAAAATCATTTTCTATCTGAATGTCTTTTGTTTTTTGATGGCCTTTTTTAGAATGTTTTATAGGGATATTCAAAAGCTGAATTCCGTTAGGACTATAAATATAAGTACGGTTTCTGTTAGTTTGCTTTTGAAAATTATCTTCCATTTCAAACACAATGTTTTCTGCCTGGATCATTGCTGCAAAATGACTAATCGATGGGAAATAAGAAGGGTGTAATAAGGTTTTCATTCTGTTACTGCTCTCTAAAATAGTTAAAACTATCGAAGTATTTTATTTTTTTGCCACAGATTACACGGATTTAAACAGATTAATCTGTGCTAATCTTTTTAATCTGTGGCAAAATAAAAGAATTTATATGCTATAAATATATCAAACTAGATATTGTTTTTCTCTTTTCTTTTTTTCCAGAAATATTCACCTACGAAGAATGCGGCTAATAAAATCAGGAAAATTTTGAAATACGATTGGGGTTGTCCTTCACCACTAACAGTTGTAAAAACTCTGTCCCAACGCACTTTGTTCCATCCCTTTCCGTTGGTATCCCAGCTCATCCAGATAAAAACCGGCTTTCCTACGATATGATCTTCGGGAACATAACCCCAATAACGACTGTCCTCAGAATTATGGCGGTTATCCCCCATCATCCAGTAGTAATTTTGTTTGAAAGTATAGCTGTTGATTACTTTTCCGTTCAGTCTGATTTCGTTTCCGGTTACTTTTAAATCGTTTTTGTTACCATTATCGTCTTTTTCGTAAGTAGTGATAATTCTTTTATAAAAGGGCAGACTTTCTAATGTAAGAGCTACTGTTTTTCCTTTTTGAGGTATGTAGATAGGTCCGTAGTTATCGGCATTCCATTTGTTAATATGTGGAAAAATACCGTGCTCAGCACCTTTGCTTATCTGTCTTTTTACCACAGTAATTCCAGCAGTATTTTTTAGTCTTTCAGCACCTGCAGCCGTTAAAGCTCTGAAATAAAGTGTGTCTCTGGAGTCATTTAAACGCACCCCGTCAGTCACGTCCATTTCTCTTAATAATTGTTCTAAATTTACCGGAGGATTTTTAGTATCAATACCTACAGCATAAGAAAATTGAGGTTTAGCCCGTTCAGGTAATTCTAGTATTTTACCATTTATGTAGATAATTCCATCTTTTATAGCTAGACTGTCACCCGGGATTCCAACACATCTTTTAACATAGTTTGATTCTTTATCAATAGGCTTTATTACCCCCGGAGTTCCTACAGGTTCACGGAAATAATGTACAGTATCTACAGGCCAGTTAAAAACTACAATATCAGTACGGTTTATTTTGTCTTCTATTCCGGGTAATCTTAAGTAAGGTAATTGAGGCCAGTTCAGATAAGATTTTCTTTTGGTCATAGGAATAGTGTCATGAACCATTGGTAAAGCTACCGTGGTCATTGGAACTCTGGCTCCATAATTTATCTTGCTTACAAAAAGAAAATCTCCAACTAATAATGATTTTTCCAAAGAAGAGGTCGGTATCGTATACGGCTGTACAAAATAAGTATGTACAAATGTAGCAACGATGATAGCAAATAAAAGGGAACTTACAGTATCGGCGGTTTTGTTTTTTGGATGGAAGTTTCGGTCATTATTATACTCTAATTTCTGCGTGTAATTAACGTAATAGATGTACAATCCGAAAGTTATAATTCCTAAAAAGGTGTCTAACTGACTTCGTTTTCCAAAAGTTCTTAAGGTTTCTACCCAGATAACCGGAAACATAATTAAGTTAATAATAGGAATGAAAAGCAATAATGTCCACCATGTAGGGCGACCAATGATTTTCATTAATACAATTGCATTATAAACAGGTATTGCTGCTTCCCATTTTTTTCTTCCTGCGGCTTCATATAATTTCCAGGTTCCTAAAAAGTGAATAACCTGAACAAAAAGAAAAAAAACAAACCATTGATATAGTGTCATAATTATGTGTTTTAAGTTTTTTAAGATTTAAAATGAAGTTGTCCACTTTAAATTAAAACCAGATTTATTGAATGTTAAGTACATCTCTCATGCTGAAAATCCCTTGTTTTCCGGCTAACCATTCGGCAGCTATAACTGCACCCAGCGCAAATCCTTCACGATTGTGAGCAGTATGTTTGATTTCGATACTGTCAATACCGGAATCATAAGTTACTGTGTGGGTTCCCGGAACTTCACCCGTACGGACAGCTTCAATATGAATATCCTTTTCAGTTGCATTTTCAAGAGTCCACTTGCTGTATTGATTGTTGTTTTCAATCACGCCCTGTGCTAATGAAATAGCGGTTCCGCTTGGAGCATCCAGTTTATGAATATGGTGAATTTCTTCCATAGAAACTTTGTAGCCTTCAATATTAGCCATCATTCTGGCCAGATATTCGTTTAATCCAAAAAATAAATTTACGCCTAAGCTAAAGTTGGAACTGGATATAAAACCACCGTTTTTTTCTTTACATAAGGCAATCATTTCTTCGTAACGATCCAGCCATCCTGTGGTTCCGGAAACTACGGGAACATTAGCATTGAAACAAGCCGAAATATTATCTACAGCTGCCATAGGAACGCTAAAGTCAATAGCAACATCTGCAGTTGAAAGCCCTTCATAAGTATTAAATTCGTCTTTTTTCAAAACAATTTCATGACCTCTTTCCAAAGCAATTCTTTCAATTACCTGACCCATTTTTCCGTATCCTAAAAGCGCGATTTTCATTTTGATTTATGTTTAAATTATAAATTGGAAATTGGAAATAACCAATTCTGTTGTATTCGATTAAAAATTATAATTAAGGCTAAGCCCTACGTTTGTTTTGTAATTTAGACTATTCTGATAAAGTGTTGGTTTTACTGATAAACGATCATCTACATTAAACTGCATTAATGCCGCATCAACATTGGCATCAATAATATTCAAGACATAAAAACCTACAATAAATAAAGTAGAGAAATCCCGATTTTTTTGGTAAAATTTTTGGGCTGCAATTAATCGGGAATTATCTGTTATGTAAGCATACTCTTCAGACGGATTCCCTTCTAATCTACGTTTGTATTCGTCTCTAAACCCATGGTATTTTTTATTACTGTCTATATAAAAATAAAGACTGGTTCCTATGGCTCCATACACCAGCGGAATTTTCCAGTATCTTTTGTTATAAGCCTGACCTAAACCGGGTAAAACTGCTGAATAAAATGCAGCTTTTGCAGGTGTTAACGGGTCAATATCTATTGATTTCAAAGTATCAGCTGCAACTACTTCTGACGGGACTTTTTTTTGTGCCCATGCAGTGGTATTGCATAAGAAGATAAGAAATAGTGCTATGGAAATAATTTGCTTCACTATCCTTTGATTAATTCCATAATTCGGTTAAAATCTTCTTCAGACCGGAACGGAATGGTGATTTTACCTTTTCCGTTACTGGTTACTTTGATGTCAACCAGATTTCCAAAATAATTGTTCAAAACCTTTTTCTGGTTTTCATCGATATCAAAAGAAGCTGTTTTAGCTTTTACCGCAGCTTTTGGTTTGAGACTGTCCTGGTAATTTTTTACTAAAGTTTCAGTATCACGAACCGAAAGATTCTGACTTACAATTTTTTGATAAATAGCTGTCTGGGCATCTAAATCTTCAATGTTGATGATGGCTCTGCCATGTCCCATACTGATAAAACCATCACGAATTCCTGTCTGGATAATCGGGTCCAGTTTTAAGAGTCTTAAATAATTTGCAATGGTAGAACGTTTTTTACCCACACGTTCACTCATCTGCTCCTGAGTCAATTGGATTTCATCCATTAACCGCTGGTACGAAAGTGCAATTTCAATTGGATCTAAGTCATGACGCTGGATGTTTTCTACCAATGCCATAACCAGTGATTCATTATCATTGGCAATTCGGATGTAAGCAGGAACGGTGCTAAGACCAACTAATTTTGAAGCTCGCAAACGACGTTCTCCCGAAATTAACTGGTATTTATTAAAGTCTAATTTTCGAACAGTTATAGGCTGAATTACGCCCAGTTCTTTAATAGAAGTGGCTAATTCTTTTAATGATTCTTCGTTAAAATTACTTCGGGGCTGAAACGGATTTATTTCTATGGCTTCAATCTCGAGCTCAATAATATTTCCAACAACCTTGTCTGCATTTTTATCCTCAACTGATTTTATGTCATTTTCAGGATCTTTTAATAATGCTGATAATCCTCTTCCTAAGGCTTGTTTTTTTATTGCTTTTGCCATAAAATTAATTGCTGTTTTTCTTTATAATTTCCTGAGCAAGGTGTAAATAATTTGTTGCTCCTTTGCTCGTAGCATCATAATTGATAATGCTTTCGCCAAAACTTGGTGCTTCGCTTAGTTTAACATTTCGCTGGATAACCGTTTCAAAAACCATATCATTAAAGTGTTTCTGAACTTCTTCAACAACCTGATTTGATAAACGAAGTCTGGAATCGTACATGGTTAATAATAAACCTTCGATGTCTAAGTCGGGGTTATGAATTTTCTGGATGCTTTTTATAGTATTCAGTAATTTTCCTAATCCTTCCAAAGCAAAATATTCACACTGAATAGGTATAATTACAGAATTTGCAGCAGTTAAAGCATTTAATGTTAATAAACCAAGAGAAGGTGCACAGTCAATAATGATATAATCATAATCTTCTGTAACACTTTCTAATGCTTTTTTAAGCATATATTCTCTGTTTTCCTTATCTACTAATTCAATTTCTATAGCCACAAGATCAATGTGAGCAGGAATTACATCTACATTAGGAGCGGAACATTTTACTACTGCTTCTTTAGGAGTATTGCTGTGTTCCAGTATTTGGTAAGTACCAATTTCTACACTTTCGACATCAATACCTAATCCTGAACTGGCATTAGCCTGAGGATCAGCATCAATTAATAAAACTTTCTTTTCTAAAACGCCCAGGGAAGCAGCAAGATTTACTGATGTAGTAGTCTTTCCAACGCCTCCTTTTTGATTAGCAATCGCAATGATTTTGCCCATTTATTTCTATAATTTTGAACGGTAAAAATACAATTTATTATTGTTTCTAAAAATCTATTTTGTTAACATTTGTTAAAGCCTGATTTGCGATGTTTTGTCAGGTTTCAGACCGTTGCTGTAAAATTATTTTTGGAATTGCATTTATTTTTAATTTATAGTTTGCATAAGCAAAAAAGAGTTGTATATTTGCAGCCGCGTTACGGGGTGTAGCGTAGCCCGGTTATCGCGCCTGCTTTGGGAGCAGGAGGCCGCAGGTTCGAATCCTGCCACCCCGACTAAAACCTTCTTGTTATTCAGGAAGGTTTTTTTTATTTTCAGCTACTATGTTTTATGTTTATATTTTATATTCAAAATCAATTGCTAACTACTATGTGGGTTTTTCTTCTATGTCTTTAGAAGAAAGGCTGCGTCGTCATTTAAGTTCTCATAAAGGATTTACCGGAAGAGCTAAAGATTGGGAAATAGTATATTTTGAATCATTTGATACTAAAACCGATGCGATTTTGCGTGAGCAGGAAATAAAAAAATGGAAAAGTAAAGTGAAAATTGAAACATTAATTTCAAAATTGTAACGAGTTATCGCGTCCCGATTTTTAATCCGGAAGGCCGCAGGTTCGAATTTCCGTTTTCGGAATAAACGCTGCCACCCCGACTAAAACCTTCTTGTTGTTCAGGAAGGTTTTTTTATTTTCAGCTACTATGTTTTATGTTTATATTTTATAGGATCAATCCAAAAAACTGTGGAGAGATAAAATTTAAGCATAAATATTAGTTAGTCTAAAAAGGAAGAATTCCACATTTCTAACGCCTCTAAATTTACTTCTAAAGACTTTATATTTTACCATTGAAAGATTATGCACCATTTAGTGTTGGTTTTTTTGTGTCATGAACCATATTTCAGATGAATACATTAGTACTTCTGTTATCAAAAATAGTGTAGTGATTTTGATAAGTGATTTTGATAAAAGAGGTATTAACAGTCTGTATTCCTTTTTAAAAGATTCTCTATAATCAGGATATTAATAAAAAACGAACCCGTTTTAACTATATTTCTAGTGAGTTAGAGTCGATGCAACACAACAAAATAATATCTGTTAAGATAAGTAACGCATTCAGGCTACTGTAATTTTATTGAATTTACAAGCGTAATTATAGAGTGTCTGTCTTCTGCTGTTAGTTATGAACTGACCAGTATCTGTTTCCTAATATGTGGTCATATTTACGCACGCTAAAATCGTAAAGTACCAGCCTCAGGTCATAATTATAGCCTGATACTTCTTTTTTCATACTTATTGGGTTTGGTTATCTTGTAAATAATATACTTGAAATATTAACTCTAAAGTGAAATTATCTGTTTTCTGTTATTATTATATCTTTTAAAAGATTAATTATCTTTTTATTAGCTATAATAAAGTTAAAAAAATTTATATTTTATCAATACTTGGTTTATAAATCTTTTGTTTTAAAATTTGCAGTGTAAAATAACTATTTAGAAAAATGAAATAGTTCTTAATAGAAGCTTCAATACTAAAACGGAAAATATATGGAAAATACTCAAAGTACAATCAAGTCTGATTTTACATTTAAGCTCGAGAGCACTTGTTTAGATGAAAATTATCACCCCTCAAGCAAAACACGTTTGACGACCAATTTTGCAAACCTGGCCAGAGGAGATAATCGTCAGCAAAACTTACGTAATGCCTTGAATATGATTAACAATCGATTCAATTCATTGGCTCATTTGGATAATCCTGGAGCTGATCGTTATCTTGTAGAACTTGAAATCATCACAGTAACGATGAGTATTGATGATAAGAATGGGATTAACAATCTGCCACTTATTGAAGTTTTGAAAACGAATATTTTTGACCGTAAGACCAGTCAGCGTATCGAAGGTATCGCCGGAAATAATTTTTCTTCTTATGTACGTGATTATGATTTCAGTATTTTATTGACCGAGTACAATAAAAATAAACCTAGTTTTTGTATTCCAGAAAATTTTGGTGATTTGCATGGAAAACTTTATAAGTGCTTTGTGAATTCTGTCACTTACAAAGAGCACTTTAAGATGTCACCGATAATTTGTTTAAGTGTATCGGGCAACAAAACGTATACACGTACTGAGTATCAGCATCCGGTTCTGGGGTTTGAGTATCTGCAGAATGAGTATTCTCTCACTGATGAATATTTCTTCAAAATGGGTTTAAAAGTTCGTTTTTTCATGCCTGCAAACAGTGTGGCACCGATGGCTTTTTACCATTCCGGAGATCTGCTTGCTGATTATACTGATCTTGGACTAATCAGCTCAATCAGCACCATGGAGACTTTCCAGAAGATTTATCGTCCTGAAATTTACAATGCAAATTCAGTAGCTGGGAAAATCTATCAGCCGAGTCTTAAACACGAAGATTATTCACTCACCCGCGTGGATTATGACCGCGATGAGCGCAGCCGACTGGCTGTCGAACAGGGTAAATATGCAGAAGAGCACTTCATTAAGCCTTACAAAAGTGTTTTAGAGCAGTGGTCTGCCAATTTTGATCTTTAATTATAGCCATTAAAAATATTTTATTATGAAAAAATTAGTACCGACTTCAATTGTTGGAAGTTTACCCAAACCTGCCTGGCTTGCACCGCCCGAAAAACTTTGGTCGCCCTGGAAATTAGAAGGAGATCAGTTAATTGAAGGTAAACAGGATGCGCTGCGCATTTCTCTGCACGAACAGCAATTGGCAGGGGTCGATATCATTAGTGATGGCGAGCAGACACGTCAGCATTTTGTAACCACTTTTATCGAGCATTTAAGCGGTGTAGATTTTGAAAACCGCAAAATCGTAAAAATTCGTGACCGTTACGATGCAAGTGTTCCAGTTGTTGTTGGAGAGGTTGCACGCCAAAAAGGAGTTTTTGTTGAAGATGTCAAATTTTTACGCACGCTGACAAATCAGCCTATAAAATGGGCACTCCCTGGTCCAATGACGATGGTAGATACTTTGTACGATGACCATTACAAAAGCCGTGAAAAACTGGCATGGGAATTCGCGAAATTACTCAATGAAGAAGCAAGAGAACTGCAGGATGCAGGTGTAGACATTATCCAGTTTGACGAACCCGTATTTAATGTATTCTTTGATGAAGTAAACGATTGGGGAATGGCAGCATTGGAACGCGCCATTGAAGGTTTAAAATGCCAGACTGCGGTACATATCTGCTACGGTTATGGAATACAGGCTAATAATGACTGGAAAAAGACATTGGGATCAGAGTGGCGCCAGTACGAGGAAATTTTCCCTAAAATCCAGAAATCCAATATTGATATTGTGTCATTGGAATGCCATAACTCGCGTGTGCCTTTTAATTTAATCGAACTGGTTCGCGGCAAGAAAGTAATGGTCGGTGCCATTGATGTGGCCACCAACACTATAGAAACACCGGAAGAAGTCGCTGATACCCTGCGCAGAACGCTTGAGTTTATAGACATCGAAAACCTTTATCCTTCAACAAACTGCGGTATGGCTCCTTTGTCACGGGATGTGGCAAGAGGCAAATTAAATGCATTAAGCGCTGGAGCAGAAATTATACGTAAAGAATTTGGGATGTAGTCCCGATCTTTAATGTATATTCTTAATTATATTTTAGGAAAAACTTCATTATCACCCGAATATTAGCTTTAAAAAAAAATTAAATAGTAAAGATCAAATTGAAAAAGTTATTACAAGTATTAAGCAAATCAGGTCTCGACGGTTTTCTGCTAATGATAGCCACCATGATTTTGCTGGCTTATTTTCTGCCGTGGCCGGGCATGGTCAAAGAGCCTGTTTCGCTGGAGGATATTGCCAATATTGGCGTGTCGTTTATTTTTTTGTTTTATGGTTTGCGCCTGAGTGTTGAAAAACTAAAATCCGGGCTTGTAAACTGGAAAATGCACATTGTCGTCCAGCTGACAACCTTTTTGTTTTTTCCGCTCATCGTTTTGGTATTTCGCCCCGTGTTTGTCAGCAACGGCTTTGAATTGCTCTGGCTGGGCGTATTTTTTCTTGCAGCTTTACCGTCCACAGTTTCTTCTTCTGTGGTCATGGTTTCTATTGCTAAAGGAAATATTCCCGCAGCCATTTTTAATGCGAGTATTTCAAGCCTGATTGGCGTAGTGGTTACGCCGATATGGGTTGGGCTGTTCATCGCTTCTGCAACAGGCAGTTTTGATGTTTCGGATATCGTTATCAAATTGGTTTTACAAGTTTTATTGCCCGTCATCATTGGCATCACCCTCAGCTCCCGCTTTGGTGCCATTGCCGAAAAGTATAAAAAACAACTCAAATATTTCGATCAGGCAATTATCCTTACCATCATTTACACGTCGTTTTGCAAGTCATTTTCCGAACATCTTTTTGAAGGTTTTACTACCCTTGAACTTGCAGGACTTGCTGTTGGGATGATGGTTTTATTTCTCGTTGTATTCGTTTGTATCGGACTAATCAGCCGCTTTTTAGGTTTTTCAGATGAAGATCGTATAACGGTCTTATTTTGCGGGTCTAAAAAGTCATTGGTACATGGCACCGTCATGTCAAAAGTGCTCTTTCAGCACAGTACCATCACTGGAATAGTATTACTGCCATTGATGCTTTATCATGCCTTGCAATTGATTGCAGCGAGCATCATCGCTCAGCGTATGGCTCAACGGAAAGAAATACAATTTTTGCAAAAATATTCTATATAAATGATGTGGCAAAAAATATCTTAAGCAGATAACTATATGAAGTTTCAGCTTCTTGTCTTTTATGAATAATAATAATTTTAAAAAAATGGTATGAAACTTTTTGAAAAAACATATTTAGGCAATGTCAGCCTAAAAAATAGAATGGTCATGGCTGCGATGACCAGAGGCCGTACAGATATAAATGGCTTAGTGGGTAATATGACGGTAGAATACTATACTCAAAGGGCAAGTGCAGGTATGCTGCTTACTGAATCCATAAGAATCAGTGAAGAAGCTACCGGCAGTCCGCTTACTCCGGGTATTTTTACCAATCAGCAAATGGATGCCTGGAAGAAAGTTACTGCGTCAGTACATGATAAAGGCGGTGTTATTGTAGCTCAGCTTTGGCACACCGGCCGTATGGGGCATTCTGTGGACAGGAATGGCAGGCTCCCTTTTGCACCATCACCTTTGCCTGTAAGGGGAATGCAGCATTTTACCTCCCAGGGTAAGAAGGATTACGAAATACCTCAGGAAATGACAATTCAGGAAATCAAACGGACTATAAAGGACTATGGTCAGGCCGCAAAAAATGCCATAGCCGCAGGTTTTGACGGGGTTCAGCTTCATGCTGCTAATGGCTATTTGCCCAATCAGTTTTTGGCTGAAAGTGCCAACCAAAGGAAGGATGATTACGGCGGCAGCATACCTAAAAATGCCCGCTTTGTACTGGAAGTAATGCAGGAATTAATCAGTGCGGTGGGAAGTGAAAAGGTGGGGATTAAATTATCTCCTTTTCATACTTATGGTGACATGATACTGGATGACCCTGCCGCTACCTATACCTACCTGATTGAAGAACTGAACAAATTAGATTTTGCCCATGTGGAACTCATGAGACGCAGTTCGAGTTTTCCTTCGCCAGAACATTATACCGCTGAAAACGAGATTGAATTCTTTGGCAGGATGATACGCCAGACACTTATTGCTAATTCAGGTTATGACAAGGCTTCTGCGGAAGCTGAACTTGAAAAAGGTATTGCAAATCTTATTTCCTTTGGTACTTTGTACATCGCAAATCCTGACCTGCCTGAACGGTTTGAAAAAAATGCCGGGCTTAGTAAACCGGACAGAGCAACAATGTTTGGAGGCGGAAAACAGGGTTACACTGATTATCCCCTTTGGAACGGATAAAAAAATATTTTTTGTGAATTTAGATGTTTGAAGGCTGTTGAAAAGCTTTTTTTGTCACTGGGCAATCAAATACTAATATTGTGTAGATTTTTAATTTCTGCCATTACAAAAGAACTATGAGTACTACCGATGCTTTCCACTGTGCCTAACTTGTTAAATACAAAGTTTTGGTAATGCTTCATGTCTCGGGCAAAAACTTTCAGGATAAAATCATAATCACCGGAAACATTATAACATTCAATTACTTCATCGATTTTCATAATATCATCAACAAAATTATGACCTATTGTCCGGTCATGCTGTTTGAGTTTGATATTGCAAAAAACAATGAATCCATGACTGAATTTTTCATGATCAAGTAAAGCAATATATTTTTTGATATAGCCGTTATTTTCTAACCTCTTTACCCGCTGAAGTACCGGGGTAGGTGATAAATTTACCTGTAAAGCTAATTCTTTGATTGTCTGATTGGAGTTGTTTCCCAGAATTTTTAATAATAATAAATCTATTGTATCTAATTCTTCCATCGTACTAATTGTCTTTTGTGGTGACAAAAATAAGTATTAAAAAGTTTTTGAATCTATTTTTTATGTATAATTAAGTTTAATTATCTTGTTTTTTAATTTTTGATGGTCTTTTTGAGGTTGTTTGCTAAATTTATAAAGAATATTAAACTAATTGTGTTGATTGGTTCTTTATTTGTTTTATCAAATTGAATTAGGTTTTTTTTTAATAATAAGTGAAAAGGGAATCGTGGGAAAATCACTAACTGTCGCGCTTATAAACTCCATTGCTGGCGGGAGAATATAAAAGAATGTTACAAGTCAGATACCTACCTAATTTAAACAGCTTTGTTGTGTCCTGTATTTAATAATCTATATTTTCTTTCTTTTCTCGCTTAACATCTATAAATGATAAAGAATTTTTTAGAGTGATAAACAATCATTTTAAAGAAAAGATGAGTGTTAACATTCCTAAATCTTTAATAGCCTTTGGGCAGCTGAGATTCTGGCCGAACTGATAGTATCTTTGCCTAAAAAGATTCGTATAGGATTTCATGTATGTGGAGGTAATCCCAGAAAGGTTTGGACATTGTTCGGGCCTTTTTTGTTTTTAAATTAAATTATAATTTTAAAAGAATTTTCTATAATTCTATAAATACATCCCAGCCGCTTTGCAATATCTTCACAAAAGTGTTTTTGTGTTTTGAAAAGAGCAGTCAAAGCTGTAGTTTTATAGAGAAATGCTGTTGTTTAAATTGCTTAAACCCACGGTCAGTTGAACTGTTTTACAAATAAATCAATATGATTTATTTTAATTTATATCTATCTTAAGTTGAAAAAAGTTGCTAAAATTCTATTATACATTTTATTGTTTGTTGTAACAGTTTTTTTATTGATAGTTATTGCTTTGCAGACTCCGTTTGGACAAAATTTTATAAAAGACAAAGCTGTTAGTTATCTTCATGAAAAAATTAAAACAAATATAGCAGTAGGAAGTATTGAACTGGGGTTGCCAAAGAAAATTATTCTGCATGATTTCTATTTTGAAGATCAGTCAAAAGATACTTTACTGGCGGGTAAATCTTTAAAAGTAGACATCAGCCTGTTTGAATTGCTAAATAGTAAAGTTCAAATTAACAGCATTGATTTGCAAGGTGTTACTGCGCATATTAAAGTAAATAAAGATTCTGTTTATAATTTTGATTACATCATCAAAGCCTTTGCTACTGAAGAAAAACCTAAGACTGATGAGAAAGGAATGGAAATTTCTATCAGGAAAATAAACCTTGATTCGATAAAATTTAAATATGATGATACAGTTGCAAAAAACAATATTGATGTATTTGTCAATCACTTTGATACCCAAATTAAAAATTTTGATTTAAATAATCTCTCTTTTAATATTCCAGAAATAAACCTAAACGGTTTACAATTAAATCTAACTCAGGATTTAGTCGAAGCAACTAAAAGAGTGGCTGAAAAAATCGAAGAAGAAGCTGAAACGAATGTTTTAAAATTGCAGTTAAAAGATATTCTTCTTGAAAATATTGATGTCAGATATAAAGATGCTCTTACAAATCTGGATACCAAAATCCGGTTTGAAAAATTGAAAACCAATGTGAAAACAATAGATTTGGAAAAGCAAATCATTGCACTGAAATCATTGGAATTAAACAATACAAATGCTGAACTTACCTTAACCAAATCTGTAAAAACAACAAAAGAAACGAACAAAGAGGCTGTCGAAAATTCCGGATTAGCCTGGAAAATTGATGTGAATGCAGTTTCTATCAGCAATCTTAATTTTATATTTGATAATAATAATGAAATTCAGACTAAAAAAGGAATTGATTACAATCATCTAAAATTAAATGAACTGAGTTTTGACGGAAAAGCTATTGCTATAAGAGATAATGATTACAGCGGAACGGTCAATTCTTTTACTTTCAAAGAAAAAAGCGGATTTCAGTTAGACGCGTTAAAAACAAAATTTAATTATACTTCAAAGGAAGCATCTCTTAAAAATTTATCGTTAAAAACACCACAGACTAATTTACAGGATAACATTTTGGCAACTTATCCATCTATTGAATCCATTAGTAAGAATCCTGAAAAGCTCACTTTAGATGTCCATTTAAAAAACAGTATGCTGGCATTTAAAGATATTTTATTATTAGTGCCGCAACTGGAATCGAATGCTGTTTTTAAAAATAATCCTAATACTATCGTGAATTTTAATGCGACAGTAAACGGAAAACTGGATGATTTAAAAATTACCACTTTCAAGGCTGACGGGATTGGGAATACTAAAGTGGATATGAAAGGAACCATCCGGGGATTGCCTGATTTTGAAAAATCAGTGTTTAATCTGGCTATTGCCAACTTTGAAAGTACGGCAAAAGATATTACTGCTTTTACACCAAAAAATACGATTCCGAACACGATTCAGCTGCCTCAGAAATTTAATTTAAAAGGAAACTTTAAAGGAAGTGTGGCTGCCTTTGAAACTAATCTGGATTTAAAAAGTTCTTTAGGAAATGCTATTGTGGAAGCAACTTTTGACCAAACCAGAAAAAATAATGAAAAATATATAGCTGATGCCAGCGTTACTAATTTTGATGTAGGGAAATTGATTAAAAACAAACAATTAGGAAAGATTACCGCCAATGCTACTGTCAATGGAAGAAGTCTTGATCCTGCAACGGCAACGGCAAAACTGACTTCTAAAATCGTATCAGCACAATTTAATGATTACAATTACCAGAATATAAATATTGACGGAACTATTAAAAACGGTGTGTATGCAGCGAATGTGAGTTCCGGTGATCCTAATTTAAAATTTAAATTAGATGCTGAAGGTTCTTCGGATTCTAAAAAACCAACACTGGATTTGGAGTTAAATGCTGAATTTATTGATTTGAATAAGCTCAATCTTCATGCCGGTCCTTTAAAAATGAGAGGTAATATTACTGCTGATTTTAATGATTTAAATCCGGATAATTTAAATGGAATATTAAATGTTAATAATTTTTTAATTGCTTTAGAAAAGGAACAATTTCCGCTGGATACTATTTCGGTGAGAGCAGTTTCTACGGTTGAAAAAGATTCCATTATTATTAAATCTCAATTTGTAAATGGTTTAATTTCGGGAAATTATAAGCTTTCGACTATCGGAAATACGCTTATGAATTCTGTTTCGAAGTACTATCAGTTGGATAAAAAGTATATTGAAAATAAAGAAAATCAGCAACTGGCATTTGAATTTACTATAAAAGATGAACCATTATTAAAAAAACTAGCTCCGCAGATTATTGAATTATCAGAGATTACCCTTGACGGAAAATACAATTCTGTTAATGATTCTATAATGATTAATGCTTCGGTTCCCAGTTTAAATTATGCCAATAATGAAATCTCTGCCGGTGTTTTAAAAGTAAATACGCAGGACAATGCACTGATGTATAATGTGTCTTTAGGTCAGATTAAAAATGAGCAGTTCGAAATTCCTAAAACGACATTAATCGGAAAATTAGAAAATAACACCATTGATTATGCCTTAAATATTAAAGATGCAGAAGATAAAGACAAATATTTAATTTCAGGTGTTTTTAAAGACAGTCTGGGAGCATCCATTGTGCATCTTAATCCGGAAAAACTGCTGCTGAATTATGAAGACTGGGCAGTAAATGCGAACAATGAAGTAAAATTAGAAAAAAACGGAATTGTAGTTAGGGATTTTATACTTCAAAAAGATCAGCAATCATTTGGCGTTCAGTCTGAAAATAATTCGGCTGATTCACCCATTGTAGCCAGTTTTAAAAATTTTGAATTGGAATCCTTAACAAGTATTGCCAAATCAAATTTCGAGCTTGGCGGAATAATAAACGGGGAAGCTACGATTAAGAATGTTACTTCAAATCCCTTATTTGTTGCAGATCTGGATATTGAGAATTTTAAAGTAAAAAATGATACTGTTGGGAATATTAATGCAAAAGTGGATAATAAAACCACTAATTTGTATAGTGCTAATGTAACGCTGACAGGTTTAGAAAATCAACTGAACATTGACGGAAATTACAATGTCAGCACCGAAAGTTTAGATTTCATGGTTGATATTCAAAAACTTCAGATGAAATCGGTACAGCCTTTTACATTAGAAAACCTCAAAGAAAGCGAAGGTTTCTTAAACGGGAAACTGGATGTGAGCGGAAAAGCATCTAATCCTGATGTAAATGGAAATATTAAATTTAATTCGGTTGGATTTGTTGTTGTTCCTTTAAATTCCAAGTTCAAACTGCTGAATGATAACATTAATTTCCAGCAGAACACTATTGTCTTTGAAGATTTTAAATTACAGGATGAAGATGGAAATCCGTTAAGTATAAAAGGTTCCTTGGACAGCAGGGATTATACTAATTTAGGACTTAATCTGAATCTTACAGCGAGAAATTTCAGAGCGATAAACTCTACCGCTAAAGACAATAAATTGTTTTATGGGGAATTGTATTTAGACAACAATCTGGGGATAAAAGGAACTTTAAACAGCCCGGTTATTGACGGTACAGTTAAAATAAATGAAGACACTAAATTTACTATTGTGTTACCTCAAAGTGATCCTTCGATAGCTGACAGAGAAGGGATTGTAGAATTTATAGACCAGGATCAGCCGGTTTTAGTGACTGTTGAAGAAGACCCGACAAAACAGATTACACAAACTGAATTTAAAGGGATTGATGCTTCGGTAAATATTGGAATTGACAGAGATGCAGAGATTTCGATTATCATTGATGAAGCTAATGGGGATTATCTAAAATTAAAAGGAGAAGCAGAATTAACCGGAGGAATTGATCCGTCAGGAAAAACTACTTTAACAGGAAAATATGAATTTACGGATGGAGCTTATCAGATGAATTTAAATCTGATTAAGAGAAAATTTGATATTAAATCCGGCAGTTATATTTTGTGGACCGGAGAACCTACCACTGCAAATGTAAATGTGACCGCAGTGTATAAAGTAGATGCACCACCCTTAGATTTAGTGAGTGATCAGGTTGAAGGTATAACAGCTGAAGCCCGCAATACTTACAAACAAAGAATCCCTTTTGAAACAGAATTAAAAATGAAAGGTGAATTATTAAAGCCTGAAATCACTTTTGATATTGTTTTACCGGAAGGTAATAATACGGTTTCAGCCGAAGTAATTAATACCACTCAGGCTAAGTTAGAGCAGATAAGACGCGACGAAGACGCTTTAAACAAACAGGTTTTTGCGTTGTTGTTATTAAACCGTTTTATTGGAGAAAACCCTTTTGAAAGTGAAACCGGTGGTGTAAGCGGGGCTTTCTTAGCGAAACAAAGTGCCAGTAAAATTTTATCGCAACAGCTGAATAATTTAGCAGGCGATTTAATAAAAGGTTTCGAATTGGATTTTGATCTTGAAGCGACGGAAAATTATACTTCAGGACAAAAACAAGAGCGTACTGACCTGAATGTAGGGCTTTCTAAAAAACTATTAAATGACCGTTTAAAGGTTACCGTAGGAAGCAGCTTTGGGCTGGAGGGAGCTCCACAGCAAAATGAGCAATCCACAAATATTGCGGGAGATGTTTCTGCCGATTATTTAATTACAAAAGACGGGCGTTATAAATTAAGAGCTTATAGAAAAAATAATTATCAGGTAGCCTTACAAGGTCAGGTTATTGAAACGGGTGTAGCCTTTATCATTACGATGGACTACAATAAGTTTAGAGAATTATTTCATAAAAATCGCAAAAACAGAAAAAAAGACAATAAACGAAATGAAATTAAATAATTACATCTTGCTGTTTTTTTCAGTTTCAATACTATTGAGCTGTAGCGGAACTCATAAAATTCCTAAAGGAGATTTATTATATGTAGGTCATACTATTGACATTGAGAAAGGTAAGGAATCAAAAAAAACAAGAAAGCAGATTAAGTCAGAACTGGATGGATTAATTCGACCTGTACCTAATAAATCCATATTAGGAATGCGTCCTGAAGTCTTTTTTTATAATTTGATTGGAGAAGTAAAAAAAGAAAAAGGATTTAAGTATTGGGTCAAATACAAATTAGGAGCAGAACCTGTTTTGATGAGTAAAGTAGATTTAGAATATAACAAACAGGTAGTTCAGAATTATATAGAAAACAAAGGTTTTTTTAATGCTGAAACAAAAGCGGATTCGACAAGAAGAGGTAAAAAAGCCAAGGCTAATTATACGGTTAAATTAAATAATCAGTACAAAATAAAGTCGGTTGTTTTTCCAAAAGATTCGGTTGTTCTTAGTCAGGAAATTAATAAATTAAAAGAGAAAAGTCTTTTAAAAGTAGGAAACACTTATGATCTGGAAGATATAAAAAATGAAAGAGTCCGTATTGATGCTAATCTGAAAGGACAGGGATTTTATTACTTTAATGAAAATTATCTGTTAATTCAGGTGGATAGTACTGTAGCAAATCATGAGGTAGATCTAATTGTAAAAATAAAAAAAGAAACTCCCGAAAAAGCAAAAAAACAATATAAAATCAATAATATTTTTGTTTATCCAAGCTTTAATTTAAGAAGAGATACCATTGCCAGAAAAAAACAGGATACCATCCATTATCAGGATTTAACCATCATTGATAACAAAACTGTTTTTAAACCTTTTATTTTTGATAAAACATTATTGTTTAACAAAGGTGATTTATACAATAGAACGACTCATAATTTATCATTAAACAGACTCATTACTTTAGGAACTTTTAAGTTTGTTAAAAATGAATTTCAGGTAAATGATTCTGTAAAAAATCAACTGGACAGTTATTATTATCTGACTCCGTTGCCAAAAAAATCAATTCAGGTTGAAACTTTAGCTAAAACGAACTCGGCAAATTATTCAGGAACAGAATTAAACATCAACTGGAGTAACCGTAACACTTTTAAAGGAGCTGAATTATTAAAGATTTCTGCTTTTGCCGGTTTAGAAGTTCAGGTTTCCGGACAAAATAATGGTTTTAATGTATACCGTTTTGGAGGAGATGCCAGCCTGATCTGGCCACGATTTATTTCGCCGTTTCAAATGAACTCCGGAAGTGCTTATGTTCCCAATACAAAAGCTTCGATAGGGTATGAATATCAGCTGAGAACTAAATTATATTCCTTAAAAACTTTAAATGCTTCTTTTGGTTATATCTGGAAAGAAAATGAAAGAAAGGAACACAATCTTAATATTCTTAATATAGCCTATACTTCGCCAAATAATGTGAGTGAGCTGTATCAGTCGCAAATAGCAGCTAATCCTTCTTTACAAAGAGTAATTGATAAACAATTAATTCTTGGAACCACTTATTCGTATACCTATACCAATACAATGGAGCAAAACAGGAAGCATAATATTTATTTTAAAGGAGGGATAGATTTATCCGGGAATTCATTGGGCTTGATTTTAGGAGCAAATGATTATAATAATCCCAAGAACATTTTAAGTGTTCCTTTTAGTCAATATACAAAAGCCGAAGTGGAATTTCGTCATTATTTGAACTTTGATAAGGAGACAAAATTAGCCAGCAGAATTATAATAGGTGCCGGAATACCTTATGGAAATTCAAAAGAGCTTCCTTTTATCAAGCAATTTTTTATAGGAGGAACCAGTAGTATCCGGGCTTTCAGGGCAAGGTCAATTGGGCCGGGAACTTTTGATGGCAGTCAAAATTCAAATTCTTTTTTACCGGATCAATCGGGAGACATTAAGTTTGAATTCAGTACTGAACTAAGAGGTCAAATATATAAAATAGTCAAAGGTGCTGTATTTGTTGATGCCGGTAATATCTGGCTTCTGAATGAAAACAGCGACAAACCGGGTGCTAAGTTCAGCGGTAAATTCCTCAATCAGCTTGCCATCGGGACGGGTATAGGTTTGCGGTTTGATTTTGATTTTTTAGTTCTCAGAACTGACCTGGCTTTTCCGCTCAGAAAACCTTATTTGCCTAAAGGACAGGAGTGGGTGATTGACGATATTAATTTTGGTGACAGAAGCTGGAGAAAAGAAAATCTGATTTTCAATCTGGCTATTGGGTACCCTTTTTAAGCGACGGGTATTTTATAATAAAATCTTAAAATCTTGTAAACTTAACCTTAAAAAAGGATGTAATTTTATTTTACTATAATAACAATAAAATTATGCCTAAAACTACGTTTCCAGCTGAAAAGACTTTGTTGAAGGAGCCTTCATTCTTTAGTCTGATAAAAGAAAAAAGTGTTGCGTTTTTGATAGACGTAGCCAATGTAGTGGATTATCTTAAAAGAATATTCCGCAACCTTTTTACTAATTCATTTGAATTTCAGGAATTTTTAAAGCAATGCTACCAATGCGGGAATAAGTCAGTAGGATTAATTTCCATTACGGGTATTATTGTTGGTTTGGTTTTAACTATTCAATCCAGACCGCCTCTGGTAGAATTTGGAGCTGTAGGTATGTTACCGGGCATGGTTGCTATATCTATCATCAGAGAAATGGGGCCTGTAATTACTGCTCTGATCTGTGCAGGAAAGATAGGCTCAAGTATGGGAGCCGAGTTAGGCTCAATGCGGGTTACAGAACAGATTGATGCTATGGAAGTATCGAATACGAATCCAATAAATTTTTTAATCATACCGCGATTGCTGGCTGTAACAGTGATGATTCCTATACTTACACTTTATGCTGATGCTATTGGGATTTTTGGCAGCTGGTTAGGTGTAAATATCAAAGATGACGTGAGTTTAAGGCTTTTTATGACTCAGGCATTTGATAATGTAGAGTTTATTGATATTATTCCGGCGGTGATAAAATCATTCTTTTTTGGAGCAGTGATTGGTTTAGTAGGATGTTACAAGGGATTTAATGCCGGAAGAGGAACTGAAAGTGTAGGTATTGCAGCAAACTCAGCCGTTGTAACTTCTTCCTTATTATTAATTATTGTAGACTTAATAGCTGTACAAATAACGGACTTATTATAATGAAAAAAAAAGTAAATGATAAGGTAATAATAGATATTAAAGATCTCAAAAAAAGTTTTGGTGATCAGAAAGTTCTTGACGGCATCACACTTCAGCTTCATAAAGAAGAGAATTTAGTGGTATTGGGAAAATCAGGGTCGGGAAAATCAGTTTTAATTAAGTGTATTGTCAATTTACTCAAACACGACTCGGGAAGTATTAAAGTTGGCAAGCACGAATTAACAGATATAAAAGAAGATGAATTAATTGAAGTACGCAAAAAAATTGGATTCCTTTTTCAGAGTGCGGCTCTTTATGATTCGATGACAGTAAGAGAAAATCTGAATTTTGCGCTTTCCAGACTCAGTAAAGAATTTACTAAAGAAGAAACAGATGAAAAAATTAGGGAGGCTCTAGAAAACGTAGGCTTACCGGATTCCATTGATAAAATGCCCTCGGAATTATCCGGCGGAATGAAAAAAAGAATTGGTTTAGCAAGAACATTAGTGGTCAATCCAAAAATTATTCTGTTTGATGAACCTACAACAGGGTTAGATCCCGTTACTTCAAGAGAAATAAGTGACCTTATAAACGAAACAAAAGCCAAATTTCACAATTCATCCATCATCATCACACACGATATAGACTGTGTAAAAACAGTGGCTGACAGGATAGCGATGATCAAAGAAGGTAAAATATACAAAGAAGGCAGTTTAGAGGAATTCCTAAATGATGAGGATCCTTATATTAAATCATTTTTTAAATAAAAAATCATGAAAACAAATACTCGTGCATATAAAATAAGATTGGGGATTTTTGTGTCTTTAGGGATATTAATTCTATTCGTAATTATTTTTTTCATCGGAAGTAATCAAAAATTGTTTAGCTCTAAATTTAAAATAAATACACAATTCAGGAATGTGAGCGGATTAAATGTGGGCGGTCAGGTGCGATTCCTGGGAATTGCTGTAGGTACTATTGAAAATATAGAAATCATTAATGATTCTACTGTAAATGTTATGGCAATGATGGATAACAAATTCAAAAAGTTTATAAAAAAAGACAGTAAGGCATCTATAGCGTCTGAAGGAGTTATTGGCGACAAAATTCTGGTAATTTCTCAGGGAAGTTCCAAATCAGCTGAAATTAAAGATGGTAGTTCCATCAGATCCATTGAGCCATTAGAATTTGATGATATTTTATCTTCTATTAAAGTCACAGCCGAAAATGCAGAAATTATTACTGATGAATTAGCGACTACATTAATAGGGATTAATAACGGGCAGGGAACCTTAGGTAAGTTATTAAATGATGACGGAGTAGCAAAAGATATGGAAAAAACAATGGAAAATTTAAGAAAAGGATCCAAAGGTTTAGAGCAGAATATGGAAGCCGCGAAGCATAATTTTCTTTTAAGAGGTTATTTTAAAAAGAAAGAGAGAGAGAAGGAAAAAGCAAGAGAAGAGGCTGAAAAAGAAGCCAAAAAAGCGGCAGAAAATAAAGCAGAAAAGAAATAATCAATGAAAAGTTTAAAAATATGAACTCAGAAGTACATATATTTAAAGAATCTGTTTACCAGTCATGCATTAATTTAGTAGCTTATTTTCCCAGTATTTTATTATCTGTATTTGTTTTTTTAGTTGGCTTGTTATTTATCAGGCTGATAAATAAATACTCCAAAAAAATAATTATTTCAAAGGCTAATGACCCTTTAATAGCTGATTTTATATTGAGTATTATTTCACTGGTATTAACTGTTTTATTACTGGTAATTGCTTTAGGAATTTTAGGATTTGATAATGTTACCAATCAGATTCTTGCAGGCGCAGGGCTGACTACTTTTATAATTGGTTTTGCACTCAAAGATATTGGAGAAAATTTCATTGCCGGAATACTGATGGCTTTTCAGCGTCCTTTTAGAATAGGTGATCTAATAGAAATAGAAGGAATCAAAGGCCGGGTTATAGAAATGAAACTGCGTTCCACAACACTAAAAACTACCGATGGCGTGGATGCTTATATTCCTAACGGATCCATTTTGAAAAATAATTTAAAGAATTATACCATCGATGAATTAATGCGCGATACGCTTATCGTTAAAGCACGATATGACGATCCGATTGATGCGATTATAAAGACAATAAATATTATTATAAATCAGAATCCCGATACTTTAAAAAATCCTCCGCCTTATGTTGTAGTAGAGACGATTGATAATGATTTTGTAAATCTTGTTGCTTATTACTGGTATAGCATTGATCAGAACAGAGTTTCTGCAGTTCAGTTAAAGTCAGAGCTACAGTTGAAAATCCACTCGTATATTAAATCAGTCAGAAATACTTAAAATTCCGGAACTGACATTTTTTGAGTCAATAATTGAAAGGATTGAGGTATTTTGGAAAAGGTAATTGCTTTAAATTTATTTAATAAATTATAAATATAAAAATCATGAAAACATTAAAAAAAATAATACTGACGGGTTTACTACTGGTAACAGTGGGAGTGATGGCTCAAAATAAAAAAGACACTCAAATCATGAATGATGCAGAAAAAGCAAAAGAAATGATTTTAAGCAAAAATATGGGTTTGAAAAAGTTCTTTAAAGAGGCTTCAGGTTATGCTATTTTCCCCAATGTTGGGAAAGGTGGTTTTGTTATAGGCGGAGCAAGCGGTAACGGAGTGGTTTATGAAAATGGGACTGCAATAGGAATGACTTCTTTAAAAAAGGTGAATATTGGTCTTCAGGCCGGCGGACAGGCACTTATAGAAGTAATCTTTTTCCAGACTGAGGCTGCGCTGGCTAAATTTAAACAGGGAAATTATGAATTCTCTGCCGAAATGTCTGCGGTAGCCGCAGATAAAGGTGAAGCAGAGAATGCGAGTTATAAAGACGGTGTTGTCGTTTTTGCTTTGCCTAAAGCCGGGCTTATGGTTGATGCATCTGTTGGTGGTCAAAAATTTGAGTACCATCCTTTTAAAAAATAATTAAGTGTGTTAAACATTAATTTTAGAGAAAAAAGCTGTTTCAATAATATGAAACAGCTTTTTTTATTCTGATGGTAATAAAAAAGCTGCTGTATCAATTGATAAAGCAGCTTCATAAGTAGGGTTTGATTACTAATGATTAACTAATTACTAATTAGGAATCTTGCCAATCATTAATTTCTTTTTTCAAGTCATCCATTTTCTTACCGGTTTTTTCCTGAATTTTACCTAACATTTCGTCAAATTTTCCTTCTGAATAGGTAACATCATCATCAGTAAGATCACCATATTTTTGTTTGAATTTACCTTTAATCTGTTTCCATTTTCCTTCTAATTGATCTGTATTCATAATATTAAATTTTTAAATTAATGTTTTTTTATTCTGAAATAAAAGTACTAGATTTAAGTAGGAAAAATTAACTCTAATCAAAGTGTTATTGATGCAATAAAAATGGCAGAGTTTTTTAAGTTAATATATTATCTGATAAGGTCAAGTGATTTAGTATTTAAGAGGCATATTTGAATTATTATAATTTTAAGTATCACCCTAAAAATAAAAATCATGGATATACCAACAGTTAAAAATGAAGAACAATATGAGGCACTACGGGACAAAGGATACAGTAAAGAAAAGTCCGCGAGAATAGCCAATACACCTGATGCCGGTAAAAAAGGAGGAAAGAGTAAGCCTTATGAAGACTGGAATAAGCAGGATCTGTATGGGCAAGCTCAAAAAGTAGGTATTCCGGGAAGATCAAAAATGAATAAAGCTGAACTCATTCATGCTTTAAGAAATAATTAATAAAAATTTAAAAAACCAATAATCTGTGAATATTATAAACCCCAAGATAATCCGTCAAATTTTTATACTTCTTTTAATTATATTAACAGGAAGCCTTATTTTTTATGAAATGACCCCTTATTTCTCAGGTGTATTAGGAGCTATTACATTATATGTTTTGCTTAAGGGAGCTATGATAAAATTAATAAACAGAGGTTGGAAAGCCAATTGGGCTGCCGGGTTTTTAATGTTTGTATCTTTTATTGCTATTTTAGTACCTGTAGCCGGTGCGGGATTAATGCTGGGAAATAAAATAGGAAAAGCAGCTCAAAATTCAGAAAAGGTAGTTAAAGCTGTTAAAAAACAAATGGAAACATGGGAACATCATCTGGGCTATAAAATTACTGATCAGATTGATGCTTCTTCCATTTCTGAAAAAATAACCAGCGGAATCACGAATATTCTGGGGAGTGCGGTTAATACTTTTATAGCGGTTTCAATTATGTATTTTTTACTGTATTATATGCTTACAAACCGCAAAGAATTTCGGGATACATTAATGGAATATATTCCTATAAGCAAAGAGAATCTTAAAATAGTAGGCAGAGAAATACATGCTTCGGTTCGTTCTAATTCTTTAGGGATTCCATTGGTAGCCATAGCTCAGGGCATCGTAGCTCTGATAGGATTTTTGATATTCAACGTAGAAAGTCCG
The DNA here is from genome assembly GCF_051846875.1 of Flavobacterium sp. ARAG 55.4. NCBI lineage: Bacteria > Pseudomonadati > Bacteroidota > Flavobacteriia > Flavobacteriales > Flavobacteriaceae > Flavobacterium > Flavobacterium sp. ARAG 55.4. Next base: position 206,636 of record NZ_JBPYCT010000003.1, on the reverse strand, counting down.
TTTTTTTGGTGTATAGTGGTGACCATTGGTTCTATGGTTCCCTTCATTGGAAGTATGTTAGGGATAATTCCCGTTTTTATATTAACAATATCTAATGGTGATACTTTTCAGGCTTGGGGAGTTTTATTGTACGGATTCGTAATAGTAGGACTTACAGACAATCTCATCCGCTTATATGTATTGCAGAAATTAGATGATGTTCACCCGTTAATAACTCTTTTAGGAGTTATCGTAGGTATTCCTCTTTTCGGCTTTATCGGGCTTGTCTTTGGTCCTTTATTGATTAGTTTATTTTTGTTAATTGTGCGTATTTATAAAAAAGAATATGCCGAAGAAGATAAGGGGAAACTTTGATACCCCTTTTTATGACGAGTCCTGACTTAAAAGAGTCAGGATTTTTTTTAAATGTTTTTATCGGCTTGTTGCACTTATTATAAAATGGTTGTCAGCTTCTTTTTGCAAATTAGTATACACACAGTCTAAACTTTTTCCCAACAAGTTTCTGAGTTCTCTGAAAGTATTAGGCTTTATTAAGTACCAGTTTGCACCTTTTTCTCTTAATCTTTCTGCCACTGCACGATCGATATAAGTAGAATAAATAACTATTGGAATCTGTGAAAACTTGGGTTCATTTCTAATGTCTTCAACACATTCTTCACCATTCATTAACGGCATGTTTAAGTCTAAGTAAATGGCATCCGGTAAAGCATTTTGAGAATTTAAAAGGGCATCCATGAGTGTTACCCCATTATCAAAAGTTTCTATGCAGATTTTGCTGTCAATTTCTGTTAATGCTTCTTCAAAAAGCATGCTGTCTTCAGGGTCATCGTCGGCCAGATAAATTAATAGTGGTTTATAACTCATCATAATTATTTTAAAAAGTTGTACGGAAAGAAATTATTTTATGTGATTTTCCAGATTGGCATCCAGTGTTATTTCCAGATTGCTGTATGCTTTACTCACAGGACAGTTTTGTTTAGCTCCTTTTGCAATTTCCTGAAATTGGTTTTCCTGAATTTCCGGAACTTTTGCGTTAAGCGTCAGATTTGATTTTGTAATAGTTCCATTTTCTAATGAAATTTCACATTTCGTCTCTAAAACTTCAGGAGTGAAACCTGCTTTTGTCAAATCGGCACTTAACTGCATGGTAAAACAACCTGCATGTGCAGCTGCCATTAATTCCTCAGGATTGGTACCGGTGCCGTTTTCAAAGCGGCTGTTGTATGAATATTGCATGTTTTCCAGAGCCTTACTTTCTGACATTAGAGAGCCTTTTCCTTCTTTTAATGTACCACTCCAAACCGCTGTGCTTGATCTTTTCATATTTTTTATTTTTTTAGGTTTATAAATTAATCGTTTTTAGATTCCTCTTCCTGAAATGATATTGTATAAAATTGCAATTATAGCAATCACTAACAGAATATGAATCAGGTTTCCTGTTGCCATTCCGGCAGCAAATCCAAAAAATCCAAGTATCCAGATAATGATACAGATTACGGCAATAAGCCAAAGAATATTTCTCATGATTTTAAAATTTAAGGGTTAGTTAATGTAAAAGCAAAAAGCTATGCAGGTAAAATTACATTTAATAATCAGGGAGGTTTGACCCGAATGCAAAGAATTTTTAGCGTAATCAAAAAAACTTTTCTAAAAAAAAGATTGTAATTATAAGTGGGGAAAAAATCTAAAATAACATTAAAACAATACTCTGAAATTTTAAAACTACAGCAGGAGTTATGGATACAGCCAGCCATTATTAAAATTATATAAAACAATGAAAAAATTATATAACAAGAAGGGTGGGTTCTTATTGCAACTTTGTAAACCACAGTAATTTATAGGAGTAATTTAAAAATATAATTAAGATGAAAAAAATAAATTTTAAAAGCATAACAGATTGTATTCTTAAAAAGAACTTTTCTGTCTCAGATTAAATTATTGCTGATTACATTATTAATACGGTGGTTTTTAGAAATAAAAACTTCTGAAGACCTGAAAACCCTAAGCTGCCCCCTTAGATATTAGTATATAAACCTAAAAAATAAAACATGAAAAAGATATCAATAACATCAAATAATCTCTCCGTTATTTTTAAACAAATGCAACTACAGTTAGGAGGTAAAATTGAAATAAAATCAAAAGAATATAAACTGGTAGTCGATAATGAAATTGCCAAAGGTTTTATTTCCGGAGTTTCAATAGAGAATGCGATTGCCTATTTGGAGTATGATATTTTTTTCAAAGAAAATGTTTCATTTGAAGGTAAACTTCAAAATTCTAATCTCATTCATTTTGGATATTGTTCCAAAGGTCATCTTGCTCAAAGTTTTGGGGAAGATGGGATACAAAATCATATGAGTCAGTTTCAGACTGGTATTTTTTCAGGCTCTACTGAAACAAGTACGCTTTTAACCTTTAAAAAGAATGAAGAAGTTAAAGTATCGGTTATTACCGTTGATATTTTATCGGTCTCTGATATTGAATTAAGAACACAGTTACAAAATATATTTCAACCCACACAGGAGGATAATATTTTTTCATACGTAGGTTCTTTTAACCTGAAAATAGCCGAGAAAATTGAACATCTTAATACCATCAGTCAAAACGGTTTAGTTAGAAATTTGTTGATAAACAGCACTGTATATCTAATTCTGGCTTTAGAAATTGAGCAGCATAAATACGATTTAATTCATACAGAATCTTATTGTAGTTCTCTATCACAAGCAGATATGGAAGCCATAAAAGACATTTCTGAGTTTATAAAAAATTATCCTGAAATTCAGTACAGTTTAAAATATTTAAGTAAGAAATCAGGTTTGTCTCCTTTTAAATTACAGGAAGGTTTTAAAATAATGCACAATAGAACGGTAACTGATTTTATTAGAAATGTGCGGGTTGAAGCGGCTGAAAATCTTATAAGAACAACGGAATTAAATATCTCTGAAATTGTGTATACCATTGGTCTTACAAGCAGAAGTTATTTTTCTAAAATTTTCAAAGCAAAGTACAACTGCAGTCCAAAACATTATCAAAATTATCTCAATAACCTTCCGGTTTTATCTTATTTATAACTGTTTATCTGTAGCTAAGTATCCGGATGTAGATGATCTAAAAGTACAAACTAAGGATATTTTGTAATTGAATTTTACAGTTGCAATACAAGCTTATTTTAAAGCAAAATGCATTTAAATTTATGGATCTTACATCAAATGAACCATTTTGGTTATTGAAAAATGGATTATTAGGCTCTTATCCCTCGTTACACGACAATATAGAGACCGATATTCTGATTGTTGGAGCAGGAATAACCGGTAGTTTAATGGCTCATCAATGTATGGAAGGAAATTATAAAACCGTAGTAATTGACCGAAGAGAAGTTGCAAACGGCAGTACTTCGGCATCTACCAGTATGCTTCAGTATGAAATTGATGTTCCTTTGTTTCAATTGACTGAAATGATAGGTCAGACGGCAGCAGAAGCAAATTATATTGCCTGTTATAAAGCTATAGACGAACTGGGTTCTCTGGTCAGAAAAATTAATTCAGACTGCGGTTTCAAGAAGAAAAATTCTCTTTATTTTGCTGCAAAGCAAAAAGATACAGCTTTTTTAAAAAAAGAACTGGAAGCCCGGCAACGTTGTGGTTTTGATGTTAAATGGCTTTCTGAAAAAGAAATTGAGAGCCGTTATAAAATCAAGAAATCTTATGGAGGAATTTTATCGGCTCAGGGTGGAAGCATAGACGTTTTTAAATTTACCCATGATTTACTTGCTTATAACCATAAAAAAGGCTTAAAAATTTTTGATAAAACAGCAATAAAATCGGTTAAGTATAAAAAAAACAGTGTAGAAGTCCAATCAGATTTGGGGTATAAAATTAAAGCAAAGAAAATAATTTATTGCAACGGTTATGAAAGTACCGAAATGATAAAAGAAAAGTTTGTCAGGCTACTTTCTACTTATGCTATTATTGGCGAACAGAATTATCAGGATCAATCGCATTTAAATGATACACTTTTCTGGAATACCGAAGATCCGTATGTCTATATGAGAACTACTGATGATAACCGGATTTTAATAGGAGGTGAAGATGAAGATTTTGCTGATGATAAAAAGAGAGATGCACTATTAGCGGATAAAAGCAAAAAACTTTCAAAAAAACTTAAAAGCTTATTGCCTCAATGCCATTTTACAACTGATTTTGCATGGGCAGGAACCTTTGGAGAAACTAAAGACGGACTCCCTTACATTGGCAAACATCCGGATTTTAATCACAGTTACTTTGTTTTAGGATTTGGAGGAAATGGCATTACTTTTTCCGTTATTGGTACGCATGTAATTAAAGATATGCTAAAAAATAAGATACATCCTTTACAGGAATATTACCGTTTTGGTCGTTAATTATTCTTAAAAAATAAGTCTCAACAACATTTTCCTTAAAATATAAATTTAGAAGTACAGCCCATTTTTTGATAGAAAAATGGGCTGTACTTATTTAAACAGAATTTCTCTTAATAAAAAAGCATTTCTCTTTTATTGAGGTATTTTTTTTATGATTAGCGTCAGTATATGTATTTGAAAATTAAGACTTTCGTGTAGAGGTTTCTCATTAAATGATTAGACTTCATCTTAATTTATTTTAAAAAATCTAAAAAAAAATATTATGAATCAGAAAAAAAATAGCAACCCGGAAACTAAAAAGACAGAAGATTTAAAAGCATATCAAAAAGAGATTAAAGATACTGGTATGACTACTAATCAGGGCTTAAAAGTAAATGATACTAATAATTCGCTAAAAGCAGGAGAAAGAGGTTCGACTTTATTAGAGGATTTTTTATTAAGAGAGAAAATTACCAGTTTTGATCATGAACGTATTCCGGAACGTATTGTTCATGCCAGAGGAAGCGGCGCGCATGGTTATTTTGAGTTATATGAAAGTATAGAACAATACAGTAAAGCAGGAATTTTTAATGATACCAGCCGTAAAACACCTGTTTTTGTGCGTTTTTCTACTGTTGCTGGTTCTAAAGGTTCGACTGATTTAGCCCGAGATGTTCGTGGATTTGCTGTTAAATTTTATACTGATGAAGGAACCTGGGATTTAGTAGGAAATAATATGCCTGTCTTTTTTATTCAGGACGCTATGAAATTCCCGGATTTAATACATTCGGTTAAACCTGAACCTCACAGAGAAATCCCTCAGGCGGCATCCGCTCATGATACTTTTTACGATTTTGTATCTCATGCTACAGAAACACTTCACAATCATATTTGGGTAATGAGTGACCGGGGTATTCCGCGAAGTTTTCGTATGATGGAAGGGTTCGGAATTCACACTTTCCGGTTAATAAACAAAGAAGGTAAATCTCATTTTGTAAAATTCCACTGGAAACCTAAATTGGGTGTTCATTCGGTATTATGGGATGAGGCTGTTAAAATAAGTGGTGCAGATTCCGATTTTCACCGAAGAGATTTATGGGATGCTATAGAAGCGGGTCAATACCCGGAATGGGAATTAGGAATCCAGGTTGTTCCGGAAGAGGACGAATTTAAATTTGAATTTGATTTATTAGATCCTACTAAATTAATACCCGAAGAACTCGTTCCGGTGCAAATTATTGGGAAGATGACTCTCAATAGAAATCCTGAAAATTTCTTTGCAGAAACGGAACAGGTGGCTTTTTTACCGGGTCATATCGTTCCGGGAATTGATTTCACGAATGATCCTTTATTACAGGGACGCTTATTCTCTTACCGCGATACGCAGTTATCCCGTCTGGGCGGACCTAATTTTCATCAGATTCCTATAAACCGTCCGGTAGTGCCTACTCATAACAATCAGCGTGACGGTATGATGCAGACAGAAATTCCTAAGGGACAAACGGCTTATTTCCCAAATAGTATCAGTGGTGGCTGTCCTCATCTGGCTAAAATGACTGAAGGAGGTTTTACTTCTTATGAAGAACGAATAGATGCTAAAAAAATCAGAACCCGAAGCGAAAGTTTTAATGACCATTTTTCCCAGCCGGCATTATTTTACAGAAGCTTGTCTAAATGGGAACAACAGCACGTAGCAGATGCTTATACTTTTGAGTTGGGTAAATGCCAGCAACAACCTATTCAGGAACGTATGCTTTGGATTATTGCTCAGATTGATAAAGAGTTAGCCCAAAAAGTGGCTGCCGGATTAGGGCTTGAAATACCTAAGTCAGTGGAACAACCCGTTAATCAGGCAATTGGTGCTGATGCAGATGTAGAAAAGCATCAGCCTCCAAAAAAGAAAAATTATCTGGATGCTTCTCCACGTTTAAGTCAGGCTAATACTAAATTTGACAGCATTGTCAGCCGTAAAGTTGCTGTTCTGGTTGCAGATGGCTTTTCCATGGAAAATTTCAAAAAAATGAGTGATGCGCTAACTACCGAAGGGGCTATGGTAAAAATTGTAGCACCTCACGGAGGAAAAGTAATGTGTGATGAAAATATGGAACATAAGGTAGACGCAGCAATACTAACTACCGAAAGTGTTCTGTATGATGCAGTGTACATTCCAGGCGGGACAAAATCAATAGACAAATTAAAAACAGAAGCTAAATTTATAAAATTCATAAACGAAGCTTTTATGCACTGTAAAGCAATAGCCGCAGATAATGATGGAGAGGATTTACTTGATGCCACTTATATGGTGAGTTGTAAAAAAGACAAAGCGGTCTGTATCAATCAGAAAGCTCAGGTTTTTATTGACGCTATTGCCCAACACAGAAATTGGGAAAGAATGGATGAGGTGAAAAAGATCCCTGTTTAAATAAAAATTCAAATAAAGTCGAATCTTTAAAATTTAGAATTATGGAAAAGTATACAGCAGATTTAAAAAATAAACTAAACAATCTCTTAGAAAGAATTCATGATGATGAAAAAGGTTTTAAAAAAGCTTCTACACATACTGACCATCAGTTTTTAAGAAAGTTTTTTGAAAAAAAATCTCTGGAAAGAGAAAAGTTTAGCCATGAACTTAATAATGTACTCAATACTTATGAGGTTCATGATGATAATAGCGGAAGTGTTGCCGGTGCTGCACACAGAGCCTGGATGGAAATAAAATCATTATTTTCTTTTGACAATGAGGAATCGATGCTGGAAGAAGCGATTAATGGTGAAAAGGTTTTATTAGATGATTATAATGATATTCTCAGTGTAGAAACCGTACCGATAGGTATTCGTGCCGTTTTACTGAATCACAAGGAATTGATAGAAAACGGTCTCGATGCCATAAAAAAGCTGGAAGATTTAAGAGATTAAATTTCCTGAATAATACTTTATAAAAAAAGAGGAAAGCTAATTTCCTCTTTTTTATAAAGTATTATCATATTAATTTATTGGGTTACAATTTATCTTATTAGAGTTAACTATAATAGTATTTTTACTCTAAATTTGAGATATATCAAACAAAATAAACCTCAAAAATGGAGGTTTTATTTAAGTAGTATTAACTTAAAAAATAGAAATTATGTTACGTTGGACAGTTATATTTATCATTTTAGCTATCATTGCCGGAGTCTTAGGATTTGGAGGAATAGCAGCCGGAGCGGCAAGTATCGCAAAAGTTTTATTCTTTATTTTTATCATATTGTTTCTTATATCAATAATCAGAGGAAGATAATTGAATAAAATTACTTTGCTTGTCAAAATATAAACATGTATTTGGGAGATTTTCTTGGGTTGAATCATTTACATCCCGGAAAAATAATTCCGTACAGAAAAAAGTTGTAAAATACACAAATAGTAAAAAACAGAGAAGGATTCCTAATGATCCTTCTCTGTTTTTTGCAACAAAACTAAATTAAATTGTCTGTCTGAAATTCAGGTGTGTAGGTTTTAAATAGTTTCAGAATCTCTTTTTCTGATGGAGAAAAATAAGGGTTAACATTGCTGTTTTTTTTAATTCTGTCAAATGATTTATATAATTGTTTGTCCTGATATGCCTGCACAATAATGGGATGAATATAATATTTCCTGCAAACGGTTTTAGTATTTCCCAAAGCTGATGCAGTCATTTCATATCCTTTTAAAATATTCTCTTTTATTTCTTTTTCGGTTTCAGCTTTGTCCAGTTCTGACAAAGTATTAAAAAATGACAATGAAGCAGACCAGGTTCGAAAATCTTTGGCAGTAAAAATTTTTCCGCAAATAGCCTGCAGGTATTCATTAATGTGATTGCTTTTGATTATTTTTCGTTCACCGTTTTCATCAATAAATTTAAATAATTCCCATCCCGGAAGTTCTTCACAGCGGTTGACTAATCGGATTAATTTTTTGTTGCGGATAGTAATGCTGTGTTCTTTCCCTTTCTTACCCACAAATTCAATTCGCATTTTGTCCTTGTAAATATTTATATGTCGTTTTCTCAGGGTAGTCAGTCCGTATGTCCGATTGGTTTTTTCGTAATAACTGTTTCCTATACGAATGTGAGTTTCTTCCATTAACCGGATAATCAAGGCTACCACTTTTTCTTTAGGCCATCCTTTTTTTTCCAGATCTTTGTCAACTTGTTTTCTTATCAGCGGCAGTTTTTTACCAAAAGAATACATTTTATAAAACTTGGTATTATTTCTTATTCTCTTCCAGTCTTCATGATATAAATACTGCTTTCTGTTTTTGTTATCACGCCCTACAGCTTGTAAATGGCTGTTTTTTATACAACTGATTTTAACGTTTTCCCACATAGGCGGAATTACTAAGTCTTTAATACGCTTTAAATCGGTCTTTTTTTTGAGAGGTGTATTATTCTTTAAATAACAAAATCCCTTACCTTGTTTCTTTCTGATTATCAGAAAATCTTCTTCCTGAGCATATACCAGGTTGTATTGGGAAACAATGGTTTCCGGCTCCGTAATTAATTGTTGGAAGTGTCCTTTTTTAGAAATCATTTTTTGCATTGGTTTAGTATGGTATATCTCTGAAGAGGATGTTAAGGTTTAAGGACAGTCATATCAAATATAATAATCAGATTGTTGTTTGTTTGACTTAAAAACACAAAAAAATAATCTTATTGCAGCAATTCTGTACTTATTCAACTATTATAAAAGTTCTCATTTGGGTTAAGAATTTTATTTTTGAGATTAATCTTTCGTTTTTTTAAAAAATACCTTTAAGCTGGTAATAAAAAAAAACAGCATTATTAAAACATTAAAAGATTATCTGAACTTCTTTTACAATATTTTAGATTTTACATACTGTCTGATTTACAGACAGTTTTTTATTTATTAATTTATAAAATTTGTTTATATAAAATACTTAACTTTAATAATCAGTCTGAATTTTGAGTAAACATTAATATTAAAATTATACTATGTCAGTTCCTGTAACCCGAAAAAAAATATATTTTAAACCAGACTCCAGCAGGGTAGTAGCCCGTTTTTTTAATAATGGCGATGCCAGAACTATTAATTTAGTAAACCGGATAATGCGTCTGTCTGAAGCAGAAGTAATGCATGAACTCGATGTTACTTTTAAAGGATTTATAGGAAGGCACAGGAATATTTCGGAAATTTTCTTGAAACATGCGGATAACTATAAAAATTTGATTGAAGAACAAATAGGAATCAATTATAAGGATCTTTCTCTGGAACGTCGCCTTCTGATTGGGTCGTATAGCACAATGGAATATTCGATTGAGTCTGCGGCACTTTTTAATCCTTCGATAATTGAAGATTTTGACCAGTCTTTTTTGGCCGAAGGTGAAAAAAGAGTTATTATATCTTTCAGAGCCACAGGAGAAGGACATTTATCGTCTATTGTTTTTAGAAAAGGAATACTGGATGCTTCCAATAATTTAAAAATGACGGAAGTGAATAAGTTTATTCATCTTCCCACCATAAAAAAGAAAAAGGCATATAATAAAAAACGGTTTATAAAAAAGATGGACGAAATGCATATTCCAAAAGAATATTCATTGCCCATTATGGATTCTTTACCGGACAGATTTGAATATTTTGAACTGAAAGAAGCGGTCAGAAATATATTAAAGATGGACATTGACGAATCAAAGAGAAAAGCGCTTAAAGAAATGACCTGGCTGGTAGATTCTTATTATGATGTGGAATTTAATGAAAATTCTAAAATTTCCGGCAGGGTTATATTTCCTATTTCTTCAGCGGAGAGTCGCGGAATTGAAGATGCCCGGTTTGTACGTTTTACCGAAGATGACGGAACCGAAAAAATTTATGCCACTTACACCGCTTATGATGGTTTTACGATACTTCCTAAATTGCTAACCACAGAAGATTTTATAAATTTCCGGATTATGCCGATGCATGGTGATGGTGCACAAAATAAAAATTTTGCCCTTTTCCCCAGAAAAATTAAAGGAAAATATGCTATGTTAGCCCGAATTGACGGAGTAAATAATTACCTGTTTTATTCAGACAGAATTACGTTGTGGAATGATCCGATAAAAATTCAGGAACCCAAATATCCTTGGGAATTCACCCAAATAGGAAATTGTGGCTCTCCTATTTATACAGAGGAAGGATGGTTAGTAATCACGCACGGTGTTGGAGCAATGAGACGCTATTGTATTGGTGCTTCTTTATTGGATTTAGAAGATCCTACTATAGAAATAGGCCGTTTAAAAGAACCGTTACTTTCTCCTCTGGAAGAGGAAAGAGAAGGATATGTACCAAATGTGGTGTATTCCTGCGGTAGTATTATACATAACAATCATTTAATTCTGCCTTATGCTGTTTCTGATTATGCTTCATCTTACGTTACTGTAAATATGGATGATTTATTAGCTGCACTTAAAGCAAAATAAGTTTAATATAAAGTATAAAAAAAGAGATGCCGTTAAAAATAAATTTAACGGCATCTCTTTTTGAATTAAACAATGTCTTCAAAGGCAAACCGTGCCAGACAATAGCTTATAGTAGATTCGGCACCCTGATTTAAATTCACATTAGAGCTCTCTAAACCATCATGACAGCCTCCTGTACAGGGATTGTAAATAATCTGTTTTAATTGATTGTTACCCTGAAACCAGCTAAAAGCAATCTCCATTTTATCGTCATAGCCTTTTGAAGGAAATGCCTGGTGGAATTGTTTTAATGCCAGTATAGTATAGGCCACATCAATGGGCTGCTCTCCGCCATTCAGAATCAGTTTTTCATCAAAACCTTTAATAAGCCAGCTTTGGTTAGAGATTACCCGGATACTGTCTTTTTTGAAAATTTTAGAAAGTAAAAAATCAAAAGTTTCTTTTGCTATAGCTTTAAACTTTAATTCTCCCGTAGCTTTCCAGGCATATAATAGAGCTTCAGGTAATACACTATTGGCATAAGTGAGGTAATTTTCAAACCAGTTCCAGGTTTCTTCCGAATGAAAATTATACAAATCAACAAGTTTATTTGCCAGATTATTTATAATCCCGATAATTTTTGTGTTGTTGAGTTTTACATTAAAAAAGTACAATCCTTTTATAGCAAATGCCAGTGCCCTTGGGGATTTAAATAAATGTATTTTTAAATTAAACTGTGTGATAGCAAACAAAATGTTTTGCAATAAAGTAGCATCTAGATCGACATCTTCTTCCATCAGGTAATAGGTGTAGCCCAATGCCCAGATAGCTCTTCCGTTAGCATCTTCCAGATTTTCATCTTCATTTTGTTTGGTAAACTTTTTATCCTTGTCTACATAATTAAGGAAGAGTCCGTTGTCACGCTGGCATTTTAAAATAAAATTTGCATAGGTTTCTATTAATTTTAAATCAGCGTCGCTTTGTGTTATTTTATAATGATCACAGGCTGCTATCAATGCCCGGGCATTATCGTCTAATGTGTATCCGGAATCAATATCCGGTGTATTGATTTTTGAAAACTGAATAACTCCTATATCCGTAGTCATTGCCCGCAAATGGTTCAGATTAATTTCAGGCTTTTTATATTTTAATTTAAAACTTTTCTTTATTAATTCAGAGAAAAGCTGTGCGTGTGATATTGCCGAGTTTTCCCAGGACGTAGCAGCTGAGGTATGCAGTCCTTTCATTTTCATATCATGTCTTAAAGCATCATCATCCAGAAGTTTATTTACTTTTTCTGCCAGTTGGGCAGCATCTCCAAAATCAAATAACAGACCATTTCCCTGTTGCAACACTTCTGTGGCATGAGGAATAGGAGTGGAGACTATAGGGCATCCGCAACTCACGGCATAGGAGAAAGTGCCACTGACAGCCTGATTAGGATCTTTAGAAGTAAATACATAACAATCTGATAGTTGCAGGTATTCTAATAATTCAGAAAGAGGAACAAATTTATTTACAAAACTGACATGATTTTCTAATTTTAATGCTTCTACTTTCTGTTGTAAAAAATCTTTGTAAGCATCTCCTTCATTATTAAACAATGTAGGGTGGGTTTTACCTACAATAAGAAACATAATTGTAGGATGCACTTTTATTATAGCAGGCAAAGCATCCAGCGTTGTTTCGATACTTTTTCCAGGGCCTAAAAAGCCAAATGTAGCAATAACTTTTCTGTCTGAAATATTATATTTCTCTTTGAGAAAAGCCTTGTCCTGATGTTTTACTAAATGGGTTCCATGAGGAATTATTTTTATTTTGTCTAAAGGAACTCCATAAGTATTATTCAGTAAATCAGAAGAAGATTTGGTCATAACAGTGACCATTTTTGCCACTGCAACTAAGTCTTTTACGTTTTTCTCCAAATCTTTATTTGGATGTGGCAATACCGTATGAAAAGCAATAATTACTGGTTTTGTAATGTCTTTTAAAAAAGTAATAAAAGTTTCTTCATTGTTTTTAAATAAACCAAATTCATGCTGAATCATCACGATTTTAGTGTCTTTATCAGAATTGATTTTGTCGGAAATCGTCCGGAAAGATTCGGAATCATCGGTATTCAAAACCATATTAACATCTTCTGTAATGTAAGTATGGCTTTCGGTATTAGATTCTACAGCACAAATTTTTATATCAAAACAGCGATCAAATTTGTTTTCCAGCGCATTTTTCAAATCATACGTATAAGTTGCAATTCCGCATTCTCTGGGAGGATAAGTAGCTATAAATTGTATTTTAGGTAATGTTTTGGAACTTTTGCTAAAAGCAGTAGTGTTTTTCAGACTTTCGTCTTTAAAGGCTTTAATACTCGCCTTGGTTCTTATAGTTGTATTACGTTTCATGATTTAAAAATTTGTTACTGTTACACCATCCTATTGGTTTTTAATAGAGTTGTTAAAAATTAATTGACACACAGGATTTACTATCCGTTAAGGCTAAGTTATATATAATAAAAAACTGTCATTAGCCTTAAAGAGAAATTTGTTAACCCAATCAGATTAAATTTTGCTCTTTTGAAACAGATGAAAAGTATCTGCCTGAAATCAGCAAAGATGCCGATTTGAAATCACGAAATGGTTTTACGTAAAAAACTATATTTTTCTGTAATAAATAAAATTATTCATCAGCGACTTCGTCATTTTTATCAATAGCAGATAAAGGATGGTCATACATTTTTAAACCAATTATTTTTATCATATCCACAATGATGTTATACAGCATTAACACCACCACAATTAATCCGGAGCTTAGAATACTTGAAATACTTAATGAAGAATAATAGATGTAATTGTACCAGTTATCAGGGACATTGTCTGACTCTGTGATGGGTAAGTTGAGTATTAAAAAAGAAATAACGGAAGCAATAAAAACAGCAGTATCTAATTTTGCTATTTGAAGAATATGAATGTAATGATCTTTTTTTAGTTTGGGTTTTGAATTAGAACTAATGCTCAAAACAGTCAATAATAACGCTAAAATGGTAGCTGATGCTAAGGCTATTGTATTGCATAGCGTGTTAAGACCTGACAGCGATTTTTGTATCAGTATTTTAGCTTCATAACCACTTAATTCTCCCAGAAGTAAACTTCCTAAAAGAATTATAAATAATGAGATAAGTCCACCTAATATGGCTCTTCTGGTATGATTGTTACTGTTCATTAAAATAATTCAGTTTTAGAATGATTATAGCTGTTATTCTTTTTTACCGTCTCCTGTTAGCGTACTGATTACGCCACTCTTTACATTAATCCAGAGGTAATTAAAAAATGATTTTGTCGGATCCCGTTCTGCTTCAATCGTGCCATACCTGAAACCTTGAGGATTAGTGTTCTTATCACCGTCTTTAATAAAAATATTGCCTATTGCCGTGAGGAATTTATTTATTTTAGACGTTTTTTTACGTAATATATTGAATTTAAAATCTTCATATTTCATTTTCATGGTTCCCGATGATTTTATATTATCCCCACTAAAAGTAAAATACATCTGCTGAAGAGTTCCTTCGGTAATTACATTTAAATTAGGTTTAAAAAAGGGATTTAAAATAGGAGCAGGCAAATTCATAATAGAACCGGATACATATAGCGCATCTGCCTGATTATTTACATCAAAACTCCAGTTAAGTTCCAGAGGAGCTTCGCCCATAAATTTGGAATGTATTTTAATTTCTGTTTTTTTAGCATCTTTTAAATTACAAATATTAGCAACTATAGCATTTACATTTTTGAAGAATATTTTGCCGGCATTTTTATCAGCTTCCACTAATTCAGCATACGAAATATAGCCATTCTTTATTTTTGTTTGGCGGATATCGAGATTAAACCCTAATTTTCTTAACGATTTACTGTATAAGGGTTTAACAGTGAGGTCATCGGCAATTAATTTATCCCGGTAAATTTCCAGATTTGGTTCAGTAATTTCAACCAATTTGGTAGTAATTCCCAAACGATTGCCGGCATAATTAATATCGGGTTCATTAATAACAATTTCCGGAATTTTTAATTGCATGTGATCTCGTTCTTTTTTTAAATGCTTGGAAAGTTCCTGTTTGGTGTACTTAGGAATGAGTTGCAAATTTTTTATAACCACATTGTTTTTAATGCTGTTGATGCTGTCTATTTTAAAACTTTCATAATCACTATGGTTTAGCACAATGTTTTTTGCTTTGACATAAAAACGGGTATAAACAAAAGGTACGGTAGCTAATGTTTGTAAATTTAATTTGAGACCTGAAGCTTTTAAATCATAAGACGAAACAGAAACGGATATTGAATCGGTTTTGTTTTTCATTACGCTCAAATCACCATTTATAATATTGAGGTCGTTAATGGTTATTGTTTTTATTCCCTTTTCAGGCTGTTTTTTTTTGTCTTTTTCCGAAACAATACGATGGTAAGGATAGTGATTGATTTTTGGATTTGTTAAAGTTAAATTGCTTAACGAAACCGTGTTATTAAATAATAAATTCCAATAACCAATTCCTTTCAGCTGGATTTTTTCGAGCTGTAAATAAGTATGGTTTTTTGAAATCACACTGTCTTTTATTTTGACAGAAGGATGGTACAAAACAATATTTCCTTGTAATAAACTAAAATCCAAATCTGAATATTCAACGGTAAAAAGTGAAGGAGTTTTATCAGAAAGGAAATCTTTTATGTAATTTTTTACCCACCACTGGGTGATAAAAAATCCAACGATTAAAAAGCTGCCTATGAGCACTATTAATGTAATTCTTTTATTGTTTTTGCTACTCATATAAATTGTTTTATACCGGTCGTTTTTATTTTTTTAAACGTAGTGGTTATGTTTTAATCGCTTTTGTTTTTTTAGTTTGTCTTTGTTCTGACTAAGACATGAGATCTACAAAGGAAATGCAAAAAGTATGAGCTTTACAAATAAAATGCAAATTCTGTAAAAAATCTAAAATATTTTATAAGAAACTTAGAGTCAATGAATCGCATCTTTGTAAAACACATAACTATTATCTCAATGAGGTTACATTAGAATAGAAAATTAGGCTGACAGTTTTTTATATTTATTAAAGGCTGTTGAAAAAGCTAATTAAAAAGTAAGTTAAGTTTATTCTATTGAGTTATATATAAACATTCGTTAAATTATTAAAAAAAACAAAGATGAAAACAAATGAAACAATTATCGGTGTATTAGGCGGAGTTGCAATAGGAACTGCATTAGGAATTTTATTTGCTCCGGATAAAGGAACAAATACAAGAAAAAAAATTGCTCAAAAGAGCAACGATGTTAAAAACAAAGCATTTGAAAGCTTTAACGGAGTGCTGGACACTGTATCGGAAAAATGCAATTCTTTAATCAATAAAGGAGAAGATATGGCTGTAAATGGTATTAATACTGTAAATAGAGAATTAGATACAGCAAAGAATAATATTAAATAGCATATATAATGGAAACAATTGCAACAAACATAGAACTGCTTTATAAAAAAGCTAAAGATTATGCAGAAATCAATATCGAATTAGCAAAGCTAAATGCAGTTGATAAAACAGCAGATGTTATTTCCTCTATATTAGCAAGATTAGTAGTAATTATGATTGTTGCAATATTTATTTTGTTTTTTAGTATTGCTTTAAGCTTGTATTTAGGTGAATTGTTAGGACAGGAATACCTGGGATTCTTAGTTGTTTCAGGTATTTATTTAATGGCAGCAATAATCTTACATTCTTACAGAGACAAAATAATAAAAGAGCCCTTAACCAATGTTGTTATTGCAAAATTATTAAAAAAGAAATCACTATCAGTTAACTCTAAACCTAATCAGGATGGCAGTCTATAAGAATCAAAATACAGAATTAGATAAAGCAATTGCTCGTTTAGAAATGGATAGAGATTTGAAGCTTGAAGAGTTAAAAGAGCAGTTATCAACTACTTATGAAAGTATAAAACCTGTAAATATACTCAGAGAAACCGTTGAAGATTTTAACAATGCGCCGGATTTGAAGTCAAATTTGTTGCAAATTGTAGTGAGTATAGCAGGTGGTTACCTATCTAAAAAACTACTATTAGGGAAATCAAACTCCTTTTTTAAAAAAATTGCCGGCTATATTTTACAATATGGCATGACAAGTTTTATTGCCAAAAAAACAAATCCTAATCCCTAATAAATATGAAAAAAACAATTAACATTTTAGGAATACTAATGGTATTCCTTTTTAGTAATTATGCTTCAGCTCAATTACAGTCAGAAAATTACAACCGCAATTTTAAATTAGGATTTGGACTCAACGCCGGTCTGCCTTTTAATGATCCCTATACTTTTAATCTGGGAGCTGATGCAAGACTTCAGTATAATATATCTGAAACCTATTCTATTTGTTTAACAACAGGTTACAACAATTTATTCGTAGAAGACGGAGGAACTAATTTTGGTTACATTCCTGTCAAAGTAGGATATAAAACCTTTATTTTTAGTAATGAATTTTATGTCATGGGAGAATTTGGTGGTGCATTTTCAACTACTAAAGCCTATAGTGATAATTCTCTTCTTTTTTGCCCCAGTCTGGGATATGCTACTAAATATGTTGACATCAGTTTAAGGTATGAATTCCTGAAAGATTTTCCGGTTATTAAAGATAATGTAGCAGATGACGGATTAGGACAGATTATGGTGCGATTAGCTTATGGATTTGATTTATAATCCATGATTTCATGAAATACTTATCTATCTCAGAATAATAAAAACTGATTGTTGAAGTTTAATTTTCCAATAATAAAAACTTACTTTTGTGATGTTTTAAAATTAAACTTAATTTATTATGTCTGATACAATCGAAAAAATAAAATGCCTTATTATAGGTTCCGGACCGGCAGGTTATACTGCAGCTATTTATGCGGCCAGAGCCAATATGAATCCGGTTTTATACCAGGGAATGCAGCCTGGAGGTCAATTGACCACTACTAATGAAGTAGAAAATTTTCCAGGATATGTTGATGGAGTTACCGGTCCCGAAATGATGGTACAGTTACAAAAACAGGCAGAACGTTTTGGAGCTGATATCCGTGACGGATGGGCGACTAAAGTCGATTTTTCAGGAGATTTTCATAAAGTATGGATTAATGATGCTATCGAATTACACTGTGAAACAGTAATTATATCAACCGGTGCTTCAGCTAAATATTTAGGTTTGGCTTCTGAGCAGCATTATTTACAAATGGGTGGCGGAGTTTCGGCTTGTGCTGTTTGCGATGGTTTTTTCTATAGAAATCAGGAAGTTGTAATTGTTGGAGCAGGAGATTCTGCTTGTGAAGAAGCGCATTATTTATCAAAGCTTTGTAAAAAAGTAACCATGTTAGTGAGAAGTGAAAAATTCAGAGCTTCTAAAATCATGGAAGAACGTGTACGTAAAACAGAAAATATCGAAATTTTGCTCAATCATGATACTGTTGAAGTTTTAGGCGACGGTCAGGTAGTTGAAGCTGTCAAAGTGTTAAATAAAGCAACAAATGAAACGTATGATATTCCGGCAACAGGTTTCTTTGTCGCAATTGGTCATAAACCCAATACGGATATTTTTAAAGAGTATTTAACATTAGACGAAACAGGTTATATTATCAATACACCGGGAACTTCTAAAACTAATATTGAAGGAGTTTTTGTAGCCGGTGACGCTGCTGATCATGTGTACCGTCAGGCAATTACTGCTGCGGGAACAGGCTGTATGGCTGCTCTTGATGCGGAAAGATATTTAGCTGCTAAAGAATAACTTTATTTTAATTGAATACAAAAAAAGGCTGTTTTCACTTCATGGTTTGAAAACAGCCTTTTTTAATAGCATATTTTATAAACTTATTTTTTAGAAATTTTTGCTTTATCAGTAAACTTATTCATTACAAGTTTTGCATTTCCGTAAAGTTCTGTTTCTGTTTCTTCGCTGGCAGTGATAACAATATCTTTTTTTGCATTTACGGCAGCTTTGCTTTTTCCTTCCGTAATTAATTCAATTTTATCTATCTCCAATTTAGAAGCTTCCAGTTCACAGTCATTTGCTAAGCGAATAAGACTGCTTTTAGCCTCACCTTCAATTTCAGCTTTTGTGTCTTGATACATATCTAAAGCTAAATTATCGGTTGACAGTAAAGATTTTAATTCCGAATCTTTACTCATTTCAATTTTTATAGTTTCACTTTTTAAATTCAGTTCAATTTCCGAATCACCATCAGCCTGTAAATCAAAAACTTTGGTGCTGGCATTCATTAATATTTTTGAATCGTCAAAGGTTTTAATAGTAAAATTATCTGTTATTATTTCCTGAATTGCACTAACAACAGCATCATTTTTGGATACAATAGTATTGAATTGAGCCGTATAGGTAACTTTTACTTTTAATGATTTACTTTTTACAATTCTTTTAGACGTGGAAAGACGTAACACATGATCTGTAACCTCAACAGCGATAATATCCATTAAATTGTCATCGGCTTGAATTTCGATTCCGGGAAATTCGCCTCTTTCTAATGAAATTTCTAGATTGTCTCCAACTTCAATACTATTGAAATTCCCTATATTTTTGTGTTTTTTTACGATGTTTTTTGATCCGCTTATCTTATCTTTTTTTTGTGCAAAAACAAGAGTTGTGGATAAAAAGACTAAAAGGACGATACTGATTTTTTTCATGTTTGATAATATGTTTATATACAAATATAAAAAAATCGCCTCTTTTCAGGAGGCGATATCTGTTTTTAATCCAAATTATTTGTTAGTCAAAGCTAATTTTACTCCCGGAATTTGTTGTTTTTTCAATTTGTTGGGGTTTGTTGTAATAGGTGATTTTACTTCCGCTACTGGCTTTTGCTTTTAGGCTTACTATAGGATATACATTTATTTTGGAACCTGAAGAAGCTTCTGCAATAATATTATTTACAAGTAAGTCTTCCGCATCGGTTTTGGCTGCACTTGAGGTATATGTAAGTAAATCAAGAGCCATTCCTTTTAAATCAATTTTACCGGCACTACTGGATTCAGACTCAATTTTTTCAAATTCTAAGTTTAGTTTAATTTCTGCAGCAGCAGAGGATTTTAATGCGATATGGTCCCCTCTTAAAATTCCTTTGTTTTCTATTTTTGATGCCGAATTAGCTTCCAGTTTATGAATGACTGGTAGTTTAATAATCACTTTTTTAGTAGCTGCATCGTGTATTCTGGTACGCTTGTAACCAAAAAATTTAAATGTAGTTGTATTGGTGGTATTCGACACATACAAAGTCCCGTTTTCTACTTTTGTTTTTATTTTTTTTTGAAAATCTTCATCAGTAATAACAGTAATTTCAGTATTATCAGACTGTTCAATGATTACATTGATTCCGCTACTCACATTTATTTTATTAAAATCTTCGTTAAGATGTCTGGTTTCATGAGTTATATTTCCTGATGATTTTACTGTTTTTATAGTTTCATTGCTATCATAATTAATGCAGGAAGTGCATAATAATATTATAAATGAAAACAAAAGCAAGGGATGGAATTTGGTCTTGAGCATAATTAATTGGTTTTAATAATGATACCGTTTTTATCTACTTTTAGTTTAGAAACTCCGTTTACACTGTCATTTTTTACTGTAATTCCATCTTTATTGATAGTTATTGACGAGGATTCATTGTCATTCTCCATGTCAGTTTCAGTACAATTTAAACACGACACTTCAAAAGCTCCTACTTTATATAAAGGTTCGTTAATGTCATGATCCAGATCAAAAAAATCATTGTCTGAACGGTCGTAATCATTAACGGAAGAATCTGTTTTAAAAACAGTTCCTTCGGTTAGAAACAGGACAATTTCGATACGCTGGTTGCGGTATTTATTTCTTAATTCGGTTAACAGATAATTATCAAAAATGAGTTGGTTTCCAATAATTTTATAGTGATAATTAATTTGATCCGCATTTTTTCTGGCTTCGGAAAATGATTTCCCTTTAGCTTCTTTTTCAATTTGGATATACGAATAATTTTCGTTTGATTTTTTTATTCGAAAACGCACCTCATTCGAATAAATCACATCGTTATTCGTAGAATCTGTAGTAATTTTAAATTCAGAACGATCATTTATATCTCTGGCAAAAAAATCATTGTGTTTGAATTTGACAAACAAAGTATCCTTTGCAGCTAGATTAAGAGTTTCTTTTTTAACTATACGACCATCCATTGCAAAGGCTGAGGCCTGCTTGATTCCAAGAGCAATTACTAATGAAACAGCGATAATCCAAAGAGCCAGTAAAGTGTATTTAGCAATAGAACCAATTGATTTTGTATTAGGAGCCAATAGTTTAAAACCTAATAAAGTCAGGAAAAAGAACGGAATCCCTACTGCAAAAAACATCAGTAGTCCAAAAACCCAAATAGGATAATCCGTAAAATTGCCTGTCTCCACAAATCCCTGCCACGGAAGTTCAATAAAAGTATTTGTTCCTAAAGTAAAAACACCAATCAGTAAAAAGGCCAGTGTGCTCAAGCCTGCAATGATTAAGAAAAGCCCCAGAAACTTAGCGATTATTTTAAAAAAACCGATGATAAAATTTCCTAATGAGTTTCCCACTCTGTTAGCGCCTGTTTTGATCTGATTTCCATATTTGTCATAATCAGCATTTTTTATTTTTTCAGAAACATTTTCAAATTCCTGTCTCACTTTTTTTTCAATATTCGAAATATTGACAGCTTCTCCGGTCATTTCCAGCTTTTCGGATGTAGTTTTTGCTTCAGGAGTTACAATCCACAAAATGATATAGGCGATAATTCCTGTTCCAAAACCGGCAAAGATAAAGAGTACTAATATAATTCGAATCCAGACTGCATCAATCCCAAAATAGTAACTCAATCCGGAAGCAACACCACCAATCATTCCTTTTTCGCCATCGCGATATAGTTTTTTAGATTTAGTTGCAGTGTTATATTGTCTGTTTTCAAATGAGTGTGGTTCGTCTTCAATGATATAATCTTCGGGTTGTCCCATCACAGCAATAATGGCATCAATATCATTTAAAATAACTACCTGCTTATCATTTTTTAGTTTTTCATTCAGTAACTCCGCTATTCTCATTTCAATATCTTTGATAACTTCATCTTTTCCGGATGAATTTGAAAGTGAGCGCTTAATTGCGTCAAAATAGCGAGATAGTTTTTGGTATGCATCTTCGTCAATATGGAAGAACATTCCGCCTAAGTTGATGTTTACAGTTTTATTCATGACTCCGTTTTTTGATTTGTGATTAGGTTTACGGCATTGGATAATTCGGTCCAGGTTCCATTCAGTTCGTCCAGAAAAGTCTGTCCTGTTTCAGTGAGACCATAGTACTTTCGGGGTGGTCCTGAAGTGGATTCCTCCCAGCGGTAATTTAACAATCCGTCATTTTTTAGTCGTGTTAATAAAGGATAAATAGTTCCTTCTACAACTAACAGTTTTGCGTTTTTTAAGGTTTCCAATATTTCGGATGTATAGGCATCCTTCTGTTTTAAGACAGATAAGATGCAAAACTCGAGAACACCTTTTCGCATCTGGGCTTTTGTGTTTTCAATGTTCATATGATTTTATTTTGTTATTGAATTTGATTGTTTTTTTATGAATAAATATCATGAGTCTCTTATTTAATGAAATTTATTGTAATAGGGTATTTATATCTTTCTCCGTTTGACGCATTTATAGCAGCAATGATTAGTAAGAAAAACTCAAAAACTTTTAACAGAAAGAAAGCTATCAGCAGTAGAATACCAAAAGTTATTTCCCCAATTAAATTATCTAAATCCAGTTGAGACAATATAAAATCATTGTCATTAATCAGTGCGTCTAGGGAAACTCCGTTAAAAAGAGAAAAGAGCAATACCGGTATTGCTATGATTCCCAGAATTAAGGAATAAATAAAAATACTCAATTGAAAATTAAGCAGTTGTTTTCCGTGATAGTCAATAAATTCAGATTGTTCTTTTTTACTGCTCCAGATTATAATTGGAAAAATAAAACTTCCAAAAGGGATGAAGTACTGCGTTAAAGCACTCAAATGAGTTATTGCTGCGGTGGTTTTGTGACTGTTGGTTTCCATTTTTATCAGTTTTAGTAATTTCTTATACAAATATATGTCTTTAGAAAGGTATTATGTATTACAAAGTACTTAAAATTAACATATTTTTAACTTTTAAAAATGAATTCAAAAGTTGTGATTATTTTGTATATTGGTTCAAAATCAAAGACAATGAAACTTTCGGCTGCCCATTTTAATCGTTTTTTATTATTCAAATTACCTTCAGCATTTATTTGCGGAGTGAGGGTGAAAGAGATTGTATATAATAAATGTGTTGTAGCAGTAAAGCACCGGTGGATAAATCAAAATCCTTTTAATTCGATGTATTTTGCTGTTCAGGCAATGGCTGCCGAATTATCCACCGGAGCCTTAGTTATGCTCCATATTCAAAACAGCAGGCAAAATATTGCTATGCTGGTGGCTGCTAATAAAAGCAGTTTTTCTAAAAAAGCAACGGGCAGAATTACTTTTACTTGCCAAAATAACAATGAAATTGAAAATGCAGTCAATCAAACGATAAGTACAGGAGAAGGACAAACTTTCTGGCTAAAATCTGTTGGAACAAATGAAAAAGGAGAATCCGTTTCTGAAATGGATTTTGAATGGACCATTAAATTGAAAAATAAATAATGTATGATTATGAAATAAGTTCCAATTTATTTCCAATTTTAAAATGGTTTTATTTGCAGGTGTTCCATTTCTTTACCGACTAATTTTTTTCTTCCTATTGATTCAAAACCAAGTTTAAAATATAATTTTTTTGCCAGCGGATTTTCTGTATCCACCAGCAGACCTAAAGGGAGATTGTACTTGCTGTATTCTTTTATAAGAAAACGCAATAGCTCAGATCCAATACCTTTTCCCTGATATTGAGGATTTACACCTAAAGTATCAATATAATATTCGCCACTTTCTGTCTCGTCTTCAATATTTAAATTTTGTCCATATTGCTTATTTATATAGTCTGTAACGGGTTTTCTTAATTCTTTCAGTTTTTCCCCGTCATAAATATTGACAGCCGCAATAATTTGATTTTGATCTTCCACAACCCAACAATTCTGATAAGAATACTGATTGTTTTCTTTCTCTATAAAATAAAGTAAAAATTCAGTTGCTTTTGCAGGATTTTTTTCTCCGATGAATGTATAAATAATACTTTCCATTGCGAGCAATAAATAAGGAGCAATTGATTTAGAATCTTCAGGAGCTGCTTTTTTAATTATCATATCAATTATTTTACTGAAAAGATAATAAAAACATACTATTTATACCTTTTAAAATGATGTTTAGGGAAATTCTTTGATTTAATCATTTTACCGGAGTCGGTAAACATAATGTAATAATAATCAGGATAATTTTTTAAAAATTCCTCAGCCTGTTTCTCTCCAAGAACCATTGCCGAAGTACTAAAACCATTAGCTGTTTCAGCATTTGGACCAAAAACCGTTACGCTGCACAAACCTGTCGATGGATAGCCGGTAGCCGGATTAATGATATGAGAATACCGTTTTCCATTAAAAATTACAAATTTTTCATAAGAGCCGGAGGTAGTCACAGCTCCTTGTTTTAAAGTAACAACAGCGAAAACCTGGCTTGGTTCAAAAGGATTTGTAATACCAATATTCCATGGTTTTCCGTTAATCTGTGTTCCCCAGACACTCATGTCGCCTGTAGCATTTATAATTCCCGATTGAATTCCTTTGGTCAGCATCATTTGTTGGCATTTATGGGTGGCATAACCTTCGCCAAGTGCTCCAAATCCAATTTTCATTCCTTTTAATTTTAAGAAAATAGTCGAATTGACACTGTCTAAAACAATATTTTTATAACCTACTTTTTCTACGGATTTTTTGATGGCTTCCGCCGAAGGCATTTCGGTCATCGAACCATCAAATTTCCAGATCTTGTCCATTGCGGCAAAGCTTATGTCAAAAGCACCATTGGTAATTTTTGAAAGATGGAGCGCTCTTTTTGTTAACTCAAACACTTCGGGATCTACTTTTACAGGACGAATTCCGGCATTCTGATTGATTTTAGAAACTTGTGAGCTGGGTTTCCAATCAGAAATGAGGTTTTCAATGCGGCTGATTTCGGAAATGATAATATCAATATTTTGTTCGGCAGTAAGAGAATCTTTAGCAATAATGCTAATATCAAAACGTCCGCCCATAAGTGAGGTTGTTCTTTTTCGTAAAACTTGTGAATGACAGGATAAGCCAAATAGCAGAAAAGTAAAAAAGCTTACAATTAAGAAGGATTTGGTTTTCATTCAAATAGAGTGCGTAAAATTAATAACAATCCGTCAGGATTTGACCTTTAGCTTTGTAAGCAGATAAAGTTGTATTGTTTTTAAAAATACAAATAGTATCTAATATTTCTTCAACATCAAATTGCATCGCCAGTGCACCACAAATCATAATGATTCCATCGTTTTTTAGTAAATCAGCAAAAAAATCAGCATCCATTTGGATTAAATCCATTACATAATGATGGTTTTCTTCACGTGAATAAGCTATATGAAAATGTGATAAATACTGTTTTTGTATCATTTCTGAGGCAAATTTTTCATAATTCGCAGTGATGTCGGTTTTTTGGCGAAAGCCGGAATACAAATGAATCGGAACTTTTTTCCTGTTTTGAGCAATCATTCCCAAAAACGGAGCAATCCCGGTTCCATTAGATATTAAGGCAACCTGACTTGTTTTTTTAGGAAAATGAAAAGCATGATTATTGATGATTTGCGCTTTAATAGTATCTCCGGGTTTCAGATTGTATAAAAACTCCGAACCCAGACCCTCAGGATGTAATTTTACGGCTAACTGGATGTTTCCCTCTTTTTTTCCAATAGAATATAGGCGTTCACGATTATCATTGGCAGGATAAATGGCTAAAAGATCTCCGGAGGTGAATTTACTTCGTATTCCGGCTCTTAAAGTTAACAGGAAAGTTTTTTCGGTTGCTGAAATGGCTGTTTTGTCTAAAACCATTAGTTGCTGTAATCCTTTAGGAATATGATTGTAAACCGATGGAGTAGTGCTAAGCGCAATACCAGTTTGGGCACTCCATAATTTTACCCAGTTTACGAATTCTTCGGCTGATTTGTCATTTACGGTGTGTAATGCCAAGAAACGATTTGCCCAGTTTTTTGTTGCTAAAAGGGTATCCACTTCTTTAGCATATCCACAAAAATCAGGATAGGATTTTGAACCAAATCCAATCACGGAATAATGAATGGATTGCTGTTGTGTGAATTTTTCTAAAAGATTTACAAATTTACCGGCATTAGAAGGAGGATCACCCAAACCATAAGTTGAGGTAAAAATCAGTAAATGTTCGGCTTTTGGATAAAGGCTGTAGTTATTGAGTTGTGCCAAATGTGCTTTTTCACCATTATCAGTAATTTGTTTCAAAATGGCATTGGCAAAACGAAGCGAACTTCCATTTTCTGAACCTACTAATAAAATGTACTTGCTTTCCTCCGCTTTGAATTTGTTTTTAATCCGGCTTGCTCTTCTTTTTAATGTCATAGCAAATCCGGAATAGATAAAAAACAGGATATTTAAAGATGCTAAGCCTAGGATAAATGCCCAGATGCCGTTAGCTCTTCCGGTGTGCAGATCCAGACTTAAATCAGATAATAATTGAGTTGCAGGGAAAAGTTCTTCCGAAATAATTTCGTTAGAATATTGATTGACTTCAATTTTTCGGTCTTTCAGTTCGAAAATATAATAGTCTTCAGGATCATCTGAAAAAGGAAATTCTATTTTAGTAACCTCGGCTAAAGAAGTGTTTTTTAAATCGAATGTTTTTTTAGCAGCAGTTGTTGGTGGGGTTTCTGTTTGGTTTTCATTTTTGTTTTCGAAAAGATGAAAACGTTCCATAGACAAATAAGTCCCGGAAAGCGCAATAATCAGAATAGGAATCAATGCCAGACGCCCGAGTAAAACATGATAATATTGGGCAAAATATTCTTTAATGATTTTAGAAAAAAAGTTGCGTAAACCTCTTTGTCTGTTAATGACAAGTGCAAAACCTGAAATACTAATTAGCACTAATAAAAAAGAATTAATACCTATAATAAATCGTCCTGTTTCATGTAGAAATAAAGAACGGTGCAGCCCGGTAACCCAATTAATAAAATCACTTTTTTTAACCGGTGTACCTATGATTTTCCCTGTTAGCGGATTGATATAGGCGTTGACATCGTTTCCATCATTATCAATTGCCTGTAAATTTACAAACTGATTATGGTCGATACTTACTTCGGTAATTTCGGGATAAATTTTGCGTAGTACAGGCAGGGTTTGTCCCAATGTAATATCATCAAAATTTTCCACCCGATGTGGTGGTATTTTCTCCTGTATTGCATCTACTGCAAGTATAGTACCTGTAACGGATGCCAAAAATAAAAATGCAGCAGAAAATACCGCCAGCGCGAGGTGTGAGTACCGCCAGAATGAAAGAGTCATTTAGAACTGCTATTATATTTTGTTTAATCGAACATAACGGATGTATCCTTTTCCTTCTGTTTTTGCCGCAATTCCTGCTGCAGTCAGAGGGATTTCTACATCGCTAACATGGTATTTCTGATCTTCTACAGCAGATTCAAAGCGTAATTTATATCCGTGATTAATCTTAGAATCTTCTATTTCTATAGTGGTGATACTACGATCGCCCCCTGTAACCGAAGCACCCGTGATAGCACTAATATTAGAAGGTTTTTTTGAATTGAATTTATGCCATTCTTTCAGACTATTGTACCATTTTTTGTCATCTCCCATTACATAAAGTGTCTTTTCATATTCTCCTTTGGCATTAATCAAAGAAACTACTACATAAGCGCCTTCACCCATGTAATTAGACATTTGCAGCATACACTTGTATTTACTGCTTTGTGCTGTTGCCTGAAAAGAAAGAAGAAGGATAAATGCGCCTGTTATGGCTGTTTTAATAATAGAGTTCATTTTATTATTTTAAAATTTCAACTGAAATGTTGTTTTGGGTTAAAGTTTCATTTTCTTTAGCTAAGTCGTAAGCGCTTTCATCAAAGTCGGTTTTGATGTCTTTTTTAGCACCTGATTCCAACAAATATTTGATAAGGGTATCATTTTTCGCAATCATAACTGCTTTATGTAAAGCGGTTAATCCATCTTTGTTTTTGGCATTGATATCGATGTTTAAAGAAGCGATTTTTTGAAGTAATTTTAAATCATTTTTCAATAACGCAAAATGATACAGCGTGTTTCCGTCTTTTTGAGCCTGAGTTAAATTCAATCCGTGGTCTTGCAATAATTTTAATTTCACTGCAAAAGGATCTTCTTTAGGAGTGTTCCCGGATTCCTGACCGCGTCCACCCATCATTTGCGGACGATAGGACTGGATTAAATAATATCCCAGATTATTGTTGTCTTTGTCTAAAACAGATACATCAGCTTTTTTATTTAATAAAAGTGTTACTGCTTCCGGACTTCCGGATTGTACCGCTATTGCTAAAGCAGATTCTCCTTTAGCATTTTGAGCATTTACATCTTTTACTTTTGAAAGTACTAATTCTAATGCTTCAGTATCTCTTCCGGAGGCAGCATTCATTAAAGCTGTGTTTCCATCGTTATCGGTTTTGTTGATATCAACTCCTTTATTTAAAAAGTAATTGATAATTTCAGTCTGATTGGGTTTACGTACCAAACTGTGTAAAACCGTTTCTCCCTCGGCTGAAACTACTGTTGGGTTTAATTTTAAATCTTCAATTAAATATTTAAAAACTTCAATTGTATTTGCTTCTCTTCTGGATCCCTGAGCAGCAAGAATTACAGCATTATCAGTAGGTTTGATCCCTTTTTGTAAAAGTGTTTTCAGAAGTTCAATATTTCCTGTTCGGGCAACATAATTAAAAGCAGTATTTCCTTTGTTATCAGTATCTTTAAGCGATAATCCTTTAGAAATGAAATAATTTGTTAAAGTTAAATCTTTGTCATTTGGCACAGCCAATAATAAAAGATTTGCCCCGTCTCTGTATTTTTTCTTAACATCTAAACCTGCTTTAAAGAAAGCATCATACAAATTCGTATTTGTTTGCCCTGCATTCAAAGCAAATGTTACAGGTGTAGTTCCGTGGCTGTCTTCAAGATTAATATCAGACCCTTTAGCAATTAAATAATTTACCAGTTCAACGTTGCCTCTGTAAGCCGCCCAGTGTAGATAGATACGGTTGTCATGAGTTGATTTGTTAACAGAATTACCGGGCTGTTCCAGCAAGAATTTAATAGTTTCATTTGGCGCCTCACTATTTATAGCATAAACCACAGCATCAAAAGCATTTCGGGTACTTTCAGATGGATTATTTCCTTTGGCTATTTCTGCTTTTACAGCTGCAACATCAGGAGATGCTTTCCAGAAAGATTGCTCTAACAATGAGTTTTTTTGTTGAGCCGAAGCCAGAAAAGTAGCGGCAAAGGCTAACGAAACAAATAGATTTTTCTTCATTATGGTATCGTTTTTCGATTAGATAAACATTTATAGGTATAGTTTAATACTTTATTCTATTTAGAATAAATAAAAATAATGCAAATGTAAAAATAAAAACGAGATTTTAGAGTTTGTAAGCTGTTTTTTTAAATAAAAAATCATCCCGAACTGATGTAAGAATCAATCTGAGATGATTTAATTGTAAATAACAGAAATGTTTTTATTCAATAATTATTTTTTTAGTAAAGTCGCCTGCTGTAGTTTCTACTTTTACAATGTATACTCCTAATTTTGCTTTTTTGATGTGAACCTGAATGTTTGACTGGTTTCGGTTTTCCTGAATTTTCCAGTTCTCGATTTCAATTCCTGATTCGTTATAGAGTCTCACTTTTGTAACACTACAGTTTTTAATTTGATTGTTGATATTGATATTGTCTGATTTTTGAATATGGATAATTGTCATTCCAGGATTCATTTCAGGCATATCTATTGGTTCCTCGGGTTCAATTGGTGCGTCTGCGGGATTGTAAAAGCGCAGAGAGAATCGGGTAGTATAACCCGCAACAAGACTGATTTCAAAATTTTGATTTTTGATATTGTGATACGTATTGGTTTCGCTGTCA
The DNA here is from genome assembly GCF_051846875.1 of Flavobacterium sp. ARAG 55.4. Classification (NCBI taxonomy): domain Bacteria; kingdom Pseudomonadati; phylum Bacteroidota; class Flavobacteriia; order Flavobacteriales; family Flavobacteriaceae; genus Flavobacterium; species Flavobacterium sp. ARAG 55.4. The sequence continues at coordinate 176,663 of NZ_JBPYCT010000003.1, read as the reverse complement.
AAAATATAAATGGCTTGATTGTCATCAAAATTTTCGGTTTCATCAATCATAAATTTCACAATTCCTTCGGCATTTACTTTTACACCAATAGGATAAGAAGCATTTTTATCAAAAGCTCCAACGCCCTGAATAACAAATTGATCTTCATTAATTAAGAAAAACATATCATTAGGAAGATTGTCCATATTGTAAGCATCATAACCAAAATCTATTGCATCAGTAGCTTTTTCGTCTATGAATCCTAATAATATCTGACGGTGATAATCGTTATAAGAAGTAAATCCTAATCGGACTTTTTTATACTTTTCCTCCACCACTTCATCGTTATTGTTATTCTGCCAATGTTGTTTGGTCTGAGCAGTGATTTTATACATCACATTTGAATTAGCAGCGTCATCTTCTTTATGAAAAGCTCTTTGATTATTATTATACGTTATTGTTCCGCCGGAATCCGCTTTTCCGATTAAAAAGAAAGCCTGTCCTACAGGAATAAAACGGTTAGGAATTCCTCTGGATGGTGTTCCTAGTTTACTTATAAAATCTACATTGGCTGATGAAGCAACAACCCCTCCGGTTAAGTTACGTGTGGCGTATCCTCCCTGATAATCTCTCAAAATGTGAGTATTGTTGCTGGCATAATGTTCCCAGTAATAAATAGTTCCGTTAATTGAATTTTCATTATCCTCAATAAAAGTTTTGCTGTCCAGTGAAGAAGGATAGGGGTTTCCGGCCAGTAATAATTGATTCGCACTTACACTATTGGAAGAGATTAATCCATTATTAGGTTTACCAACAAAAGTATAATTTTGAGTATCGGCGGAAGTGCCACTGCCTTTCATAGTATATCCTTGACCGACTCTCACTGACGAGTTTTCGTTCATTTGTACCCAATTAGCATAAGCATTGGCATAATTATCAAATTTATAAAGCCAGTATCTTGCAATACTTATAGGAGTTGTAGGTGAACCATTATATCCTCCTATCCATTGAATGTTTTTCGGAGTGGAAGTTGTTCCGTCTTTCATGACGCTTCCTACCGAATAATTCACATTATTAGCAGTAGTACTGATTGCGCCCACAGGCGAACTCCAATAATTGTAATTAAATAAATTGGATTGCCCTTGCTGATCTCTTTCAATAGAACCAGAACTACTTACCTCTAGGTCACTGTCCATGGTTTGGATTAATTGTGATTTTCCAACTAAATCTATTTTACCATCTAGTTTCAGGTAACTGGAGATTTTAATTTTAGAATCATTGTTGGCACTGATTTTATTGCTGTTTACTACTAATCCTAAAACAGTTTTGTTTCCTGCAGAAGTAATATTGTGTGAAGTGGCTACAATATTCCATTCAATTATTGTTGAATTGTCAATACCTAAACTGTATGGAGGATCCCAAACATCATAATGTGTCCAGCTTGCATCTGTTTCCCACGCACCGTCTGCTCCGGAAGTATACGGAATAGGTGCAGTATCAGGTTCAGGAAGATAAATTCCTTTTAATTTTCCGATATTATTATTTCCGGATTTATCGACTAAATAACCATTGCTAACATCATCAGTATTATTCATTTGATAGTATCCGGATAAGTTGCTCCAGTTTAATCCGCTGATGTTTTTAGGGATAACAGCACCTTTTACATTATTACTTCCGTCATTTTCTATTTCCTGATTCATCATTCTCCGGATTTGATCTGCAGATAAAGGAGTATTCCAAATACGAAGTTCATCAATCCATCCATTAAAATAATTATAAGGGACATCGGTATTTTGGCTCATGGCACCAATAATAAAATCAATATTATTTGCTATGGGATTTGAACCGGAAGTTGTTTCTTCTAATATACCGTCAATGTATAAATTATAATTACTTCCGTCAAAAGTTACTGCAATATGATACCATCTGTCTGTGTCGATACCATGTGTGGCAGTAATGGAATTGTTGTTCCAATGGAAAGAAATAACATTATTAATAATCCTTAAATCATAACCATCATTAGCTGTAGGACTAAGATGTTTGGATAAAATAGTTTGATTATTTCCGTTGGTAACATTTGATTTTATCCAAGCCTCAATACTAAAATTACCATTGTTTAAGTTAAATTTATTTTTAAAGTTGATATTATCATCCACTCCGTCAAAATTTACTACGTTACAAAGTTCAAAGGTAACCAGAACGTCATCAGTTGTTCCGCAACTAGTAGTCCATCTTAAAGTATATGTACCCATGTTAGGGCTATAGAAAGTTGAGGTTGGACTTGTATTATCAGAGAAAATTTCTCCGTTCCCCGAAGGACCGTTAACGATAGACCATGTACCGCTAGCTCCTGAGGAAGCATTTAATGTTACTATTTCACCACCACAATAAGTAAGCTGATCCGGACCGGCTAAACCGGATAAACAAGAACTGGCGTCAATAGCTACTTTAATAGAACCGTCGATAGGCTGCTGGCAGGTAGTATTGTCATAACCCTTGAAAAAATAGTTTGTAAACGCTGTTCCGGAAGTTGCCCCTGCACCCGTTATAGTACCGGTTTCTAATGAAACTTCAGGCGCACAACCTGCATTTAATATAATGGCACAGTCTGTGGTAACATTGAGGTCAAAACTTAAATCGGCATAAATGTATTCCGGGTGATTTGCGGTAATAGGCAAAGTTCCTAAATCCCAAATAATCGCATTTGTAACCGGATCATAATGAGGTTCCTCTGCAGTACTGAAACCATGATATGTATTAAAGGTTATGTTTGTACCGGTATCGAAAATTGCTGTGGCAGGAATTGGTATAGAAACAATAGTATTATTAGTCGCTTCAGTTCCTTCGTTGGTAATCTTAAGCGAATAATTAATTGCCTGTCCCGGTAATGCATTTAATACAGCAGGGTTGGTGACATTGTTTATAGAATTAACACTAATTAAACCTTGGGTGTCTGGTACATATGAGTCCACCGACATAGCAAAGCCAAAGATGGAGAATTTGTCTAAATTTGAGCCGTATTTAAAATTAGTTGAAGTTTGGCCGTTAGCAATATTTATATTTCCGGTATTGGGGATATTAAACATACACAAATCGATTCCCGTATTGTTTTGCAAACTGGGGTTTCTGGTGTTTCCACCTGTTAGGATAGTCGAGTTGTAGAAATTATTAGTTGTGTTTCCGGAATGTGATAAATCTATATAAGTAGTAGTGTTTTTCTGCTGTACTTTTAAATAGTCTCCAGTTTTATTTACATCCCCTTCACTTACCATTACACCTAGTTTCATATTAACTTGTCCGGCATTTACAGCAACAAACCCTGAAATAGGAATATCACCTACAAAAGAACCATTTTCATTTGCATACCCATCAAAAAGAGTTACTGCGCGGCTATTCATTAGAGGGTTTTCGTAAATAACAACCATTCCCCAGCCACCGGAAAATCCTGGGGTTGGCCCGATACCTTCTTTTAGTGCAATATCTGCCACAGTATAAGTTCCTAAACCATTAGTTTTTACATAGTCGGTTATTTCTTTGTAGCCAACATAAATTCCATCGTCAGCAGAACCTGGATACCAAATATCTGATGCATTAGCAGTTATCGTTGTGTATGTGGAAGCTAAAGGTCCTTTGAGAGAAACTACTTTTTTATCGTAATTTTTTGAAGTTGAATATGAAATATTTGCATAACTGCTTGATTGATATTGAGACTCACTTCTATTTTTTGAAGTATCTCTCGTTAGACTATTTAAAGTAAAAGATGTTCCAAATGCAGGATTAGAAGTAAAAGGAGTGTTGAAAGTTGCTTTTCCGGAATTATAAGTAACATTAATTGATGGTTGAGTGATACCATCTAAAGTTAGTGTAACTGTAGAGGTACCTGATGAAGCTGTATTATTAAAACTAAAAATATATACATGGCCATTACCAGTAAATGTATAAATTGGATAATAAGAATTACTACTTGAGCCACCTCTAGATGTAGTCATAGTGTAATTTGTATTGAGTACAGTACTACTATGATAGATGTCTTTGTTTCTAACAGAAAATATGTCTGCATCGTCGGATTTACCAGTCCAGTAAAGTCCGGCAAATAGAATTGTGGAGCAGCTTGGGTTTGCACCATTTTCAGTTGAAAGTTGTAAATTGGCCGAAGAAGAGTTCCAGGTATTTGAATCACCATCAATATCTACATAAACCATTTCCTGGTCATTATCAGTATTGTTACCATAGTTTTTAAGAGTTAGGTTAGTGTTTCCTAACATCGTAAAATCACCTTTGATGTTATAAATTACTTTTGATGGTGTAGCTGATGAAGTTCTTTGTGTAAAAGTCTTTCTAACCTGTGCATGATTTACAATAGATAGTAAGAAAAAAAGGATTGTAAGCGGTAAGTATAGAAGGTAACTTTGTTTTTTTCTTAGGTAAAGTTTTTCCATAGTTTGAATTTAATATTAACTATTTTGTTTATAGTGTTTTAAAGACAATCCAGAAAGGGAAATTGATTCATAGATTTTGGGGGTCTTTTGGTTTGTAAAAATATTTATTTTTTTATTTATAATCGATTAAAAGCTTAAAAATATCGATTAAGTGCGTATTTTTATTTAAAAAGAAAGAAAAAGATTTCTTTTTGTTTGTTTGAATCCATTTTGTAAAAGCTTGATTTTAAGCTTAAAAGTTTCGGAATGCTTTTTTTTGATTTTTTTAGGTAAAAAGTATTTTTAAATTTTTGCGGAAGAGCTAATATAGAGGTATTTGGAAAAGCAGTGTTAAAAAAAAAGAATGTAATTAATAAGAGTAACTGTTATTTTTTTGTGAAGTCATGTAATTCTTTCTCTTTAGCATCTAAAAAGTGTTTCTTCTATTTTGTATTTTCTCTCAATTCGTTCTTAAATTGATTAATTTATTACGTATAAAAGAAAGTGTTTTGGAAACAAAATCCCAATAAAAAACCCTTAAACAATTGATGTTTAAGGGTTTGTTTTTGTAGCGAAGACGGGAGTTGAACCCGTGACCTCAGGGTTATGAATCCTGCGCTCTAACCAACTGAGCTACCTCGCCAAATGTTCAGGTTTGTACTGTTCCTGATTGCGGGTGCAAAGATAGAAATAAAATTAAAAGTTGCAAGTATAAAATGAAGAAAAAAAATATTTTTAAAAACGTTTTTTTTTAGACATTATATTCTATATATTCGAAAAAAAAATAAATCTGCCTCTATGGATGTTAAAGTACGTTACGAAATTGAGTTTCCTATAAATTCTTCGCCACAATTATTATATCAATATATTTCTACTCCTTCTGGTTTATCTGAATGGTTTGCTGATGATGTGAACTCAAGAGGAGAATTTTTTACTTTTATCTGGAATGATTCGGAAGAAAAAGCAAGATTAGCATCTAAAAAATCAGGGGAAAAAGTGAAATTTAAATGGGTGGATACAGCAGGAAAAGATACAGAGTATTTTTTTGAATTGCATATTCTTGTTGATGAATTAACTAAGGATGTGTCATTGATGGTAATTGATTTTGCTGAAGAAGAGGAACTCGAAGAAGCTTCGCAGTTATGGGAAAACCAAATTTCTGATTTGAAACATCTCTTAGGTTCTGTATAGCTAAATTCTATTTTATGACTTATATTTGCCCTGAACTAAATTCAGGGCTTTTTTTATGATTAATTTTAATGGAACTTTAGCAACGCAAGATTCAAATACAATAACACAAAATCGCGGATTTTTATATGGAGATGCCGTTTTTGAAACCGTTAAAATTGTAAATGGGAAGGTGTTGTATTTAGAAGATCATTATTTTAGATTAATGGCTTCCATGCGTGTGGTAAGAATGGAGATTCCAATGAATTTTACCATGGAATACCTGGAAGAACAATTCGTTTCTCTGACTAATCAATTAGCTATATCTGCTTCGGCAAGAGCCCGTATTACAGTTTTCAGACACGATGGCGGCTACTATTTGCCTGTTGATAATACTGTAAGTTTTCTGATTCACGCAACAGCATTAGAAGTTGTCAAATATTCTTTTGAAGAAAAAGAGTATGAAGTGGATTTGTTTAAAGATTTTTATATCACAAAACAATTACTTTCTTCAATTAAGACCACTAATAGGATATTAAATGTAGCGGCAAGTATTTTTGCCAGTGAAAATGATTTGGATAATTGTTTGTTGTTAAACGATAGTAAAAATGTGGTTGAAGCTATTCAGGGAAATATTTTTATGTTGGTAGGAAGCAAATTGATTACACCTCCGGTTTCTGAAGGATGTCTCAATGGCGTGATGCGAAAACAGATTTTAAAATTGGCTAAAACGATAGAGGAAATTGAAGTGGTGGAGGAAGTTATTTCGCCATTTGAACTTCAAAAAGCCGATGAATTATTTGTTACCAATGTGATAAAAGGAATTCAGCCTATAACAAAATATAGAAAAAAGAATTTTAAAGTAAATGTTTCAAAGCAGTTGATTTCAAAATTAAATGAAATCATTACTGTTGCTTAATTCAAATATGGATTCTCCGGAGCATTGGACCAAATAAGATAATCGCCTCCTAATTCCATGATTTGTTCTTTCCAGAAATGGGTAGATGATTTTCCAATAATTTTGTTTTTATAATTATTAGAAGTGATAATCCATGAATTGGCATCCATTTCTGATTGTAACTGGCTTTCTGACCATCCTGTGTATCCCAGAAAAAAACGAATATTGTTTTTATTTATTTTTCCTGTATTGATAAGCGCTTTAGTGGATTCAAAATCACCACCCCAGTAAATCCCGTTTGAAATTTCAATACTATTGGGGATTAAATCGGGTACATTATGTATAAAATAAAGATTATCCTGTTCAACGGGACCCCCATTGTAAATTTTTAAACGGGAATCGATATCAGGAATCAAATCGTTTATAGTATATTTTAATGGTTTATTGATAATGAAACCTACTGATCCGTCTTTGTCATGATCAGCCAATAAAATCACAGATCTATTGAATGACAAATCTCCAATTATAGAAGGTTCAGCAATTAGCAATTGTCCTTTTATTAATGTTTCTGAAATCATGATTGTTCTAGTTTTTATTAAATTTAAGAAAAAAAAATAAAAAACACCAAACATATTCGTTAAAAAGCATAAAAAAACCCTCAAATGAGGGTTTTTTATATGGATAAGATTTGTAACTAATTATTAGTTTACAGCTCCTTCTAATTCAGCTCCAGCTTTAAATTTTACAACGTTTTTAGCTGCGATTTGAATTGTTTTACCAGTTTGAGGATTTCTTCCGTCTCTAGCTGCTCTTGGAGAAACTGACCAAGATCCAAAACCTACTAAAGATACTTTTCCACCTTTTTTCAAAGTACCACCTACATTTCCTAAAAATGATTCTAAAGCTAATTTAGCAGCAGCTTTAGTAATTCCTGCGTCAGCAGCGATAGCATCGATTAATTCTGATTTGTTCATAATAAAAGTTATTAATTGTTGGTTAAAAATAAAATTGTTATACACAAATTTAACAGTAAATACAGACCTCACAAGTGTTTTTAAGGATTTTACGGTATTTTGTTGATAACTTGTTTTTTTTGTTCATAACCTTGTTGTTTTTGAATTGTTTTTGCAGTTTATTGCCCGTTTTTATTGGCTTAAGATGCTTTTGCTTCTTCCGAAAAAGTAATTCCGTTGAGTAGTTCGGATGTCGTCATCTTCTTTTTGCCTGGAAATTGTAAACTTAATAATTGAATAAAACCGTCTTTTACCGCAATTTTTAATTCTTTTTTGGAGCTGATTATTTTTCCCGGATTATAATCATGATTTTCATAAATTATTTCGGATTCGTATATTTTTACATTCCATTCCTGATTTTTATCTGAAAAAATACACCAGGAAGCTGGATAAGGACTCAGACCTCTAATGAGGTTATGAATTGTTAGTGCGGGTTTTGTCCAGTCTATTTTGCAATTTTCTTTGTTGAGTTTGTAAGCCGTTTTTATATTAGAATCATCGGTTTGTATAGTGGTACTAACTGATCCGTTTTGAATTAATTCTAATGTTTTAATTACGGTATCGCTTCCCAGGTTCATTAAACGGTCATGAAGCTGTCCTGCATTTTCATTGGAATCAATTGCAGTTTCTTTGCTTAGAATCATTGCGCCGGTATCTATTTTATCATCAATAAAAAAAGTGGTAACCCCTGTATTAGTTTCTCCGTTGATAATCGCCCAGTTAATAGGTGCAGCACCGCGATAATTAGGCAGTAGGGAAGCGTGAAGGTTAAATGTGCCTAAAGCCGGCATTTCCCAGACTACTTTTGGCAGCATTCTAAAGGCAACTACTATTTGTAAATTGGCATTAAGCGCTTTTAATTCTGCCAGAAAAGATTCGTCTTTTAGGTTTACAGGTTGTAGTAAATGTAAATTATGGGCTAAAGCATATTCTTTTACGGCAGAGTATTTTATTTTTTGTCCGCGGCCTGCAGGTTTATCTGCTGCGGTGATCACTCCCGCAATTTCGAAGTTATTTTTTAAAATAGTATCCAGGATTCCCACTGCAAAGTCAGGTGTTCCCATGAAAACGATTCGTAATTTTTCCATTATTTTATGCTGTATTTGTTATTAGTCAGAATTTGAATAGTGTTGTTTTCTAATAATTCCTGAATTGCAAAGATAACATCGTCAGAGGGATTATTTAACTTAATCTGAATTTCTCTTGAACTTAAATCGGCTGTTTTTAATAATACTAAGATTTGATCTGATAATGGAATTTTACTGTCTGTACTTGTTTTTTGACTGATACAATAAGAGCATATTCCGCAATTACTGCTTTTTTCTTCTCCAAAATAGCTTAAGATTAATTTGCTTTTGCAAATAGCATTTTCCCTTGTATAATTTAAAACTGACTCCAGTTGCTCTTTTTTGAGTTGGTTTTGATATTTTAAATATTTTGCTACCCGGTTTATTGTTCTTTCGTCTTCTCGAATTTCATTAAAAATTAATGTAGTGTCATTGTTTTTAGAATGATAATCAATAATTCCTTTTTCTTTTAATTTTTCTAAAACGGTTTGTACTTCCATTTCAGTGTGTTTAGACTTCCGGGCAATTAACGGCAGATTGAAATTAGTCTGAATGTCATAAATTCCCGGATAGCTTCTTATGATAGTTAAGATGATTTCTTCGTCCTGGGGATTCAAACTTGTATATCGTATAACTTCTTTGGAGGGAATGACAAATTGCAGACTTATTTTTTCTGAAAATTCCTGTGACAGACTAATGATTCCCTGCCGGTCTAAAAATTGAATAGCGTTGTATGTTTTTAAAACAGGAAATTTATAGCGTACACAAAACCGATTTAAATTAAAAGAATATTGTTCATTAATACCTTCGCCATAGGCAATTTGGAAATAATTGCAAATTTTGATAAAAACCTCCAACAGAAACTTTTTATCAGGAAGAATGTATATAAACTGATTCTCGGCCTGAACAATATCCGAAGGACTGGTAAGTAAAACAGCAAATGCTTTTTCGCCGTTTCTTCCCGCCCGGCCAGCTTCCTGATAATAATTTTCAATATTTTCAGGCAGTTGAATATGGATTACCGTTTTTACATTGGCTTTGTCAATTCCCATCCCAAAAGCATTTGTAGCAATCATAACCTGAACATCTTCTTCCATCCACAGCTTCATGTTTTTTTCTTTTTCTTTGGTCGAAAGTCCGCCATGATAATAAGTTGCTTTAAATCCAAGTGAATTCAGTTGGGCGGCAGTGTCTAAACAAGCTTTTCGGTTTCGTACATATATTATGGAAGGTTGTGGATTTTTGCTTAGAATTTGTTGTATTCTAAACAGTTTGTCCTCAATTTCAAAAACCATATAAGCAATGTTTTTTCTTTCGAAAGATTTTTCAAAACAGTGTGGATTTAGTAATCCTAATTCGGTGATAATATCATTTTTTACTCTGGATGTTGCTGTGGCGGTTAAAGCCAGAAAAGGGACTTTGGGGAAATATGTTTTTAAATTAGATATTTTTAGATAAGCAGGACGAAAATCATGTCCCCATTGCGAAACACAATGCGCTTCATCAATAGCAATCAGATTGATTGGAAGGGTTTTTATCCGGTCTAAAATCCAATCCGATTGTAAGCGTTCGGGTGATAAATAAAGAAATTTATAATTGCCAAACTGACAATTATCCAGTAAATCAATTAATTCGTCTGATTTTATGCCTCCCGTGAGTGCAAGGGCTTTGATATTGCGTTTTTGTAAGTTGGCAACCTGATCTTTCATTAAAGCAACAAGAGGGGAAATTACTAAACAGATTCCTTTTTGCATCAGCGCCGGAATTTGGAAACATACTGATTTTCCGCCACCGGTGGGCATGAGTGCAAATGTATCCTGACCGTTTAAAACAGCTTTAATGATCTCTTCCTGCGGTTCTCTGAAATGATCGTGATTCCAGTATTTTTTTAGAATTTGTAAAGCTTCAGACATGCAATTGAGGAAAAGTTAATTCGGTTTTTTGTACAACGAATGATTTTGTGAAATGAATTTTAAATTCGAAAAAAAAAGCTGTATTTACAACAAACTTACTCAAACTAATTTAGATTTTAAAAAATGTGGCGAATCAAAATATGATTTTGCTAAATTTCATATTCCAGAATTCTTATTTTAGAATTGAAACCGTATATTTGCTTTTATTTTTAAAGACAAAATGGATAAGAAAACCGAAGAATTTTTCGATAGATTAAAAGGCGAATTAGAAAAAAGCAATACCTGGCCGGCGATATATTTGTTTAAATTTATTGTTCCTACTGATAATGATAAAATTAAACAGGTAGAACTTGCTTTTGATGGTTTAGGTGCGGTTATAAAAACAACCCAGTCTAAAACCGGTAAATTTACCAGTGTTTCCGTTGACGTTCAGATGGAAAATCCTCAGGCAATTATTGATAAGTATATCGAAGTCTCTACTATCGAAGGAATTATTTCGTTATAATTTAAAAAAAGCAATTCAGACAAAGTGTTTTTGTTAAAGCTTCCAAAAAAACAAATATGAATCAGAAATATATAAAAGAAAATGCGAATGATGTAGTTCATCATTTAGAATATAATGCCGAAAGATCGCATTTGATTATTCCTGAATACGGACGTCATTTACAAAAACTAATAGATCAGGCAACTGAAATAGAAGATGCCGAAACAAGAAATAAAGCTGCAAAATATATCATTCAGGTTATGGGAACCTTAAATCCCCATTTGCGTGATGTGCCTGATTTTCAGCATAAATTATGGGATCAGCTTTTTATCATGTCCGATTTTAAATTAGATGTAGACTCTCCGTATCCTATCCCTTCGCGTGAAGTCCTGCAATTAAAACCGGATGTTTTAAAATATCCTCAAAATTTCCCCAAGTACCGCTATTACGGAAACAACATCAAATATATGATTGATGTTGCCAACAAATGGGAAGAGGGAGAAATGAAAAGCGCATTGGTAAAAGTAATTGCTAATCATATGAAAAAATCCTACTTAAGCTGGAACAAGGATACAGTAAAGGACGATGTGATTTTTGAACACTTATATGAGCTTTCAGGCGGAAAATTAAATCTGTTGCAAAGTTCAGAAGAGCTTATCAATACAAGTGATTTGTTGCGTACCAATAAAAGAATGTCCAACAAGATTTCTGCTCCGGGACAACCTAAAATTCAAAGTAATAAAAACATGAAAGGAACAAAGTCCAAGCAGTTTTCTAAAAATAACAATACTAAAAACAATCAAAAAAATCAATAAAGTTGCTAAATGGCTAATTTTTGAGCAATTGATGTTTTAAAATCAAAAAAGCTTAGAACCTTATAATTTTAGTGACTTAGAATCTTAAAATAATAATATGGGAATTTTTAAAATTGAAGGAGGAATCCGTTTAAAAGGAGAAATTACTCCGCAAGGAGCTAAAAATGAAGCTTTACAGATTTTATGTGCTGTACTTTTAACTGCTGAAAAAGTTACAATTAACAATATTCCCGATATTATAGATATCAATAAACTGATTACACTTTTAGGAAATCTGGGTGTTAAAATTGAAAAATTAGCACACGGTTCTTATACTTTTCAATCAGATGAAGTAAATACAGGATATCTTGAAACTGAAGCTTTCAAAAAAGAAGGTGGTGCTTTAAGAGGTTCTATCATGATTGTTGGTCCACTTTTGGCCCGTTTTGGTAAAGGATATATTCCAAAACCGGGAGGAGATAAAATAGGCAGAAGAAGATTAGATACACATTTTGAAGGTTTTATAAATCTGGGGGCTAAATTTCGTTACAACAGAGAAGACCATTTTTATGGAGTGGAATCTCCGGAAGGCGGTTTACAAGGAACTGATATGTTGCTTGATGAAGCTTCAGTAACAGGAACTGCTAATATTGTTATGGCTGCCGTTTTAGCAAAAGGAACGACTACAATTTACAATGCTGCCTGCGAACCTTATTTGCAACAGCTTTGCAAAATGTTAAATTCTATGGGAGCTAAGATTACAGGTGTAGGTTCTAATTTATTAACTATTGAAGGAGTAGAACGTTTAGGTGGTTGTGAGCATCGCATTCTTCCGGATATGATTGAAATAGGTTCCTGGATTGGTCTTGCTGCAATGACCAGAAGTGAGCTTACTATAAAAAATGTAAGCTGGGATAATTTAGGGCTGATTCCAAATACTTTCAGAAAATTAGGAATCACTTTAGAACGTCGTGGCGATGATATTTATATCCCTACACACGAAAACGGATATGAAGTAAAAACAGATATTGACGGCTCTATTTTAACTATTGCCGATGCACCCTGGCCAGGATTTACACCGGATTTATTAAGTATTGTTTTAGTGGTGGCTACTCAGGCAAAAGGAGATGTGCTGATTCATCAGAAAATGTTTGAAAGCCGTCTGTTTTTCGTAGACAAACTAATCGATATGGGAGCAAAAATCATGTTATGTGATCCGCATAGAGCGGTGGTAATAGGACATGATTTTAAATCAACTCTTAAAGCAACAACGATGTCTTCTCCAGATATTCGTGCAGGAATCTCTTTACTTATTGCTGCGCTTTCTGCAAAAGGAACAAGTACAATACAGAATATCGAGCAAATTGACCGCGGTTATGAGCGTATAGATGAGCGATTAAGAGCTATTGGAGCTAAAATTGTTCGTGTTGAATAAATACCACTAAATGAGTAAAGCACAGCAAGCCATAAAAGCCACTTACTTTAGCATTATAGGAAATACCTGCTTAGCCATTATTAAAGGTTTAGCAGGTTTTTTTGGCAATTCTTATGCCTTGATTGCTGACGCAATTGAATCTACAACCGATATTTTTGCTTCTCTTTTAGTTTTATTTGGTATCAAATATTCCAATAGGCCTGCTGATGAAAACCACCCTTACGGTCACGGTAGAGCCGAACCTTTAATTACTTTTCTGGTAGTTGGTTTTTTAATTACTTCTGCAACAGTTATAGCTTATGAAAGTATTAAGAATATACAGACCCCTCATGATCTGCCTAAATCATGGACACTTATTGTACTGGGAGCAATAATCATCTGGAAAGAGTATTCTTTTCAACTGGTAATGAAACGGAGTATAGAAACCAATAGTTCTTCTTTAAAAGCCGATGCGTGGCACCACAGGAGTGATGCAATAACTTCAGTTGCAGCTTTCATAGGAATTACAATTGCTTTGGTTCTTGGTAAAGGTTATGAATCGGCTGACGACTGGGCGGCTCTTTTTGCATCCTGCTTTATTCTTTATAACAGCTATTTAATATTCAGACCTGCTTTGAGTGAAATTATGGACGAACATCTTTATGATGATTTAATCCGGCATATTAGAGCTGTAGCCGTCAGGGTAGAAGGAATAACAGATACTGAAAAGTGTTTTATACGCAAATCCGGCATGAAATATCATGTGGATTTGCATGCTGTTGTAAATGCAGAAATTACGGTTAAACAGGGACATCAGTTAGCCCATAAACTGAAAGATACATTACGAAAAGAAATTCCTGAATTAGGTCATGTGTTAATTCATATAGAGCCTGATGATGAATGAATTTATTATAAAAAAAACGAGCCGATTATCTTTTAATCGGCTCGTTTTTTTATAATTTTTCCTTGTTAAAGAAAAGATTGTATCGCTAAATCATAGCTTTTTAAGCCAAAACCTAATACAACACCTTTGGCATTTCCGGAAATATAAGACTGATGTCTAAAGCTTTCTCTTGAAAATGTGTTTGAAATATGTACTTCAACAACCGGAGTGGTAATTCCTTTAACAGCGTCACCAATGCCCACAGAAGTATGGGTATAGGCTCCTGCATTCAAAATAATTCCATCATATGAAAAACCAAATTCCTGTATTTTGTCAATGAGTTCTCCTTCAATATTACTTTGGTAATACGTAAATTCAACTGAAGGGAATTTCATTTTTATGTCTTCAAAATACTCTTCAAAAGTTAAACTTCCGTAGATTTCTGGTTCGCGTTTTCCTAACAAGTTGAGATTAGGTCCGTTTATAATGCTAATTTTCATTTTTATCTTTTTGTAAAAATAAAAAAACCGTTTCGTTAAAAAAATAACGAGACGGTTTTTAGTGTGTTTTTTTATTTTTTTTAGAACATAATTCCGGCAGATAATTGAAATGTTGAATTTTTAATATCAGCTTCCTTGGAAACTTCGGTTAAACCAAGACCATATCGTGCCTGAATAAATAAATTTTTTGTGATATTAAGTCCCAGACCACCTGCAACAGCAAATTCAAAAGTTTTTGCATTTTCTACGTCAAAATCATTTCTTTCGCTTAACAGGAAAGAAGCTTGTGGTCCTACTTCTAAGCTCAAACTTTCACTTAGGTAAAATTTAGCTAATACCGGAATAGAAAGGTACCCTAATTCATTTTTAAATTCATCTACAGCATTTTTATACGTGGCTCCTTGTGTAGAATACAAAAGCTCCGGCTGAATAGCAAAACTGTCAAATAATTTAATTTCTGAAACCAGACCGGCATGGTAACTTGTGATTCCTTCTTTACTAACGTCAGGAAAATCATCTCCATATTGATTTGCAAAATTCGCACCACCTTTGATACCAAAACGGATGGATTGAGCCTGTAATGCAGTCGTTATGCTTAACAACATAATTGCGACTAAGATTAATTTTTTCATAAAATGTAATTTAATATTTATAATCGATTTGAGTGTGCAATATATAACTCTATAACTCTTCAGATATTATATAATTCTTAATTAATGTTTCATTTTTTAATTTTTCTTTGTAAACAAAGAAAGTAAAATATTATTAATATTTATGTGTTTTTTAATAAAAACACCATATTTTTAGCGATAAAATAGGTGTATGGTATTGATGCACAAATTATTTAAGTGAACAGTATATTGCTGATGTTTTTAATTTACTATATTTTTAACAATAAATTATGTTGTTTTGTAGAAAATATTTAGTTTTGCACGGAAAATTTAACATATATTAAAAATGAAAAAAATTATTTTGTCTGCTTTGGCAGTATTCGCATTTGGAATCACCAATGCTCAGGAAACTAAATTTGGTTTGAAAGTTGGTGGTAATCTTTCAAGTTTAAGAGCAACTAATTTTGAAGGAGGAGATGATATCACAATTAAGTTTAATGGAAATGTTGGTTTTTTAGCTGGTGGATTTGCAGAAATTAAAGTAGCTAATAAATTTGCGGTTCAACCTGAAGTTTTGTTTTCATATGAAAGTAATACTATGGCTGCGGAAGGAGATGTAGATTTTAATTTGTCGTATATTAATGTACCGGTAATGGCTAAATATTTTGCATCTGAAAAAATTAGTTTGCAAGTAGGGCCACAAATTGGTTTTTTAGTTGGTGCTAAAGCTAAATTTGAAGGAGATTCAGAAGATATTAAAGATGATTTGGAAACGGTTAATTTTGGTTTGAATTTTGGATTAGGATATGAATTAACTGAGAATGTAGCAGTTGATTTTAGATATAATATTGGTTTAACAGGTATTACTAAGGAAGATTTCTTAGGAGAAGATTCTAAATTAAAGACTTCTGGTTTTTCTTTAGCTGTTGGATACAAATTCTAAACAAATTTTTAGAATATATTATTATAAAGACCGTTCGAAAGAATGGTCTTTTTTTTGCCTTATGTTTTTCTTGTTAAAATGTTGTTAATAGTATTGTTGATAAGTTTTTAGTAGGATTTAGTTTTGGTTTTTGATGTTTTGTTAATTTTAATCTGATAAATTACTAATTTAACAATTGTAAACTATGAAAAAAATCATTTTAACAGCAGCGGCTGTATTTGCTTTTGGATTTGCAAATGCGCAAAGTGGAGCTTTCAAATTAGGAGCTCATGTAGGATTACCTACTGGAGACATTAAAGATGGTAGTTCTGTAAATCTAGGAGCAGATTTGGCTTATACCTGGAGTGTAGCTGAAGGTTTAGATGCTGGTATAACTACTGGTTATACTTCTTATTTAGGTAAAGATGGTGTGGATGCAGTTGGTTTTATCCCTGTAGCAGCTACTGCGCAATTTACTTTAACGAATAACTGGTTCTTAGGAGTAGATTTAGGGTATGGAATAGGTGTAAATCCTGACGGAGTTGATAGCGGATTTTTGTACCAGCCTAAATTTGGTTACCAAATGGGTAATACGGGATTATATGTTGCCTATAAAGGAATTGCTCTTGATGGTGTAACTGCTTCTTCTGTCAATTTAGGAGTTAACTTTAAATTGTAAACAAGAAACTGTCTAATCAAAACCTCTTCTGAAAAGAAGGGGTTTTTTTATGCTTATAAATGTTGTTAATTTGTAATATGAACTGGGATTTTTATATTAAAAGTTTTCAATCTTATCTTAAAATAGAAAGAGGCTTATCAAAGAATACAATTACAAACTATTCTTTTGATATGGAACGATTGTGTCTGTTTCTTTCAGATAATAAAATAGAAGTTTCTCCTTTAAAAATCAACGAAGAAACAATTCAGCAGTTCATTTATACGATTTCCGGTCAGGTGAATGCCCGTTCTCAGGCTCGAATTATTTCGGGATTAAAAAGCTTTTTTAGTTATTTGATTTTTGAAGATTATAGAAAAGATAATCCAATGGAATTGATTGAGTCACCTAAAACAATGCGTAAGTTACCGGATACCTTAGCGGTTGAGGAAATTGATGCGTTAATAGCAGCAATTGATTTGAGTACTAATGAAGGGGAACGTAACAAAGCAATGTTAGAAACTTTGTATAGCTGTGGACTTCGGGTCTCAGAATTAGTTGCTCTTAAAATTTCCGATTTGTTTTTTGACGAAGGCTTTATCAAAGTAACAGGAAAGGGAAATAAAGATAGGTTTGTACCCATTGCTAATCAGACACAAAAATACATTCTCATTTATAAAGATAATGTAAGGACTGAGGTTCCTGTTAAAAAAGAGTTTACGGATACGTTATTTTTAAATCGAAGAGGAGGGCAGCTAACCCGGGCTATGGTTTTTACTATTATAAAAAATCTGGCGTCTGAAATTGGTCTGAAAAAGAAAATAAGTCCGCATACTTTCAGGCATTCTTTTGCTACACATTTGCTGGAAAATGGTGCCGATTTACGCTCTATTCAGTTGATGCTTGGGCATGAATCTATAACGACAACTGAAATCTATTTACACTTGGACAGAACCTTTTTAACCGAAGTAATTAATAATTTTCATCCAAGGAAAACGAAGTAAATTCTAAAATGGATTGTAAAAAAAAAAACCAAATCCCATCATCATAGTTGGAATTTGGAATTTTTAATATTTAGAATTTTGAGTAATTATTTAGCAATATTTACAGCTCTGGTTTCTCTGATTACAGTCACTTTTACCTGACCTGGGTATGTCATTTCTGTTTGGATTTTTTGAGAGATTTCAAAAGACAGAGTAGCGGCATTGTCATCAGAAACTTTTTCACTTTCTACAATCACACGTAATTCTCTACCTGCCTGGATAGCATAAGCATTTTTAACACCGTTAAATCCATAAGCTACTTCTTCCAAATCTTTTAGACGTTGGATGTAAGAATCTAAAACCTGTCTTCTGGCTCCCGGTCTTGCTCCTGAAATAGCATCACACACCTGAATAATCGGAGATAATAAAGATTTCATTTCAATCTCGTCGTGGTGCGCACCAATGGCATTACAAACTTCTTCTTTTTCGCCATATTTCTCAGCCCATTGCATTCCTAATAAGGCGTGAGGTAGATCACTTTCAGTATCCGGTACTTTTCCAATATCGTGTAATAAACCGGCTCTTTTAGCCAGTTTGACATTCAATCCTAATTCGGCAGCCATCAATCCACAAAGTTTTGAAACTTCACGAGAGTGTTGTAATAAGTTTTGACCATAAGAAGAACGGTATTTCATACGCCCAACCACTTTGATTAACTCCGGGTGTAAGCCGTGAATTCCTAAGTCGATAACCGTACGCTTACCTACTTCGATGATTTCGTCATCAATTTGTTTGGCTGTTTTAGCAACTACTTCTTCAATACGTGCCGGGTGAATACGTCCGTCAGTTACTAATTTATGTAATGATAAACGGGCAATTTCTCTGCGAACCGGATCGAAACAGGAAAGAATAATCGCTTCAGGTGTATCGTCAACAATGATTTCAACCCCGGTAGCGGCTTCAAGAGCTCTGATGTTTCTTCCTTCACGACCGATGATTCTTCCTTTAACATCATCAGATTCAATGTTGAATACAGAAACGCAATTTTCAACTGCTTCCTCTGTTCCAACACGTTGAATGGTGTTGATAATAATTTTCTTCGCTTCCTGCTGTGCAGTAAGTTTAGCCTCTTCAATAGTGTCCTGAATATGAGACATAGCTTTGCTTTTAGCTTCAGCTTTTAAGCCTTCTACTAATTGTTCTTTTGCTTCTTCGGCAGAAAGTCCTGAAATGACTTCAAGCTGTTGTAACTGGCTTTTATGTAGTCTGTCTACTTCGGCTTGTTTTTTGTCTAAAACTTCAATTTTTGCCTCAAATTCGGCAGTTTTTTTCTCGAAATCGTCGTTTATTTTTTTAGCTTTCGATAATTCATTAGAAATTTGAGATTCTTTATCTCTGGTTCTTTTTTCAACTTCGGCTACTTTTTTGTCACGAGCCAAAATCACTTGTTCGTGTTCCGATTTTAATTCGATAAATTTTTCTTTTGCCTGAAGAATTTTGTCTTTCTTTATGTTTTCAGCCTCGAGATTGGCGTCTTTTAAGATAGAAGCAGCTTCTTTTTTAGCGTTTTTGATAAGGTTAGAAATGTTGCTTTTTTCTATGATTTTAGCGATGGTAAAACCTACTGCAATACCTATAATTCCCGAAATAATAATCGTTAATATGTCCATGTTTGTTTAAAAATTTATATATAAAAAAAGCCTACATTAGTTGTTTGTATAAACTCGTAAAGACAAGTTTTGAGCTAACTCGCTGTTCAAGCTTCCAAACTGAATTGGCTTGCTATAGTAACGATGATTCGCTCATTCTAAATTGTTAGTGTTGAGTTTACCAAATTGTGAACTAATGTAGGCAGTATCTTAGTTGTTAAAGAACGTATTTTTTAGAGATTTTCGTCTAAAAGTGCATTAATTTTCTGAATTCTGTCAATGGTTTCGTCTCCATTAATAGCATTGTCAATCTGTTTTTGCTCTACCTGCGATGCAAATTGCAAAGCACACATAGCTAAAACGTCCTGTTTGTCGCGAACAGCATAATTTTCTTCAAATTGCTTTATCATTGTATCAATTTTTTTAGAAGCACTTCTGAGTCCTTCTTCTTGACTGGGATCTACTGTTAGCGGATAAACCCGGTCTGCAATTGATATTTTAATTTTAAGCTTTTCGTCCATTGTTTATACTAATCTGATAACTGTGCGATACAGTAATCAATTTCCCGAATTAATGAATTTATTTTAAGCTTCGTATCTCTTTTGTTTTCGTCACTGCCTAATAATGAATTGGCAATTTTAAGTGTTTCATACTGTGCTTTTAAGGCTTCAATTTCCTGTGATTGCGATTGTATGACCTGAGCAGCTTTATTTAATTCGATAGTTAAATCCTGATTATTTTTTTCTAATTTTTTTAATTTTAGAATAAGTTTTTCAACTTTATTTTCAAGAGTATCAATTATTTCTGCAATTACACTCATAATTAATCCTGTTCATTACTTAATATTACAAATTTAGTATTAGTTTTTATTATTACAATATTTTATCGCTTTTTTTATTAAATAATAATCAAAATGTTGTATTGTAAATGGTTACAAAAAAACTTTTTTTGTAAAGTATTCCTAATTACTTTTTTTATCTTAGCAAAAACGACATATATGAGATTATTTATCTTCTTTCTATTGATTTCTAGGGCAGTGATAGCTCAGAATACATATCCCAGAGATTATTTTCAGGCTCCATTAGACATTCCGATACAATTATCAGGGAATTTTGGAGAATTAAGATCGAATCATTTTCATGCGGGTTTTGATTTCAGAACTTTGCAAAAAGAAGGTTTAGAAGTACATGCTGCTGCGGATGGGTATGTTTCGCGTATTAAAATTTCACCATTTGGTAACGGGAAAGCTATTTACATCAATCATCCTAATGGTTTTACCACTGTTTATTGTCATTTACAGACTGCTACCGGTGCAATTGCGGATTATATAAAAAAAGCACAATATAAGGAACAGTCCTTTGAGGTGGAAATGTTTCCGAAAGCTAATGAGTTAGTGGTTAAAAAAGGACAACTTATTGCTCTTTCCGGAAATAGCGGTTCGTCAGGAGGTCCTCATTTGCATTTTGAATTTAGAGATACCAAAACAGAAAAAATTATTAATCCAATGTTCTTTGGTCTTGATAAAAAAATTAATGACACTAAAAAACCTATAATTTCGGCGCTTTATGTCTATCCTTTAGACGGAGCAACAGTTAATAAATCCAAGCGTCCACTACTGCTGAATGTGAATTTGCAAAAAGACGGAACTTATTTAGCGAGTAAAGTGCTATCTAATGGGAAAATTGGATTTGGAATCACTGCTGATGATTATAATAATAATTCATCTAATAGAAACGGAGTATACAAAGTGCAATCTTATCTTAATGGGAAAGCGGTTTTTGGGTATCAATTTGATACTTATTCGTTTGATGAAATGCGCTATATTAATGCTTTAATTGATTATTCACGTTATAAAAAATCGTATCAAAGAGTTCAGAAACTGTTTATGAATACTCCTTTTAATTTAAGTATTATTAAAACCGATGCGGATAATGGAATTGTAAAAGTATCTCCTAATATTAATTTAGTGTATCGCATTGAGGTAGCTGATTTTTTTGGAAATACTACTATTATAAATATTCCGATTGGTTTTGATTCTTCCAGTCCTGTAGTGGAACAGGAAGCAAATAATTCTAATTATTTTGTAAAAGCTAAAACAGATAATATTTTTTCTAAAAACAACATGACAGTTACTTTTCCTGCAGGAACTTTTTATGATGATTTTGCAATGGATTTTGCAGTAAACGGAAACGTTTTGACTCTTCATGATGATTCGGTTCCGGTACACTCCAGTTTTGAAATTGCTATAGAAAGTGATCAGTATTCAGCTGATCAGAAAAATAAAGTATATATCGCTGATTTGAGTTCAAACGGCAGATTAGGGTATAATTCAACTACCGTAAAAGGAAATGTTTATAGTGCTAAAGTACGTTCTTTAGGAAAATACACTTTAGGAATAGATACTACGCCACCAGTAATAAGTATTGCCAGATCAATTGAAGGTCGCTGGTTAAGTAATGAGAAAACTATTCAGCTTTCTATAAGTGATTCAGGTTCGGGAATAAAATCTTATAATGGTTATTTAAACGGAACTTGGATTTTATTTGAGTACGATTATAAAACCAGAAAAATTACCCATTATTTTGATGATACACTTGTGGCAGAAGGCGCTAATGATTTAAAAGTGATTGTAACGGATCAAGTGGGAAATTCAACAACTTTTGAGTCTCATTTTTTTAGAAGTCAAAAATAATACTGCGATACTTTGAATAGCAATAAATTAAGTGGTGTTTTTATTCTGTTTTGGATTAGTTTTTCCTCTTTTGCACAGCTGGTAAAAGTGAAGGGGACAATAGTTGATACTGAAAACCGACCTGTGAATAATGTGAATATTTCGTTTTCGGGGCATACAACCCAGTCCGGTATAAAAGGAAATTATGTGATTAAAGTTCCTGTAAATAAAAAAATAAATTTATTATTTAGCCATGTAACCTATAAAAAAACGAGCATTTCCCTGCTGTTAAAAAGTGCTTCAGATTACGAATTGAACTTAATAATGAAAGAAAATGAGGAGCAAATAGGGGAGATTGTGGTATCAAAAGACAAAAAAAGTCAGATAGATGGAATTGTAACTATTCCCGGAACTTTAATAAAGAAAATTCCAGGAGCTAATCCCGGAGTTGAAAATGTGTTGAAAACACTGGCAGGAGTAAATTCTAATAATGAACTGAGTACACAATATTCGGTAAGAGGAGGGAACTATGATGAAAATTTAGTGTATGTCAATGAAATTGAAATTTATCGTCCTTTTTTAATTCGTTCCGGACAACAGGAAGGTTTGAGTTTTACCAATACTGATCTGGTACAGAATATTACTTTTTCTGCAGGTGGATTTCAGGCTGGATATGGTGATAAATTGTCTTCAGTTTTAGATATTACGTATAGAAAACCAACACGATTTGCCGCCACTTTAGAGGCAAGTTTACTTGGAGGAAACCTCGCTGTTGATGCCGTTTCAAAGAATAAAAAATGGAGTTCAGTTACCGGTTTTCGCTATAGAAACAACAGTCTTTTAGTCAATAGTCAGGATACAGAAACAAATTACACGCCTTCTTTTATTGATGTTCAGACAAATATAAATTACAAAGCGTCAGATAAATGGCAATGGAATTTTTTAGGGAATATTTCGCAAAATAAATACGATTATCAGCCTTTACTACGGAGAACCAGATTTGGTACTATTGATAAGCCGATGATGCTTACAGTGTATTATGAAGGACAGGAAAGAGATAAATACAATACTTATTTTGGTGCTTTAAAAAGTACTTATCAGTTTTCTGATAAATTAAAATTCAAGTTCATTACTTCTGTTTTTCATACTTTAGAACAAGAATATTTTGATATTCTGGCACAATATCGATTAGAAGACAATGAAACTACTATTGGAGGGGATACTTATGAAGGTGTTTCTTATATAAATGGCATTGGTACTCAGTTGAATCATGCAAGAAACGACCTCGATGCTTTAATTATTAATACTGAAATCAAGGGTTTATATAACTGGAAAGACAATAATTTAGAATTTGGACTTAAATATACGCGGGAATCTATCAGGGATAGAATAGCAGAATGGGAAGTAATCGATTCGGCAGGATTTTCAATTAATCCGCCCATTCTGGACTTTTCCAGAGAAGACCAGCCAGATACTTCTTTTACCGGACCATTGGCACCTTATCAAAGTGTTTTTGCTACTAACTATAATACGATTAATAGGTTTTCTGCTTATTTGCAGTGGAATGCAAAATCGAATTTAGAAAAGGCTCAGCTTTGGTATACAGCCGGAATAAGAATGCAAAATTGGAGTGTTTCCGGAACGAATTCTTCGGGAAATTCTCAAACTGTTTTTAGTCCCAGAGCACAGTTAGCAGTAAAACCGGATTGGGAGAAAGATATGACTTTTAGAATTTCGGGAGGGTATTATTATCAGCCTCCTTTTTACAGGGAATTAAGAGATGCTTCCGGAGCAGTTCAGGATAATGTAAAAGCACAACAATCGGTTCAGGTAGTTATAGGAAATGAATATAATTTTAAAATGTGGCAACGCCCGTTTAAGTTGGTTTCTGAATTGTATTATAAAGCGCTAACTGATGTTAATACTTATACGATAGAGAATGTCAGAATCCGTTATGCTGCGACAAATGACGCTAAAGCTTATGCGCAAGGATTAGATTTAAGATTGAATGGCGAATTTGTTCCCGGAACAGAATCCTGGTTTAGTTTTGGGTATCTTAAAACAGAAGAAAATAGTGCTGACAGAGGTTATATTGCCAGACCTACCGATCAGCGATTGAAATTTGGTGTCCTGTTTCAGGATTATATGCCTGCTATTCCGGGGATGAAATTGTATTTAAATTTAGTTTACAATACCGGTTTGCCCGGAGGATCTCCTTCTTATGCAGATGCATACAATTATCAAAACAGGTTAAATGATTATCGCAGAGTTGATATTGGTTTTTCTAAGGTGTTAATTGATGCAAATTCGAAAAAAATAAAAAAGAGCTGGCTAGGGAGTTTTAAAGAGCTGGCCATAGGTTTAGAAATATTTAATTTGTTTAATAATCAAAATGCGATTACAAATACATGGGTAAGGGATGTGTATTCTAAAAATGAATATGCTGTTCCTAATTATATGACTACAAGAATATTTAATGTGAAACTGAATGCTAAATTGTAATAAATAGTTGCTTTTGGAAGTTTTTATTTCATTAAATTAAGTCATAAATTAAGTTTAAAAAACCTAAACCGTTTTTAAAAATCATTACATTTGAAAATATTTAAATATCACATTCGTATGAAAACAGTGTCTATAGCCATAATGAATATTGCCGTTTTGCTTTTAGTAAGTTGTAAAAAAGAAGTAGAAAAACCAAAAGTGATATATAATACGACTAATGATAAGTCTGTTGCTAAAGTAGATTCAAGTCAGATTTCGATTGCTGATTTGCCTATTCAGATGGAAGGCACGCAGTATTTAATTCATCCTGTAGGGGATTTAAGAGTTTATGAGCGAGGAACTAAAGCCAGATATGGTTCTTCGAGTGTAATAGATTTAAGTTTTACGATTTCTAACTTAGGAGATGATGAAGTAACAGGCTATTTACAAAATTTAAAATTTCAGAAAACAGATTCAGACTCAATACATACTCTGACCGATAAGCCTGCTTTGATTTTAACTGCTACTTATTTAAAAGCTATTGCTGATAAGACTAAAAAACAAATCCTGGTTTATACTATGTATGATCTGGATACCAACAGAGATGGTAAATTAGATACCAGTGATATCAAAGCATTGTATCTGAGTGATATCAGCGGTGAACATTTTACAAAAATTTCAGCTAATTTTGAAGAATTAATTGACTGGAGTTTAATAGAATCAACTAATCGTTTGTATTACAGAACTGTTGAGGATACTAATAAAAATGGTCAGTTTGATAAAAATGATGTGGTACATTACAACTACATTAACCTTTTAGATGCAAACTGGGAAGCCAGAAGTTATGATCCTATATAAGGATATCGCTTTCCAGATCTGATTTTTCAATTGTAAAATCAAAACCTAATTCTTTCACTAATTGAATTACAAGATTCTTATACCAGTTTTCTGATTTGGGATGAATGTAGATTTTTTCAATTAATTGGCTGATGTCAATATTTATTTTTAATCCGTCATTTAGCGTCGTGTTGCTGTCGGTAACATCACTTATAATTCGTACTTCGCGCTCATATTGAAAACTTTTTCTTTTAAACAAAAAAGGGAAAAACAAGTCGTCAAATGGAATGTATTCTTTTTTATAATCAATATAATTTACTTCGCCTATATACTGCTTAAAGTTGTTTTCAGGGTTAAGCGCTTTTTGTAATCGCCCGATAGTAGACTGAATAGCGAGTCCTTCACTGTTTTGAGTAAATATTTGCCACATAGCAAACGATTCGTATTCATTGATGTGCCAGCTGCTGATGGCTACTTTTTCCCGGTGTATTTTATAGTTGTTTATAAAATCAGGATTGTCAATGGCTAATTTCTTGATTTCTTCATAAGTAGGCTCGCTAAAAGTACCTTCATACTGATCTTCAAATTTGTCTGATCGCGACATAAACAACTTTTTAGAAATTAGTAAATCTAAAAATTTTGACAAATCTAAATATTTCCAAACCACAGTATTTGTATCTTCCGGAAGTTTGATATTTAGGTTGTTGTGATACATTTTATAAACTTATGTTTTAGTGCTGTAAAAGTTGTTATTTGTTTTAGAACCTCAAATAGAATGATGTTAAATTATAATTATTTATTCGAATGACTGCATCATTACCAGTTTGTTATAAGTACCATTTAAAGCTATTAATTCTTCATGTGTTCCCTGTTCGACAATTTTACCTTTATGCATTACAATAATACTATTTGCTTTTTGAATAGTAGAAAGACGGTGAGCAATAACAATCGAAGTTCGGTTTTGCATCATGTTTTCGAGTGCCATTTGTACAAATTTTTCACTTTCAGTGTCTAAAGCAGAAGTAGCTTCATCCAGAATCATAATTGGTGGATTTTTTAATACGGCACGTGCAATAGACAAACGCTGTTTTTGTCCGCCTGAAAGTTTGTTTCCGCTATCGCCTACATTGGAGTGAATTCCTTCGGGTAGTTCTTTTACAAATTCGTAAGCATTGGCAATTTTTAAAGCTTCAATTACTTCTTCGTCAGTTGCATCTGGTTTTCCTAAAGCAATGTTGGCTTTAATGGTATCGTTGAAAAGAATAGAATCCTGAGTAACCAATCCCATTAAACCGCGAAGTGATTTTAATTTGATGTCTTTAATATCTAATCCATCCATCGTTATTTTACCTTCATTGACATCGTAAAAGCGGGTTAGTAAATTAGCAATAGTACTTTTTCCGGAACCGGATTGTCCTACCAGTGCAATGGTTTTTCCTTTAGGAATCTCTAATGTAAAGTTATCCAGAACATTTTCTTTTTTGTATCTGAAATTGATGTTTTCTAATCGGATAGTATCATTAAAGGTTTCTTTATCAACAGCGTCAGCTTTGTCAATTATAGTGTTCTCCTGATCCATCAACGTGAAAACTCTTTCTGCTGCCGCTAATCCGGATTTGACCTGATAAGATGCTTTAGAAACTGCTTTTGCAGGAGTTAAAATGGTGTAAGCAAGTGCGATATAAGTAATAAAAGTTGCCGAAGTGATGGATTGATCTTCAACAACTAGTTGGGCACCAAACCATAATAACACTGAAATAGTAACAATACCCAGGAACTCACTCATAGGAGAAGCTAAGTTGTTTTTATTCCCAATGCTGTTAGAAAGATGTAAAAGCCGATTTATGGAACTGTTGAATTTAGCAATAAAAGATTCTTCAGCATTGTACCCTTTTACCACTTTTAATCCACCTAAAGTTTCGTCTAAAATGGAAATAAAAATACCATTTTCATTTTGTGCTTTTATTGATTTGGCCTTCAGGTTTTTTCCGATTCTTGAAATGATAATTCCTGCGACCGGAATAAAAATTAAAACAAAAAGAGATAGTTTCGGACTTATAATAAACATAGTTACTATTGAGAAAATGATAGTCAATGGTTCTCTGACAACCAGTTCCAAAACCTGAAAAAAGGAATTCTGAACATCATTTATATCTCCTAACATACGCGCCATAACGTCTCCTTTTTTCTTTTCAGAATAATAAGATACAGGCAGGTTAATGATTGTGGTGTATAATTTTTTTCTTAAATCTCTAAGAACACCTGTTCTTAACCGTGTAACATGATAGGAAGCAAAGTAGTTGGAAATGTTTTTTAAAAAAGCGGTTATAATGATAATTGAAATAACAAATAACAACATGATTTTAAAACCGTAAACATCGGTAAGGGTCGTCATTTTGTAATTCAGAAAGTCTCCCGTGTAGTTTTTGATAGTTCCGATTCCTTCGTATTCTGGGGCGGTATAAATTTTTTCATCAATCCCAAAAAGTACATTGAGGGTAGGAATCATAGATACCATCAGCAAAGTAGAAAACAATGCATAAAATATATTAAAAAACACATTTAAATAAATGTGTTTTTTATAATTTGAAACAAAAGGAATTAGTTTTTTTATGTTAACATCCATTATTTTAATTGCATTTCTGAGATTATTGAAGCAATTTTTTGATCTAAATAAGATTCTGTTTCGTTGAAGTTTTCAACTGTATCTAATTCAGTGTTTACGCTTATGTAAAATTTAATTTTCGGTTCTGTTCCACTTGGTCTGGCACAGATTTTAGATCCGTCTTCAGTATAATAAATCAATACATTAGATTTAGGCATATGTATTGGGGATTCTTCTCCGTCTAATAAATTTTTAGCAACGGAGGATTGATAATCTTCTACCATTACTACACGTTGTCCGTTAATTTCTTTTAATGGATTTTCTCTCAGGTCAATCATCATCTGGTTGATTTCCTGTAAGCCTTCCATTCCTTTTTTAGTTAATGAAACCAGATATTCTTTATAGAATCCATGTTGAGTGTACAATTGCAATAATTCTTTGTAGACACTGCTTCCGTTGGCTTTAGCCTGAGCAGCTATTTCACAAATTAACAGTGTAGCTGCAACCGCATCTTTATCACGAACAGCGTCACCTACCATGTATCCAAAACTTTCTTCACCACCTCCGATGAATTCCAATTCAGGGAAATCTTTAATCATTTTAGCAATCCATTTAAAGCCTGTTAATCCTACTTTAAATCCTACTCCGTAAGCAGATGCTAATTCCATAATCATAGGAGTAGAAACAATGGTGGAGCCCACAAACTGTTTTCCGTTGATTTTACCTGCTTTTTTCCATTTTTCTAATAGAAAAGCAGTCATTAAAATCATCGTTTGGTTTCCGTTTAACAAAGTCATTTTTCCTTCGTTGTTTCTAACAGCGATTCCTAAGCGGTCACAGTCGGGATCAGTACCAATAACGATATCTGCATTGGTTTTATCGGCTAAAGCCAAGGCTAAAGTTAAAGCTTCCGGTTCCTCAGGATTTGGTGACTTCACTGTTGGAAAATCTCCGTCAGGTACTGCCTGTTCTTCTACTATGTTTACGTTTTTGTAGCCTGCTTGCGCAAAAGTTTCCGGGATTGCAGTAATTGAAGTTCCGTGCAGTGAAGTGAAAACAATATTCAGATTGTCTTTTGCTTCAGCAGGAGTGTCAAAACTGGCATTTTCAATAGTGGATTGGATAAAAGCCTGATCAACCTCTTTATCAATATATTCAATCAAATTCTCATTAGCATCAAATTTGATATCATTATAATTTAATTTTTCAATAGCATTAATAATTGCTGCGTCTTCGGGAGGAACAATCTGACCACCGTCTTCCCAGTAAACTTTATAACCATTGTATTCCGGTGGATTGTGCGAAGCTGTAAGAACAATGCCACACTGACAGCCTAAATGTCTTAGGGCAAAAGACAATTCCGGTGTAGGTCTTAAATCAGAAAACAGATAAACCTGAATTCCATTTGCAGAAAAAACATCAGCAACTACCTTAGCTAATGTTTTACTGTTGTGGCGACAATCAAAAGCAATAACGGCTTTGATGGGCTGATTAGGAAAAACGGTATGCAGGTAATTAGAAAGTCCTTGTGTACTTTTTCCCAGAGTGTATTTGTTAATACGGTTGTTTCCAACTCCCATAACCCCCCGCATTCCGCCGGTTCCAAATTCTAAGTTTTTGTAGAAGCTTTCTTCTGCCTCTTTAGGAGAGTCGGTTAGTAATTTATTAATTGCTTCCTGAGTTTCGTGGTCAAATACTGGACTTTTCCACTCATTGACGGCGTCTAAAATGTTTTGTTTAATTTCCATTTTTGTAGCTTTTTTTACTGTTGTAGTTTTATGTTTTGTGTTGTTTTAGTTTCTTGTATTTCTTTAAAACAACTCACTGGTTTAGATGTAATAAATATAGGATTTTATTATTTTTTAAGCAGAAGATTGTTTAAGAAAAATTAATTTCATTTGAAATTTTATATCTTTCTTCATTATTCTTCGTGCGTAAAATGATTTCGCCAAGAAAACCGGCTAAAAATAATTGTGTTCCTAAAATCATCGTGGTTAGGGCAATAAAAAACCATGGATTGTTAGTGACTAAACTGTATGACATGTTGTTATACATATGGTACAATTTAGAAAATCCAATATATCCCGCTAACAAAAATCCGATGATAAACATCAAAGAACCAATAGCTCCAAAGAGGTGCATCGGTCTTTTTCCGAACCTTGAGAGAAACCAAATGGTGATTAAATCTAAGAATCCGTTGATAAAACGTTCCATTCCAAACTTTGTTTCACCGTATTTTCTGGCCTGATGCTGTACTACTTTTTCACCAATTTTTCCAAAACCGGCATTTTTTGCAAGAACCGGAATGTATCTATGCATTTCGCCGGAAACTTCAATATTTTTTACAACAATATTTCGATAAGCTTTCAGTCCGCAATTAAAGTCATTTAAATGAACTCCTGAAGTTTTTCGGGCAGCCCAGTTAAATAATTTGGAAGGAAGATTTTTAGCAACTACAGAATCATAGCGTTTCTTTTTCCATCCGGATACCAAATCAAAATTTTCCTGGGTAATCATTTGGTATAATCCCGGAATTTCTTCGGGGCTGTCTTGCAGGTCAGCATCCATAGTGATGATTACATCGCCCTGAGCTTTAGCAAAACCAGCGTGTAAAGCCTGAGATTTCCCGAAGTTTTTCATGAATCGAATGCCTTTAACATGCGGATTCTGGGCAGCAAATTCCTGAATGATAAACCATGATTTGTCAGAGCTTCCGTCGTCCAGAAATATGATTTCGTAGGAATAACGGTGTTCCTGCATTACTTTAATAATCCAGGTGTAAAGTTCTTTAAGTGATTCTTCTTCGTTAAGAAGAGGGATTAATATAGATAGATTCATCGATTTTTTATTCTTGTGATGAGGATTTGCTTTTAAAGAAAGCAGCCATAATTAGACCAAAAATGGTGCAGAAAACAATATTTGATAAGGAGCCTTTTAATAATCCGGCAATTGAAAACTGATCGTTTTCTTTTAAATCAGTAACGGCTTTATTTATAGTTGCAGCAGGAGCATTAAACTTTTCCATTGCAGAAATCATATATTTAATAGTAAGCTCTTTAATGGTGTCTTTGGCGGCAGGATCAATAAAATTAAATAGTATGATATTGAAAACTACCGATATTGCAATTCCAATCAGAGCTGAAATAAAGTAGGTGGTAAAAGCATCTTTAAAAGTAAAAGTGCCCGGAAATTCTTTTTTTGTTTTGCTTAATAATACGATGGCAATAATGAGATATATAGCCAAATTAGAAACTCCAACCCAGGCTGATGTAAATAAATTTAAATCAATAGAGTAAATCAAAGCAGTAATTAAAACAGAAGTTAATCCGGTAATAATTCCAAAATTCACTCCGTTTTTTTTGATAGTCTCATGAATCATTTTAAAAAGCTTTTAATTAAGCAACAAATATAGTAATTCCCTGTATATTGAAGTGGAAAAAACTGTTTTTAGCCATTTATATAAAAAAAAGAAATAAACATTTGTTTATTGAAAAATAATTGTATTTTTGCATCCTCAAAATTAATATAAAATAAAAAGTTATAATTAGTTTATACCTTTTCTGTTAAAAGGAAAGCTTCAAAATTAAGTTATAGCCAAACAAATAAAAAAAAGATTCAAGATGAAAAAAGGTGTACACCCGGAAAATTACAGATTAGTTGCTTTTAAAGACATGTCAAATGATGACGTTTTTATCACTAAATCTACTGCAGATACTAAAGAGACAATTACAGTTGATGGTGTTGAATACCCAGTTGTAAAAATGGAGATTTCCAGAACTTCTCACCCTTTTTATACAGGTAAATCTAAACTTATTGATACAGCAGGACGTATTGATAAATTCAAAACTAAATACGCTAAACATATTAAATAATTTTAATTTGTTTTTATATAATTTAAGCCTTCCATTCGGAGGGCTTTTTTATTTTAATCTATTTGAAAACTTTGTAACTTTGGCTCGTATTTTACAAAAAAATACAATTAACAAATTGACAGCTTTATGAATTATATACTTTTTGACGGACCTGCTCGTAATGCATTATTACCATTTACTTTTACTCGTCCCGTAGCGGATATTCTTATTGGGATTCTAACTATACGTCAAAAATGGGAGAAATATTTAGGCTCAACAATTACGACTTTAACAGAAGAATATTTGTCTGATAAATATCCGATGGTGGAATTAGAAGAGAATATAATGATTAATGCTTCTTTTCTTCCGAATGAAGTTTTGGCTGAAATGGTTTCGAATCTGGAACCAAATCAGGCTTTGTTTAAAGGAGAAGAAGTAATTGCTTTTTTTACTAATGACAGTCAGGAGGAAGTTGATTTTGATTCTTATGAAATTATCGAATACAATGAAGACTGTTTGACGGTTATGAATACTTGGGATATTTTTTCTAAAAATGATGCGGCTATTCGCGAGGATTTTGAATTTTTAACAGAAGAAAGAAAATCACAGCCTATTCCTAAAAGCGTAAATGTTATTGCGCCGGAGAATATTTTTATTGAAGAAGGCGCTCAATTGGAATTTGTTACGCTAAATGCTGCTACAGGTCCTATTTACATTGGTAAAAATACTTTAATAATGGAAGGTACTGTTATCCGGGGACCTTTTGCGCTTTGTGAAGGTGCGGTTGTCAAAATGAGTGCCAAAATTTATGGAGCAACAACGGTAGGCTCTTATTCGAAAATAGGAGGAGAAATTAATAATTCAGTGCTGTTCAATCATTCTAATAAGGGGCATGACGGATTTTTGGGAAATTCAGTTTTAGGAGAATGGTGTAATATTGGAGCGGATTCTAATAATTCAAATCTTAAAAATAATTATGATGAGGTTAAGCTATGGAGTTATGAAACAGAAGGTTTTGCTAAGACGGGTTTACAGTTTTGTGGTTTGATGATGGGTGATCACAGTAAATGCGGAATCAATACGATGTTTAATACCGGGACAGTTATCGGAGTGAGTTCAAATATATTTGGTAGTGGATTTCCTCGTAATTTTGTTCCAAGTTTTTCCTGGGGCGGAGCAGCAGGATTTACCACTTATGTGACCAAAAAAGCTTTCGAAACAGCGAAGTTGGTTATGGGAAGAAGAAATATAGAATTTGATGAAAAAGAAGCTGCTATTTTAGAACATGTTTTTGAAGAAACTAAAAAATGGAGAAAAGAATAATCTGTATCCTTTTTTATATCATAGAATTTATTAAAAAAGCTTTGTTTGTAAAGAACAAAGCTTTTTTGTTTTAAGATGTTTTTTTTGTTATTTATTATAAAAATGTTTGATAAATGGATGTTTTGTTGTTTTTTTGATGGTAAATTAATACTTAATAAAGATATGGAAGAATTTGTGGGAATGTTAAACGATGTGATTTGGAGTAATGGCTTAATCATTTTGTGTTTGGGTACACTACTTTATTTTTCAATACGAACTCGTTTTCTGCAAATACGCTATATTAAAGAAATGTGGCGTTTGTTATTTGATGGAGAAAGTACAGATTCCGGTGTTTCTTCATTTCAGGCTTTAGCCATGTCTTTAGCGGGAAGAGTGGGAACGGGGAATATTGCCGGTGTGGCTACAGCGATTGCTTTTGGTGGTCCGGGGGCTATGTTTTGGATGTGGACGGTTGCTTTTTTAGGTGCGAGTACTGCTTATGTTGAGGCTACTCTGGCGCAAATTTATAAGGAAAAACATTTAGGGGAATTCCGCGGAGGTCCTGCTTTTTATATTGAAAGAGGTCTTGGGGTGAAGTGGTTTGCAGTATTATTTGCGATTGTTTCAGTAATTTCGGCAGGAGTATTTTTACCGGGAGTTCAGGCTAATTCTGTTGCAGAGGGAATTCAAAATGCTTTTAACTTCGATACCTGGATTTCAGGTTTGGGAATGGTGGTGTTGTTTGGAGCTATTGTTTTTGGAGGGGTAAAAAGAATAGCGAAGTTTACAGAGTTTGTAGTACCTTTTATGGCTATTGGTTATATTTTGCTGGCTCTTATAATTATTGGGGTTAATTTTGATCAGTTGGGAAGGGTTGTTAGTTTAATTTTTAAAAGTGCTTTCGATTTAGAAGCCGGATTTGGAGCTGTTTTTGGTCTGGCGATTCAATGGGGTGTAAAAAGAGGAATTTATTCTAATGAAGCAGGACAGGGAACGGCACCACATATTGCTGCAGCTGCAAATGTTTCGCATCCGGCTAAACAGGGTTTGGTGCAGTCTTTTTCGGTGTATATTGATACGTTATTTGTATGTTCAGCTACCGGTTTTATGATTTTGATTACAGGAATGTATAATGTCCAAAATCCTGATTTTGGTACTAATGGAGCATCGGAATTTTTATATAAGGGATTACATAATGTAGCGGTAGGACCGGCTTATACACAAAGCGCAATGGATACTGTTTTTCCCGGTTTTGGGTCTTATTTTGTGGCAATAGCGTTGTTTTTCTTTGCTTTCACAACTATTATTGCTTATTATTATATCGCAGAAACTAATATTTCTTATTTGACCAGA
Source organism: Flavobacterium sp. ARAG 55.4 (assembly GCF_051846875.1). Lineage (NCBI taxonomy): Bacteria > Pseudomonadati > Bacteroidota > Flavobacteriia > Flavobacteriales > Flavobacteriaceae > Flavobacterium > Flavobacterium sp. ARAG 55.4. The sequence continues at coordinate 142,213 of NZ_JBPYCT010000003.1, read as the reverse complement.
AAGATGGAATCAGCTGTGTTTTATTATATTCTAAAGGTGGTTATGATGTTTGTTATTATGTATGGTGCTTTGAATCAGGCAAAATTAGCATGGGCAATTGGTGATGTAGGAGTGGGATTAATGGCATGGTTTAATATTGTGGCAATTATTCTTTTGCAAAAACCGGCTTTGAAAGCGTTAGGGGATTATGAAAAACAGAAGAAATCCGGTAAGGATCCTGTTTTTGTTCCGGAGGAAATAGGAGTTTCTAATGCGCATATCTGGAATACTCTGAATAAGACAAAAGTGAATTAATCGAATTTTTTGATACTATTTTGAAGCTTCTGATTGCAATTTTTGGGTTGCAATCAGAAGCTTTTATTTTATAGGAAAAAATTACTTAATTAAGCTATCTTTGCAGCTTTCAAAAAAAGAGCTAATCAATTAAATGGTTAACCGAATAAATAAAAAACAATGATTACAATTAACGATATATCGGTTCAGTTTGGAGGAACTACACTTTTTAGTGATGTTTCTTTTGCAATCAATGAAAATGATAAAATTGCCCTTATGGGTAAGAATGGTGCGGGAAAATCGACACTTTTAAAAATTATAGCAGGAAATTCTAAACCTTCAACAGGGAGTGTTTCAACTCCTAAAGATGCTGTTGTGGCTTATTTGCCTCAGCATTTATTAACTACTGATGGAGCAACAGTGATGGAAGAAGCTTCTAAAGCTTTTTCTGAAATTTTTGCTATGAAATCGGAAATTGACGAAATCAATGAGCAATTAACGATTAGAACAGATTACGAGAGTGATGACTATATGAAGTTAATCGAGCGTGTTTCTGATTTAAGTGAAAAGTTTTATGCCATCGAAGAAGTAAATTATGAAGCGGAAGTGGAAAAAATCTTGATGGGACTAGGTTTTGTTCGGGAAGATTTTACAAGACAAACATCAGAGTTTTCAGGAGGATGGAGAATGCGAATCGAATTAGCTAAAATTTTATTACGCAAACCTGATTTGATTTTACTGGATGAGCCTACCAATCACATGGATATTGAAAGTATTCAATGGTTAGAAGATTTCCTGATTAATTCGGCTAAGGCAGTTGTGGTAATTTCTCATGATAGGGCTTTTGTTGATAATATTACTAATCGTACTATTGAGGTAACAATGGGTAGAATATACGATTACAAAGCTAAATATTCGCATTATTTAGAATTGCGAAAAGATCGTAGAATTCACCAACAAAAAGCTTACGACGAGCAACAAAAAATGATTGCTGATAATCGTGCCTTTATTGAGCGTTTTAAAGGGACTTTTTCTAAAACAGATGCGGTTCAGTCCCGTGTTCGAATGTTAGAAAAATTAGATATTGTTCAGGTAGATGAGGTAGATACTTCGGCTTTGAGATTAAAGTTTCCGCCTGCGGCACGTTCAGGACAATATCCTGTTGTGGTGAAGGATTTGGCTAAAGCTTATGGAGATCATGTGGTTTTTAAGGATGCTAATATTGTTATTGAAAGAGGTCAAAAAGTGGCTTTCGTAGGTAAAAATGGTGAGGGTAAGTCGACAATGATTAAAGCTATCATGAAAGAAATTGGTATTGATGGCGGAAGTGTTGAGATTGGTCATAATGCTCAGATAGGGTATTTTGCTCAAAATCAGGCTTCATTGTTAGATGAAAATGCTACTATTTTTGAAACCATAGATAATATTGCTGTTGGTGATATTCGTACGCAAATCAAAAATATTTTGGGTGCATTCATGTTTCAGGGCGATGATATTACTAAGAAAGTAAAAGTACTTTCCGGTGGAGAAAAAACACGTTTGGCAATGATAAAATTGTTGTTAGAGCCTGTTAATTTGTTGATTCTGGATGAGCCTTCTAATCACCTGGATATGAAAACTAAGGATATTATTAAAGATGCATTACGTGATTTCGACGGAACTTTAATCTTAGTTTCTCACGACCGTGATTTTTTAGATGGTCTGGCAACTAAGGTTTTTGAATTTGGAAACAAAAGAGTAGTAGAGCATTTTGAAGATATTTCCGGTTTCTTAGCGCACAAGAAAATGGAAAGCATGAGAGAAATTGAAAAATAAATTTCGATTTAACAATAAAACAAAAAAGGCGCAAGTTGATTCTTGTGCCTTTTTTGTTTTAGAATTATATGTAGAGTTAAATTCGGATTCCAGGGGGAAGTAATTCTTTGTATGATGGATTTTTTTTGAAAAACTGAACGATTCTGGGATAGGTAGGAACGACTTTTAAGCGTTGTTCAATGGCATTTTCTAAGATAGTTTTAAGTAAATTGTCAATGAATTTTTCGTTATTGAATTCTTCGGGAGTATTAATTTTAGTTAAAAATATTTTCCGTTCCTGAAAAGAATATTCTACTGTTACGAGTCCTTCGGGGATTGTGGTTTCAAATTGTCTTGCAAAAGAGTTGTCTTTAATTTCGATAGTAGCAATTGTTTCCATGTTTTTTTTATTTATTGAAAAAGACTAAAAAATATAAGAATGAATAAAGATTATTCTTTTTTATAGCCAAATTATCTGTGCAATGATTTCTAACTGAATGAGGGATTGTAAAGTTAAGTAATTGATAATCAAAATCAAATAATTTTAACTTTACATTTTTGATTTCTGATTTTAAAACAGGAATTTTGTTATTTGCAAAAATTAGGTGTTATTCCTTAAAAGACTTATATTAGTTTTATTCCTGTTGTAAAAGTGTAAATTTGATTATGAGTAAAATTCCTGTCTATTTCATGCCCGGACTGGCAGCTAATTCATTGATTTTTGAACGAATCAAATTGGATGAAGCACTATTTGATGTCCATTATTTAGAATGGGAAATTCCAAAACCACAAGAGTCTCTGGTGGATTATGCTAAAAGGATAGTGTTGAAGATTACCGAAAAAAATCCGGTTTTAATTGGGGTTTCCTTTGGTGGAATTCTGGTTCAGGAAATTGCTGATTTAATAGAAGTTAGAAGAATAATTATTATTTCGAGTGTAAAAACAAGATCAGAATTACCTAAACGAATCAAATTTGCTAAATCAACTTTGGCACATAAATTAATTCCAATGCGGTTGATTTTAGGGTTGAACAAGCTGGCAAAATCAATATTGACAGAGAAATTAAAGCATAGGATACAATTGTATGATACTTTTTTATCCGTGCGGGATATTTATTATTTGAAATGGGCGGTGGAAAAAGTAGTTCTTTGGAATCGTTTAGCGGCAGATAATCGCGTTGTTCACATTCATGGAGATAAAGACCGCATATTTCCTGTTCAGAATATAAAAAAATGTATTGTAATCAAAGGCGGAACGCATGTTGTGATTTACACAAAATACCGTTGGTTTAATACCCATTTGCCGGATATTATTTTAGGAAAAAATCCCGGGTTGTAAATAATAAAAAAAAATCCCAAACTCTTGGAATTTGGGATTTTGACCCGAAATTTCGGGATTGTTGTTTTAGAAAAAAATCAGATTCTTTTCATTTGTTCTTTCATCATAGCGATTTGTTCTTTCAGCATATTTTGTTTGTCTAACTTTTTTACTTCACTAATCAGGTTAGTCGCTTCCAGTTTTCTTCTGCGTGACAATGCGATTCCAGCCAGATTTAATTTGGCTACAGCCAAATCCATATCCATAGATAATCCTAATTCGATTGCTTTCTTGAAATATTTTTCAGATTGATTGATGTTGGTTTGTGAAAGCATGATTCCGTGAAGGTAATTAAAGTAGCCTTGTTGTTTTTTAATCAATGCAGATTCCGGATTTTTAATATAAGAAAGCCATTTTTGAGCACCTTCAAAGTCCTGTTTTCTTAATTTTAAAAAAGCCAATAAGATAAATTCGTTTCTGTAATACAGAAAAACAGGAATTATAGTAAGTAATAATAAGAAGATTCCGTTTCCGATATTGTTTTCTGTAAACTGCCAAATGCTGGTAATTACGATAAGTCCGGCGATAATAAGTTTGATATTCTTGTTTAACATGGTGGGTATATAATTTATGTTTGCAAAGATAGTAAAAGGATTTAAAAATATTTTTATAAAACTTCTTGCCAGAAAAAAAAGTCTTTGTATATTTGCACTCGGTTTCAGAATAACCACCATTCGAAAATAAAAGATACATATAAATAAGTTTTAAAGATACAAAGCAATGAGCAAAAGAACGTTTCAACCATCGAAAAGAAAAAGAAGAAATAAACACGGATTTATGGACAGAATGGCTTCTGCAAATGGAAGAAAAGTTCTTGCGCGTAGAAGAGCTAAAGGAAGACATAAATTAACTGTTTCTAGCGAACCTAGACACAAAAAATAATGTTTGTATAAGCATAAATAAGGGCGTTACTTTTTTTAGTACCGCCTTTTTTTATATCTTGTCGGTAAAATAAGACTCAAGATTAAGATTATTAGTGAGTTGCATCATTTTTAAACAACAGAATTGAGTAAAAAAAATTACTTCATTAAAACAATAATTATCATATAATGCCAAAAGACACTTCAATAAAATCAGTTTTAATTATAGGTTCAGGTCCTATTGTTATTGGTCAAGCCTGCGAATTTGATTACGCAGGATCACAATCAGCACGTTCTATTCGCGAAGAAGGAATTGAGGTTATTCTTATCAATTCGAACCCTGCTACAATTATGACCGACCCATCTATGGCGGATCATATTTATTTGAAGCCTTTAACAACAAAGTCGATTATCGAAATTCTAAAAGAGCACCCGCAAATTGATGCTGTATTGCCTACAATGGGAGGACAAACAGCACTTAACTTGTGTTTGGAAGCACAGGACAAAGGAATTTGGGAAGATTTTGGAGTACGTTTGATAGGAGTTGATGTAAACGCCATTAATATTACTGAAGACAGAGATCAGTTTAAAGCATTGCTTAAGAAAATAGATGTACCTACAGCTCCTGCTGAAATTTGTACTTCTTACTTAAGAGGAAAAGAAATTGCTCAGGAATTTGGTTTCCCGCTTGTTATTCGTCCGTCATTTACTCTGGGAGGAACCGGAGCATCTATTGTGTACAAACCGGAAGATTTTGACAGATTATTAACTGCCGGTCTGGAAGCATCACCAATTCACGAAGTTTTAATTGATAAAGCTTTGATGGGATGGAAAGAATACGAATTAGAGCTTTTAAGAGATAAAAATGACAATGTTGTAATTATTTGTTCTATCGAAAACATGGACCCAATGGGAATCCATACCGGAGATTCTATTACGGTTGCACCGGCGATGACCTTGTCAGACACAACATTCCAAAAATTACGTGATTACGCTATCCTGATGATGCGTAGTATCGGTAACTTTGCCGGAGGTTGTAACGTGCAGTTTGCAGTTTCACCGGATGATAAAGAAGATATCGTGGCAATTGAAATCAACCCTCGTGTATCCCGTTCTTCTGCATTAGCTTCTAAAGCTACCGGTTACCCTATTGCTAAAATTGCTTCAAAATTAGCTTTAGGCTATACTTTAGATGAATTACAAAACCAAATTACAAAATCTACTTCTGCTTTATTCGAGCCTACACTGGATTATGTAATTGTGAAAATACCACGTTGGAACTTTGATAAATTTGAAGGTTCTGACAGAACTTTAGGTCTTCAGATGAAGTCTGTAGGTGAGGTTATGGGTATTGGACGTTCGTTCCAGGAAGCTTTACACAAAGCTACTCAATCCTTAGAGATTAAACGTAATGGTTTAGGGGCAGATGGTAAAGGATACACCAACTACGAGCAAATTATTGAAAAACTTACTTACGCAAGCTGGGATAGAGTTTTTGTGATTTATGATGCTATCGCAATGGGAATTCCATTGAGCAGAATTCACGAAATCACTAAGATTGATATGTGGTTCTTAAAACAATACGAAGAATTACATACACTTGAGAAAGAGATTGCTAAATATACAATAACAACTTTACCAAAAGAATTTTTGCTTGAAGCAAAACAAAAAGGTTTTGCCGACAGACAAATCGCTCACATGATGGGTTGTCTGGAAAGTGAAGTACATGCTTTGCGTATGAACATGAACATCAACCGTGTGTTTAAACTGGTGGATACCTGTGCAGCAGAGTTTAAAGCAAAAACACCTTACTACTATTCTACTTTTGAAGCAGAAATTGAAAAAGCAGACGGAACCCGTTTTGTAGACAATGAAAGTGTGGTTACTGACAGAAAGAAAATCATTGTATTAGGTTCAGGACCTAACCGTATCGGGCAGGGAATCGAATTTGACTACTCTTGTGTACACGGAGTCCTGGCTTCTAAAGAGTGTGGATACGAAACGATCATGATTAACTGTAATCCTGAAACCGTTTCAACTGATTTTGATACAGCTGATAAATTATACTTCGAACCGGTATTCTGGGAGCATATTTACGATATCATCCAGCACGAAAAACCGGAAGGGGTTATCGTTCAGTTAGGTGGACAAACAGCGCTTAAATTAGCTGAAAAATTATCTAAATACGGAGTGAAAATCATCGGAACCAGTTTTGATGCACTGGATCTAGCCGAAGACAGAGGACGTTTCTCTGATTTACTGACTGAATTAGAAATTCCTTTCCCTAAATTCGGAATCGCTGAAACCGCTGATGAAGCTTCTGAGCTTGCTGACCAGCTGGATTTCCCATTATTGATTCGTCCTTCTTATGTACTGGGGGGTCAGGGAATGAAAATTGTAATCAACAAGCAGGAGTTAGAAGAGCACGTAGTAAACCTGCTGAAAACTATTCCGGGTAACAAATTGCTTTTAGACCACTATCTTGATGGTGCCATTGAAGCAGAAGCAGATGCCATTTGCGACGGTGAAAATGTATACATCATCGGAATTATGGAGCATATTGAACCTTGTGGAGTACACTCCGGAGATTCTAACGCTACATTGCCTCCTTTTAACTTAGGAGAATTTGTGATGCAACAGATTAAAGACCATACTCAGAAAATTGCTATCGCTTTGAAAACAGTAGGATTAATCAACATCCAGTTTGCTATTAAAGACGATACAGTTTACATTATCGAAGCGAATCCAAGAGCTTCCCGTACGGTTCCGTTTATTGCTAAAGCTTACGGAGAGCCGTATGTAAACTATGCTACGAAAGTAATGTTAGGACACAGTAAAGTAACGGACTTTGATTTCAATCCACAATTAAAAGGATATGCCATCAAGCAACCGGTATTCTCTTTCAGTAAGTTCCCGAATGTAAACAAAGCTTTAGGACCTGAAATGAAATCTACAGGAGAAAGCATCTTGTTTATTGATGACTTAAAAGACGACCAATTCTACGAATTGTACTCCAGAAGAAAAATGTACCTGAGTAAATAAGCACTTAGGTTTAAATATTGAAAAGCCCCTTTTTGGGGCTTTTTTTTGGTTATAATCTTGCTAAGCTTTGTCTGTTTCCAAGCGACTGGTTTATAGTACAGTTCATTGCGAGGAACGAAGCAATCTCAGCCAGTAACTTTACAAAGTCGTTTGTTATGTTTTGTATTGATTATTTGCTCATTGTTGCGGGCACGGAAAATATTTCCGCGCTATTGGGATTGGGGTTAAATTAAAACCTATTTCGGATTTGCCAAGTCTTCCAAATACAAAACCAACTTCAAATTAAACCTAATGCCCAAATCCGTTGTAGTGGCTGTTAGGCAAAGTACTTTTCTTTATATTCATTAATTTTATTTCTTGTTTGCTCACTTTTTAAACGTTTTCTAAAATTCTCATTAAATAAATCCAATACAAAACGTGCGATTCCGGGTTGTGCCCATTTGGTAAATCCTCCTTTATTCTCTAATAAATATTCTTTTTCAATATCTAAAAATTTTGGTTTAATTTTCTTCCAATGTCCACTTAATTCATCTAAAGTAATACCATAGTGAACCATTTGGTCGAGTAATTCTCCTGTAGAATCAAGATTCTTATGTCTTCTAGGAAAATTAGCATCCATAAAGGCTTGCAAAGTGTCTATATTTAATTCCAATTTATCGTCGGTCGTTTTCTTTACTTTTTCACTAACTTCAATTTGGTATTTTTTACTTTCAATTTTTAATTCTTCAAACTGCTCATCAGCTTCTTCTAATTTTGCGCTAATTCTATGAAGTTTTCTTCTAAATTTCATTGGAGTTTGAAGTTCAGTTTTATAAGCTAATGAATGTTCAATTTCGGCCCAAGCGTGCATCAAAATTGTTCTAATTTGAATTTCACACTTTAGATTAGAAAGGCCTCTGAAATTTGGTGTTTTTTCCCATTCTGAATTTACAGAAGCAATTAGATGATAGGAACGATAACCAAATTGATTGTAGTCAAGAGTTGTTTCTTTGTCTTCGGATTCAGAAACATTAAATTCCTTATTAATTATATTTGATATCTTTTCAATATCAGTTTGGTAATAACATATTATTCTAATTCCACAAATATCTTCAATTTCATCAAAAGGTTTTTCATATGATTTTCGAGTAATCTTTTCTAAAAAAGATTCAGAACTTTTAACTCTATAATAAATAGAAAGTGTCTGAATGTTTTCATTTTGCAACAAAATTTTAAGTGATTCAATCACATTTCTTCCCAAACTGTCATAAGAAGACTTTAAATTTTCGAATTGATTTTTTGTTTCTTGTATATTCATTCAGTTTTTTTGTATTTCGTCTAACTAGCTTATATGCGTATAAATTGAACTAGTTTTAAGCTTGATTGGCATGTTATGCGCCTATTTTGGTGGTTATTATTGTGTATTAATTTTTTTTCGTACACTTACAAATATAAAAATATTTCTTACAATGAAAAATCATTAATAGTATTTTTAAAATAAGCTATTAACGTCCGTGAATGGTCTTGTATTGTAGCTAAGCTACTGCTTTAATTGTTTCCTGATATTGGCTGGAGTATTTTTTTTAGCTTATTAGAACTATTTTTATCCTCCACCCAGTAAAATAGAGCGTTCGAAATAAAAAAATGTACTGATACGAACTCCGTGTCCCTGTTGGCAATAATTCAGAAGCTTAATAAAAAACAAAAGCACTATGTCACTAGTGCTTTTTGTTGTTGAAATTTAAAAAGATTCTTAATCCAGAATGCTTCGGGAGTCTAAACGGGTTAAATCAATGTTTTCCGGTGTGTGCAGTATCATCGGGAATTTTTCTATTTTCACTGAGCTACTGTCCAGGCCAAAGGCGCTTTCTTCGGATAAACTCAGTTTTTTGATAAAGAAATACGAATTCATAATGATGTTTTCATGCCATTTTAAGTCGTTGTCATTCGATAAAAATTTCTCAGAAAGCACAAATTTAAAGTCGCCAATGATGTTGTTTTTGTTCAGTGATTCGTAACGGCTTCTAATATCTACTTCACCGTTTTTAACCATGTCTCTGATTACTTCTTTGAACAAAAGATTGATTTTTGTGGGTTCTCTAAAACCTAAATTGAAGTCCACACGATACAAATCATCCTTCATTATCTCTGTAACGCGGTATTCTGTTTTGTAAGGTTCGGTTAAGATGTTCACGTGAACAAACCAGTAAATGTCGGCTCTTTTAGGTCTTTTTTGCAAAATAGAGTACATTACTTTTTCTTCTATTTCATCTGCACGGCCTGCATTGGTCATATAAACCAGATGCGTGGCGTATTTAGGAATACTTAAATCGGCACTTAATTCGCTCAATACTTTTTTGTAGTCTCCAATTTTTACAATTTTAGTATAAATCTTATTGATTTTTTTGGCTGAATTCCAGATAGACATGATACCTATCAAGATAATAGCAATCATTAAAGTTACATATCCGCCATCGGTAAACTTGGTAATATTTGCTGCTAAAAAGCTTAATTCGATTAAGAGGTAAATGGTTATTAACGGCACCATAAAATACAATTTTACTCTTTTCATAATCAAATAGAAATTAAGTAAAATGGTCGTCATAATCATACACAGAATGATCGCTAAACCGTAAGCATGCTCCATATTGCTTGATTCTTCAAAATGGAGAACGATTCCCACACAGCCAAAGAATAACAACCAGTTGATTGACGGAATATACAGTTGTCCCTGTAATTCGGTAGGGTATTTTATTTTTACTTTAGGCCAGAAATTCAGTCTCATGGCTTCGTTTATTAGCGTAAATGATCCGCTTATTAAAGCTTGTGAAGCAATTACTGCAGCCATTGTTGCAATTACGATTCCGAAAGGCTGGAACCAGTCTTCCATGATTAAATAAAAAGGGTTTCCGTTTTTACCGCCCAAGCTCTGTAGTGTTTCGCCACTATGATGAATCAGATAAGCTCCTTGTCCGAAATAATTCAGTACCAGTGTAGATTTAACAAAAATCCAGCTGATTCTGATATTTTTTCTCCCGCAATGTCCCATGTCAGAATACAAAGCTTCTGCTCCTGTTGTACATAAGAAAACGAAGCCCAATACGAAAAATCCATCCGGATGTATAGTCAGTAAATGGTAAGCATAATAAGGATTTATAGCTTTGAAAACTTCAGGATGATGCACAATCTGGATAATACCCAATATCCCCAGCATACTGAACCATACCAGCATCATCGGGGCAAAGAATCTTCCAACGAGTTTTGTTCCAAACTGCTGAATAGTAAACAGTACAAATAAGATTCCGATAACTATGGGAACGGTGTTTATTTCAGGATAATAGGTACGGATTCCTTCTACTGCCGAAGATACAGAAACGGGCGGAGTGATGATTCCATCCGCTAATAGCGCACTTCCTCCAATAATGGCGGGGACAATAAGCCATTTGATCTTTGTTTTTTTGACCAGAGCATACAAGGCAAAAATTCCGCCTTCACCATGATTGTCTGCATTTAAAGTAATGATTACATATTTTATAGTAGTTTGTAATGTTAATGTCCAGAACACTGCCGAAATTCCTCCAAGGACCACATCTGCATCGATGGTATGTTCTCCCAGTATTGCTTTCATTACATATAATGGAGAAGTTCCAATATCGCCATATATAATTCCTAGTGTAACTAATAAACCTCCTAATGTTAATTTGCTATGTAAGTTTTTATGTGATGCGCTCATGTATATTTTTGTAAACGCCCCAAATTTACTCATTTTTAAACAATTCGAAAGTTATTATTCTTAAAAAGCAAAAAAACACGACCAAATGATCGTGTTTTTAATAATCGCATTTTATTTTGTTATATTCTTCGGTTGTTACTTCCGGATGAGTTGTTGTTTCTCTGATTACCGCTTCTGTTTCTGCCGGATTCAGCTCTTTGAGGAGCAGCTGACGGAGTAGCAGGTCTGGAAATTGTTCCCCGGTTCTGATTGCTGTTTCCGGATCTTTGTACTGCTCTTTGCGTACTGTTATCCTGTCTTGGAGTATAAGTTCGCGCGCTTTGTTGTTGCGGTGCTGTATTTTGTCTGGCAGTATTCGCCCGGTTTTGATTGTAATCTCTGCCTGCTGTTCTTTGGGCTTTATTTTCAGATGCGCTGTTAGTTTTGTTCGGGGTATAAGTTCTGTTTCCTCCCGAAGTGTTAGCTCTGTTTGAATTGTAATTTCTGCCAGGCGTTCTTTCGGCTGTATTGGTTCCTGAACTGTTAGCCTTGTTGGTGCTGTAGCTTCTGCCGGGAGTTCTTTTAGTTGAATTCTCCTTTGAACGGTTGCTATTAGTCTGGCTGTAGTTTCTGGAAGGAGTATTTCTGTCAGATGAATAATTTCTTCCTGAAGTGCTGTTGCTGTATCTTCTTCCGCTGGTGTTTCTGCTTGCGGTGCTGCTGTACCTTCTGTTTCGGTCTAAATCATAACGATTAGAATACTTCGTATTTCTTTTTGCGAAAGCATAGTTAGGATAACGTTTTTCATAGGCATTAGAGCGTCTGGAATTGTAAAGTGAAACAGCTATGTTGCTTCTTCTGTAGTTTACATAGTTGTATCTGTTATTGAAATTTAAACTGATATGAATATTGTTTCTGTATCGGTATACCGGATAAGGATTCCAGGCATAGAAATAAGATGGATAATAATTCCAATACCAATTTGACACATAAGGACGGTAATTAGCGCTCCAGAAAGAAGCATAGATTACCGGTGTGGAATAATAAACCGGCTCGTAAATGTAATTGGCTCCGTATAGGTATTCATTCCCTACAAACTGTACCTGCACACTGTTGTTGTTTCTTTCAATATCTATGGTCGCTACATCCTGATAAACATCACGGTCTAATACCGACTGGATAATAACCACATGGGTGTTTTGTTCTACAGTTTCAATAACACGCAAATAATCGACTTCATTATCATTGTTTAAATCTAAATTAGAAATTTGTATTTCAGGATCGTTTAAACGTCTTTCAAAATCTTCCAGATTTTCAGAGTCACCAAAAATTGATGCAACAGCTCTTAAATCAAGATTGTCGCTAATTTCGTTACTCATTGCATTAACTGTAGTGCTGCTCTGGGCGTCTGCTTTTGTGATAAATAAAGCAGCTAAAAGGCTAAGGAATATAATTTTAGTTTTCATGGCAAACTGTTTTTTAGAGTGATAATTTGCAATATTCAATTACTGTGCCAATTCAATTATCAGTGGTGTCGTTTTATTTCAGGCTTGGAGTTAAAACGCATAAAATCAGTTTATAGTATCCAATAAAAATGCCGCTTCAATTTAATGAAGCGGCATTTGTGCTTTTAAAAAAAATAATTATTTTTTCTTTCCCCGGTCACCATATTGCTGGAGTAATTTTCGATAAAAATCGTCTTCTGCTTTTTTTAATTTTAAAATTTTTACAGCCGGTAAAACAGCTCTCACATTTTTACTGAATTTTTTTCGTAACAAGAATAGCTCTTCATCGGCAGCGTCCATTTGGTATAATAAAGCAGCAGCATCTTTTTCGCTCATTTTGTTCAGCGCATCCCCGTGCATTTTGCTTTTAAAAAACTTCATCTTTTTATGTCTTATTTCAAATTGTTTGTCGTCATAAGCATTATAAAGGGGCCAGAATTTTGCTGATTCTTGTGAACTCAGGTCTAATTCAGAAGTGAAAAACGCTACTTTAAAGGATCTGATTTGCTCTTTCTTATCTTTTATGCTTTCCTGAGCATAAAAGCTGCAGGTAAATAACAGGATTATGGGTAATAATTTTCTAAAATTCATCTTCTCTCTATTTATGTACTATTATTCTAAAATATAATTTTCTAAATTATTGTTACTAATCAGCAGCTCTTCAATTGTATTATCTTCCAGAGCAATATTTGGTTTGATATTGTTAATATCTTCTTCGTCAAGTGCGTTTATTAAATCATACTGATTTACATTCGACTGATAACTTAGGTAATTTTCCAGCGTTTCAGTATCAATTTCTTCTGAATGATTAGCATGATTCATAAATACAGGTATTGTTAATGCTAATACAAGTACAGCAGCAACCATCATAATAATAGTTTTCCTTTTCCGGAACAGTGAAATTGTTTTAGGCTCTTTATGAGTTGTTTTCTCTAAAATGGTTTCTGAAAATTTCTCAAAATATAGATCTTCCGGAGTTTTTAATCCGGAATCAATTTTAGGGATGGTATTTAATTTAAATTCTTTCATGATAGCTATTAGACTGAATCAAATGGAAAAGGTTTAATTTGCTGTTAATTGAGATTCTATTTTTTTTACGGCATGATGGTAAGATGCTTTTAAGGCTCCTACGGATGTACCCAGGATTTCTGAAATTTCTTCGTATTTTAATTCTTCAAAATATTTCATTTTAAAGACCAGTTGTTGCTTCTCAGGAAGTGTAATAATGGCTTTATGCAAAGCAATTTGGATTTCATTTCCATCAAAATAAACATCAGATTTAAGGTTGTCAATTGCTTTACTTTGTAAAGTTTCGGAGGAAATACCGCTTTTTCGGGCTTTTTGATTTAAAAAACTCAGTGCTTCATTAGTGGCTATGCGATACATCCAGGAAAATAATTTGCTCTCTCCTTTAAATTTTTTCAGATTTTCAAAAACTTTAATAAATGTGTTTTGTAAAACATCATCCGTATCATCATGATTCAGCACAATATTCCGAATATGATTGTACAATGGCTTTTGATAGGTATACAACAATTTCTGAAAAGCTTCATTCTGCGTTTTCGGATTTAATAATTGTTGTATGAATTCCTTTTCGTCCAGCAAAGTTTTTTGTTGATTAGATATAAAAGTAAATGGATGGTTTAATTGATAAAAAATTAAAATTCAAATTCCTCATCTATTGCTTTTGGTTTTGACTCTTCAGCAGGTTTTGCTTTTAGCGGTGCCACTTTTACAGGAGCCGTTGTTGTTGGTGCTGTTGTGGTGGGAGCTGCTGTTGCAGGAGAATATGTTTTTACAGGAGGAATCTCCTTAGGCATTACAGGAATATAAATTTCGGTAACCCATTTTGAAGGGTTTTTGACATCGTTTTTACTTAAACTATAAATTTCCAGATGTGAAAAAACAGGATTTGGAGTTAGTTTGTTTTGATTTAAATAATTAACAGTTTTGTTATAAGCTGTTTTTAAATGCGAATAATCTCCCGTTAAAGTTGTTTTTACGCCTTCAAAAGCATCCAGTTGTCCGGAAACGATATCACTTCCGGCACTTAGAAATATGGCTTCACGAATACCTATTCCGATAGTGATTTTAGTCAGTTCCTTAGCGGTATCATAAGTATGATAAATAATAAAAGGTTTGCCGCTGATTATAATGTCATTTTTTTTGCAAAAAGCAATCAGTTTCGGGATTACAATTTTGAAGTTTTTATTGACTTTGGCAAATTCACTTGTAAATGTTTGTCCAATATAATTTTGCATGGGTTTCTTAACGATTCCATTATCAATAGTAGAAAACGTATTGATTTCATAATCTAATGCCCGGTCTAAATTAACTAAGCTTTTTTCATAAATTGCTCCTATCACCCTGTCGGTACCACCATTTAAAGCGGCATAGATTTTAAAAAGAAAACTCATTTTTCCCTCAGTTTTCCAGGTTACTTTTGTTCCTCCGATAGTGTCTTTAAAATGCCAGTATACGGTTGAATATGTTCCTTCAAATTTCATGGACTGTACTATACTGTCGTTTTCCTTAATGCGGATAGTGCGCATTTCACCCTCACCATTTTTTCCTTCCCAGTTGTAAGAAGCTCCTTTGCCAATAGTATTTTGAGGGTAATTTACTTTAATTTCTGCATCATCATTTGTCCAGGAACCAAAATCACTCCAGTTTCTGTAATCATTTACATAATTATAAACAGAGGATTTGGGAGAATTAATAATCTTACTTCTTTCTACAAGGAAATCTCCTTTTTGAGTAGCTATAAATATCGATAGTGCCACGAGGCTTAGTAGTAATAAAAGAAAGATATATTTTAAAATTCTCATAATTAATTGATTATTTTATGATGTAAAGTTAGAAATTTTATCAATATGCAAGACTATGAGTCTGAAAATTAAAAAAAGCGGGACTTTGCACAGTATTCGGAAATCAAATAATTGTGTGTTTTTTAAAATTTGCATTCTTAACGGAATGCATTGAAAGTATTAATACAAATAAATAACAAAATCGTAACGGTTTGTCATTCTGTATTTTAATATTTGACCGGTTGTGTTATTTTGTGTTTTGGAAGTCATAAAAAAGAAACAGTTGCTGTACTTTTAATGTCTGAAAAATATTTTTATAACAAATAAAAGTCCAATAAAAATAAAGAATCCAATTAGGATTTTGTAGTTCCCTTTGTAGAATATCTTATGTGTCTGAATGTCTTTTCGGTAAGAAAAAATCATAACGATGATAAAAGCGATAAGAAAACAGACAGCAAATACGAATTGACCCTGGCTAAACATAATTTTAAAAATTTAGTACAAAAATAAGTAAATGTTTAGGATTAGTTGCTAATTTGCATTTCATTTAATTAATAATAAATTATGCAAAAGCAAATCAATTCCGTTAAAGAATTTCATACCGCATTTGGGATAGGACACAGTGAAGTTCCAGTTGCCGACTTAGGAGAGGCTAAAAAAACACTTCGTTATCATTTAATGAAAGAAGAAAATGAAGAATACCTCGAAGCCGTTAAAAATAATGATTTAGTAGAAATAGCTGATGCTTTGGGTGATATGATGTATATTTTATGCGGAACGATTATCGAACACGGACTTCAGGATAAAATTGAAGCCGTTTTTGATGAAATTCAACGAAGTAATATGAGTAAGCTGGGGGAAGATGGGCAGCCGGTTTATCGTGAAGACGGAAAAGTAATGAAAGGGCCTAATTATTTTAAACCGGATTTTTCAAAAATACTAACTGATATTTAAGCAAAAAAAGAAGCGATTCTCAAATCTGAAAATCGCTTCTTTCTGTCTTTTAAAGAAAAAATTATATTTTAACCGTCCAGCCAAATGGATCTTCGGTTAGTTTATGTTGAATATTCGTTAGCTTTTCTTTTAATTGTAATGCAATGGAATCTTCAATTTTAGGTAATTCAAAATATTCTTCTTTATATGCAAATCCTTTTATAGGACTCACAACTGCTGCAGTTCCAGCTCCAAAAATTTCTTTTAAACTACCGTCTTTGATTCCTTCAATTAATTCAGAAATCAAAACAGGACGAACTTCCATGTTGATGCCTTCTTTTTTAGCCATATCAATAAGACTTTTTCGGGTTACGCCGTCTAAAATTCTTTCGCTGGTTGGCGCGGTTACTAAGGTATCGTTGAATCTGAAAAACACATTCATTGTTCCTGCTTCTTCCAGTTTAGTATGTGTTGCGTCATCAGTCCAGATAATTTGTTGGTATCCTTCTTTATTCGCTAAGCTGGTAGGATAAAATTGTCCGGCATAATTTCCTGCGGTTTTTGCTGAACCAATTCCTCCATTAGCAGCTCTACTGTAGTGTTCAGCAACAAGAACCTTAACTTCTCCTGAATAATAAGCTTTTGCAGGAGATAAGATAATCATGAATTTATACTCATCAGAAGGATTTGCTACTACTCCAAAACCGGTTGCTATCATAAAAGGTCTGATGTAAAGCGTATTTCCTATTCCTTTTTTTATCCAGGCTTCGTCTAATTTTAATAACTGATTTAATCCTTCGGTAAATAAAGATTCCGGAACTTCAGGCATAGCCATTCTAACAGCAGAACTGTTAAAACGTTTTATGTTTTCATCCGGTCTGAAAAGCCAAATGTCATCATTATCATCTTTGTACGCTTTCATACCTTCAAAAATTGCCTGTCCATAATGAAAAACTCTTGAAGAAGGATCCATCATAAAAGGAGCATAAGGTTTGATAGTAGGAGTTTGCCATTCACCATTTTTGTAATCACACTCAAATAAATGATCTGTAAAGACTGAACCAAAATTAATGTTATCAAAATCTACTTCGTTAATTTTTGTATTTGGGGCTTTTAGAATTTCAATTTTGCTGGTTTGAGTGGTACTCATAATAATATGTTTTTATTTTTTTGAATGTATACTTAAGTATAAAATTTCACTTTATGATGAACTAAACTTTGATTAATGCAAAATTAAATAAAAAAGGACAAAATGCTTGCTAAAACTTTAATAATTGTTACTATTGAATATGATTTTCGTATATTCAAAAAAAAATAAAAAAAAACACAATCTTTTCTGTTAAATATGCAATAAATCAATGCTTTTTGCCATTTTAAACCGTATGTTTTAAGTAATTTTGGGAAACATTATCAGTCATTGTAAAAACAATTAATTTGAAGAGAGAAATTATACAAACAAAAGATGGTTCTACGACAATCCATTTAGAGGAATGGAATGAGAGCTATCATTCAAAACACGGAGCTATTCAGGAAGCATATCATGTTTTTATAAAAAACGGCCTTTCGTTGTTTGAAAACAAAGCTGTTTCCATTTTAGAAATTGGTTTTGGAACAGGGCTTAATAGTTTTATAAGTTTTTTAGAAGCACCTAAATACAAACAGACAATTGATTATACCGGTGTAGAAGCTTATCCTGTGTCTCCCGAGGAAGTGGTGCTGATGAACTATGTGGGTGAACTGAATGCTGCTGATCGAATGCTGGAATTTGAACAAATGCATCAGTGCAACTGGGGAGAGAAAATTAAATTAAGTGATTCTTTCTCGCTGACTAAGAGGAAACAGTTTTTTCAGGATATTGATGATGTGGCACAATTTGATTTAATTTATTTTGATGCTTTTGGTTACAGAGTACAACCTGAATTATGGAGTACCGAAATTTTTAAAAAGATGTATGATGCATTAAAAGAAAACGGAGTTTTAGTCACTTATGCAGCTCGTGGAGTAGTGAAAAGGAGTATGAAGGAAGTAGGTTTCAGAGTTGAAAAACTGGCAGGTCCTCCGGGTAAAAGAGAAATGTTCAGAGCATTTAAGTGATGTTTAAAAATGTGCGAAATAATTTTTAACGAAAATAATATAAATCAAAAAAATACGTTAAAAAAATAAAAAAATGTCTTCAAAATGTATATTTTTACAAAGCCTTAAAATTGATGTTTAACCTAAAAATTATTGATGCATCATGTCAAAAATCATGTTTGATTATACAAAATCGATATTAGAAAGAGTTAGTTTTGATCCTGTTCTCTTTTGTAAAGAATTAGAAAAAGCCATAAAAACACTCTTGCCTTATGAATTAGAACAATTAAAAGAATGGTTAACATCTTTTATCATAGAAAAACCGGAACTTCAGCCTTCGTTAATGATTGTGAATATTTAAATTCAAGTGTTTGGTAATTTAAATAAAACCAATTTTTTAGAAAATAATAATTCCGAATTATACTTGTTTTACAGGGTTGAATAAAAAAAACTTAAAGCTGTTTCATGAATTGATGAAACAGCTTTTTTTTTGGCTGATAATGGTTGTGTATGTCGTTAAAAAAAATAAAAAATCAAACTGTAACTTTGTATCTTTTTTAACTATTTCAGGTTTCAGAAAAGGGCTTAATTTTTGTAAATTACGATATCTTAATTAACTATAACTTTTAAACCCATTTCAAGATATGCAAAGAATGATATATGACTATACTAAATCGATACTGGAAAGAGTGAGTTATGCGCCTGACTTATTTGTCAAAGAGCTAAAAAAAGCTGTTAAGAATTTATTGCCTTATGAGTTAGAGCATCTTAAAAACTGGCTTAACTATTATACGAAAGAAAAGCCTGAATTGCAAAAATGCCTTTCTGTAGTGGAGAGAAATAAAAATTGTCAAACAGAGTCAAAAGTTTAAAATTTTTGACTCTGTTTTTTTTGAAGCGGACTAATAATCTGAACATTCTGAAAAACAATGGCTCCTTTTATTACCCCTGCAATAGTACTTCTCAAAGCTTCTATAATCTGAATTTTTAATTCGCTTTTTGGAAAAATCAAGCTCACTTCTCTGGCCGGTTTTGGCTCAGCAAAATGGCGAAGTTTAATTTTATCTGATTCCTTTAAATCTAAGGTATGTAAATAAGGTAGCAATGTGGTTCCCAGGCCTTCATCAGCAAGTTTTATTAAGGTTTCAAAACTGCCGCTTTCTATTTGAAAATGATTCCCTTCGTTACGGCTGTTGTTTTTGCATAAATTTAAAATTCCGTCTCTAAAACAATGACCGTCCTGTAATAATAAAATTTCATCAATATTTAAATCCTCAACTTCAATCTCTTTTTTCTGAAAATGCTGGTGGCTTTCAGGGATGTAGGCTACAAAAGGTTCAAAATATAAAACAATTTCTTTTATTTTTTCTTCCATTAACGGAGTGGCAGCAATTGCCGCATCCAAATGACCGTTATTAAGTTTAGTAATAATTTCTTCGGTATTGAGTTCCTCAATAATAAGTTTTACTTTGGGATGTTTTTTTATAAAATTATTTAAAAACATGGGCAACAACGTAGGCATTATGGTAGGAATGATACCCAGCCTGAATTCACCGCCAATAAAACCTTTTTGTTGTTCTACAATATCCTGAATTCTATCGGCTTCATTTACAATGTTTTTAGCCTGAGTTACAATTTTTTGACCAATATCAGTAAGCTGAATGGGTTTTTTAGTACGGTCAAAAATTTGGATATTCAGTTCATCCTCAATTTTTTGAATTTGCATACTCAGTGTAGGTTGGGTTACAAAACACTTTTCAGCAGCAAGTGTAAAATTTTTATGTTCGGCTACAGCAAGTACATATTTAAGTTGGGTAATTGTCATAAATAGATGTTTTTGATACAAATATAAAAACAATCAATTTAATTTATGATTCAGAGGGGTGGCTTTTTTAATTTTATTTGTATAAAAGTGAATGTCTTATAATGTTATTTTTTTTGAAAAAATATTGTTTCATTGTAATTAATTTGTTTTTTTAAGTTTAATTTTACCACTATGAAATTAATAGCTCACATTTTTTTATTTATTTTCATTGCTTTTTTATCTACTCCCACTATTGTGAAATTGATAGAAAAGTCTACTGATACGACTATGTTCTATAGTCTGTCAGAGGAAGAGCATGTAAAAAAAGAAGTGAAAAATTTAGTTTGTGTAGAGACTTCTGCTATAGTGTTTGAATTCAAAAAAACACTTGTAAAAAGTTTAATTCTTTCTAAAAATCTATCGAAGCATGATAATGTTTCCAAAACCATATTTACTCCTCCTCCTGACAGAGCATAACACTTTTATTAAACATTAGAATTGTATTAAAAACTGTATTAGCTAATACAGTTTCAATTCATATTATAAATATAATTGTATTATGACAAAAAAAATTAATCTTTTTGCCAATCTTAAATCTGATTTTGCTTCAGGTTTAGTGGTTTTCTTGGTAGCACTACCGTTGTGTTTAGGTATTGCAATGGCTTCGGGTGCGCCACTTTTTTCAGGTATTATTGCAGGTATAGTAGGAGGGATAGTGGTAGGTTATTTGAGCCAGTCACATATTAGTGTTTCCGGACCTGCAGCCGGTTTGACAGCAATTGTTCTTACTGCCATTAGCGATTTAGGAGCGTTTAATATCTTTTTATCTGCCGTTTTTATAGCCGGAATCATTCAGTTAATATTAGGTTTTATTAAAGCCGGAAGTATTTCCAATTATTTCCCTACAAATGTAATCGAAGGTATGCTTGGAGGTATCGGAATTATAATTATTTTAAAACAGCTTCCGCATGCTTTTGGTTATGATGCAGATTTTGAAGGAGATCAGTCGTTTTCTCAAATGGATGGTGACAATACTTTTTCATCCTTATTCAGAGTTTTCGATCATTTTCAATTAGGAGCTATAGTAGTAACTATTGTCTCTTTAATAATACTCATTTCATGGGAAAAAGTAGCGTTTTTAAAGAAATTTAAATTAGTTCCCGGAGCACTTATCGCTGTTATCGCAGGTATAGGCTTAAATGAAATTTTTATTAGTGCAGGTAGTTCTTTAGCTATTGGGAATGAACATTTGGTTTCATTGCCTGTTCCTGAGTCCATTGATGATTTTAAAGAAATTATCATACTTCCTGACTTTACACAATTTACTAATCCTAAAGTCTGGACCATTGCCGTAACTATAGCGGTAGTGGCTTCAATTGAAACTTTACTGTGTATTGAAGCTGCCGACAGATTAGATGCACAAAAAAGGTATACTAATACAAATGTGGAGTTAAAAGCGCAGGGAGTAGGGAATGTTATTAGTTCATTATTAGGAGGGTTGCCAATGACTTCAGTTGTTGTAAGAACATCAGCTAATAATAATGCTGGCGCAAAATCAAAAATGTCTACAATTATTCACGGGATTTTACTGGTAATAAGTGTGCTGACTATCCCGGTAATTTTAAATAAAATTCCGTTGGCAACTTTAGCAACAATATTAATCTTAATTGGATATAAACTGGCTAAACCCGCTACCATTAAACATTTTTGGGATAAAGGTAAATATCAGTTTGTTCCCTTTATAGCGACAATGATTGCTGTTGTTGCGACTGATTTATTAAAAGGAGTAATGCTGGGAATAATTATTAGTATCATATTTGTTTTAAAAGGAAATTTAAAAAGAGCTTATACTTTTAAAAAAGAAGAATATGCGGATGGTGATATCATTCATATTGATCTGGCACAAGAAGTTTCGTTTCTGAATAAAGCGGCAATTAAAAGTACGTTAAAATCAATTCCTGAAAATTCAAAAGTGGTAATTTCAGCTCATGATACTGTGTATATAGCTCATGATATTTTAGATTTAATTAATGAATTTAAATCGACCAGAGCTGTAGATGAAAATATTAAAGTTAAGCTGAAAGGTTTTAAGAAAGCATATCAGTTAGAAAATACTGAGGAAACTCCTAATCATGTTACTATTGAGCATTATTATGATGTAGCTAAAAGAGTTATTGTGAAGAAAGAAATTTTTTAAAATTCTGTCGAAAGCAGACAGAAAACAAGTTTAATAAAACCTATAAAATTAAAGTAAGATGGTCAATTTTTATAAAAAGATATTAGATAATAATAAAGAATGGGTTGAAAAAGCATTAGCGAAAGACCCTAATTATTTTGCGGATTTGGCTAAAGGACAAACACCTCCATTGCTATGGATTGGCTGTTCTGATAGCCGTGTGCCAGCTAATGAAATTATCGGAGCTAAACCAGGTGAAGTTTTTGTACACCGAAATATCGCGAATATGGTTGTTCATTCTGACATGAATATGTTAAGTGTACTGGATTATGCCGTGAATGTTTTAAAAGTAAAACACGTCATTGTTTGCGGACATTATGGCTGTGGAGGGATTAAAGCAGCCATGGGAAATCAATCTATAGGAATTATTGATAACTGGATCAGACATATAAAAGATGTTTATCGTATGCATAATGTGTATTTGAATTCAATAAAAGACGAAACAGAGCGGTTTAATGCTTTTGTTGAAATCAATGCGAAAGAACAGGTTTTTGATTTAGCTAAAACTTCAATCGTGCAGGCTGCCTGGAAAAACGGTCAGGATTTAACTTTACACGGTTGGGTTTACGGATTAAATTCAGGATTTGTTACAGATTTGAATGTCAATATTAGTTCTAATCTTGAACTGGATGAAGTTTATCAATTGACTTTATAATGAAAAAAAATCGCCATCAGGGCGATTTTTTTTTATTCATTATCTAAATTTTCGTTGAATGCTGAAGGAAGTAATGTAGGGATAAATTTTATAAGAATAGGAAGTAATAAACTTCCGCCGGGAAGTAAAAAAATAGTTAGGGATGGAATTGTTTTGCAAATATCCAATAATTGTTTTTTTACTTTCTTTTTTTCTTTTTCGTTCAAATCTCTACGGGTGGAATAAGCTAATAAAAGCATTAATTCCTTACTGCCTACTATTTCTTTGATTAATCTGTTTTTATTGCGACTAATGAGCGTAATCACATTTTGTGTCGTTTGATCATAAAAATGTTTTACCGGATTGGAGTAATTAAAATACGGAATTTCTTTTTGATATTGTTTTATAAAAGTATCTGTGTTTTTTATACTTTCAGATACAAAATCACCTGAAACCTTAGTGTTTTGAGCCAGTTTATGTAAAAAATAAATTTCTTCATTTTCAATTATACCATCACTCCATAAAGCCATTCCTGCCATATCAACCAGGTAATATTTTTCTAAATCAGCACTGAAATAGTCTAAATTTAGATCCTCTAAATTAAAGGCGTTAATTTTAGAAAACTTGCTGTAGCGTACTGAAGCTTCAAAGAGTTTGATTAATAAATCATCATAATTCGATTTATTAGTTTTTATTTTTAAAGCTAAGCTTACCACACTGATTACGGCTTCTTCAATTTTTTTCAGATATTTTTCAGGTATTTCACCATGGATTAAATATTGTCTGAAAGCTAAAACGTCTATAAAAAGAAGCGCATTAGTTACAATATGTGAAAAATTTTTATTGATAATATCAACATTCGTCTGAACACGGTTATCAATAATTTTTTCCAGATTTAAAGATGCGGAACCATTAGGTAAAACTTTTTTAAACAGATTGAAACCCTGAGGATGCATTTTATCATAAAAATCAAGACATTTTTTGATAAAAGTCTGGCAGTCCAAATCATGAGTAGTTAATACATAAATACCGTATAAAGTATTTAAAAGAGATACTTTAGGCTTTTCATTTTGTACCCACCCTGTTGTATCAATAGGATTTGGAGTTTCAAATGCAATAATATGCCCATAGATAAAGCCGGTTGCTCTGATTTTTTTATAAAATAAATCAGTATTCAGCAAAACATCTTGTTTTGTGAATTCCTGCGTGATAAAAAACTTATCAATCCAACCAGATGCAGAAGGGTTAATCATACTCTTATTTTGATGCTACAAAGCTATATGTTTTTCTCGTTTTATTTTAGAAGTTATCTTTAATTAATAATCAATTTTAGTTAATTTTTTATTGTATGTTTTCTGTAGCGAGAATTCTAATCTTTAAACTCTATTTTGATTTTTCTCCCACAAAATGGTTTGTAGGTGATTTGAATAAAATATTAAAAGAAGTTAAACTTCCGTAAATTCGGGTGATATACTGTTGTAAGTCTATTTTTTCACTTTCTTCTAATTTACTGGAATTGATTTTTTGCTCCATTACCCGAATCCGGTCCCGAACCATTACAATTTTGTGAAAAAAGGTGTCAATAGGTATTTCCTTAGAAGCTAATCCGGCTTGTCCGGGTTCTAAAATCATTTTTCCGCCTTTCCACTTATCACCAATAGGTACAATTTCGGAAACATCCGACCATTTTTTCAGAAGATCACGTAAACTTTTTTCCACCTCGGAAAAACTCACTGTGTCAACTTCATTTTCAGCTGCTTCAATGATTTCAAAGTTATCATTTAGAGGAATTGTTTCTAAGCCGTTTTCTATAAATGTAACCCAATAATCGGTTGATGATACATTAGTAATTACTCCTTTTCCGTATTCTGAGTGTGCAATTCGGGAACCGATGCCTAATATTTTCATGCGTTTTTGTTTTTTTTCTAAAATAGGAACAATTTTTGTTATTTCAAAAAAGTAAAATTTTACTTTTTATAATGACAATTTGTTTATTAGAAGTAGTACATTTATAAGTGATTTGAACCTTGTAAATCAGTATTTAAGGTATTGTGAAATTTAAAATCAGTAAATATGAAATCATATAAACGTATAGTTTTTGTTGTTTTTTTCTTTAGTTTTTTTACTGTTTTTGCTCAGGAAAAAAGCAAAAAACAACTCAGAACTGAGCAAAAGCTGGAAAAGCAAAAAGAAATAGAAAAATTAATAGATGCTAAAGCATTTGAATTTGTAGCTCAAAATTCCAATTCACAAATTTTTAGATTTATTGATTTGACGGCAAATCCTAATTTTGTCCGATTTAGACCGGATTTTATAAAAAGCGAAATGCCTTTTTTTGGCAGAGGTTTTAGTGGTTTGGGATATGGAAGTAGTGATACCGGACTTAAATTTGAAGGAAAACCAGAAAAGTTTGAGGTGAAGAAAGTTAAAAAAGGCTATCAGATTGATGTTGAGGTCAAAGGGCAGCAGGATTTTTTTAACATGACACTTTCAGTTTCTTCTCAGGGAAGTGCTACTTTGTCAATTATAAGCAATAACCGAAGTCCTATTAATTATTTTGGCGCTATTTCAGCCATAGAAGAAGAAAAGAAAGAATAAATAGTATAAAAACAAAAACGTCTTAACAATAAAGTAAGACGTTTTTTTATGCTTTAATATGATGCTAAAACTTAAAAACAATATCTGTTTTCGGCAATTATTTTAGCACTAATAGTTCTTCTTATTTCTACAATATTAGGCATATTGGTGTATTTAGTATAACGTCTTAATCCCATTAACATCATGCGTTGTTCATCGCCTTCGGCAAAAGAAATAATACTTTCTTTCCCTTTTTGAGTGATGATATCAACAGCTTTATAAAGGTATAATTTAGCCATAGCAATTTGTTCTTTTATATTGTCTTCTCCGAGTTTCTTAGCTAACTTTTCTGTTCTCAGGATAGCAGATTCGGCCATATAAATTTCGATTAAAATATCAGCAGAAGCAATTAGTAATTGCTGTTCATTATCTAAATTGGGACCGTACTTTTGCACGGCTCCTCCGGCAACCATTAAAAATACTTTTTTTAATTTACTGATCATTTCTTTTTCTTCTGCAAATAATTCAGAATAATCAGGTGTGTCAAAAGAAGGAATACTCATTAAATCCTCCTGAATTTTAGAAGCAGGACCTAATAAATCTACATGACCTTTCATGGCTTTTTTGATTAACATTCCCACAGCAAGCATTCGGTTTATTTCATTTGTCCCTTCATAAATTCTCGTGATTCTGGCATCACGCCAGGCACTTTCCATAGGAGTATCTTCTGAAAATCCCATTCCGCCAAAGATTTGAATTCCTTCGTCAGAGCAATTTTGAATATCTTCTGAAACGGCGACTTTTAAAATTGCACATTCTATGGCAAATTCTTCCACGCCTTTTAGTTCGGCTTCCTGATGTGAAGTTCCTTCGCTTTCGCGGATGCTGATTCTTTCTTCAATACTTTTAGCAGCCCGGTAAACAGCACTTTCTCCCGCATAACAGCTCGTAGCCATTTCAGCAAGTTTGTAGCGTATAGCTCCGAATTTTGCAATAGGAACATTAAACTGTACTCTTTCATTTGAATATTTGGCAGAACCAGTAATTATTCTTCGTTGGGAGTCCAGGCAGGCTGCCGCCAATTTGATTCGTCCTACATTCAGTGCATTCATCGCTATTTTGAAACCATTACCTCTTTCTGAAAGCATATTTTCTACAGGAACTTTAGTTTCGTTAAAGAAAACCTGACGGGTCGATGAAGCACGAATTCCTAGTTTATGTTCTTCTTCATTGGTTGAAATTCCGTTTTCAGGATTGTTTTCTACAATAAAACCGGTAATGTTTTTGTCATCTTCAATTCGGGCAAAAACGATAAAAAGCGAACAAAATCCGGCATTGGTAATCCACATTTTTTGTCCTGTAATTTTATAATGTGTGCCATCTTCGGATAATACGGCTTTTGTTTTTCCGGAATTAGCATCACTTCCTGCTCCTGGTTCCGTAAGGCAGTAAGCACCAAACCATTCACCGGAAGCTAGTTTGGGAACGTATTTTTGTTTTTGCTCTTCGGTTCCGTATAAAGTGATAGGTAATGTACCAATTCCGGTATGTGCACCAAAAGCACTGGAAAAGGATCCTGTTGCCCCTGAAATGTAATCACACACCAAAACCGTATCTACAAATCCCATTCCCATTCCGCCATAAGCTTCGGGTACAGAAATGCTTAATAATCCCAGTTCAGCTGCTTTTTGCATGCACTCAACTGTGAAAGCATAGTCCTTTTTTTCAAAGCGGTCTTTGTTTGGCCAAAGTTCTTTGTCAACAAACTCTCTGACCATATCACGCATCATTTTTTGTTCTTCCGTGAAATCTTCCGGAATAAAAATGTCTTCGCATTTTGTTTCTTTTACAAGGAATTGTCCTCCTCTTGTTTTGTCGTCCATGGTTTTATTTTTTTTAGAGTAAAGAAGAAAGAAGCAAGAAAAAAGATTAGACTTCCAATTTACTGATAAATCCAGTAGTCATTTTTTGAAATTCAATAATCTTGTTTTCAATTTCTATCGTTTTTTCGTCAGTTATATATCTATTTTGAAATGCAATTAATAGTTGTGTTTGTAATTCGAATGAAGAACCAAGGCTGATGTTTATAAAATGGATAAAATGAGTGTTTCCTCTATTTGAACCTTCGGCTATATTAGAAGGCATTGAAACTGCAGCTCTATTCATTTGACTTACTAGTCCATAAATTTCATTTTTAGGAAATTCTAAAGTTATTTTATGAATATCAGAAGTTATTTCCATTGATAAAATCCAAATTTTAAGATTTTTGAAATTATGTTTCATGAGCTTTTATATCTTTTCTCTTGTTTCTTTCTTCTAGTTTCTTACAACAACTCAAAAATCCCCGCAGCTCCTTGCCCGGTTCCTACACACATAGTGACCATTCCATATTTATTGCCACGGCGTTTCATTTCATCGAATAACTGAACTGATAATTTAGCTCCGGTACAACCTAGCGGATGTCCTAAGGCAATGGCACCTCCGTTTACATTTACAATATCCGGATTTAATCCTAATTCCCTGATTACAGCTAAAGATTGAGAAGCAAAAGCTTCGTTTAGTTCAATTAATTCAATATCTTTTAGTTGTAATCCCGCTTGTTTTAAGGCTTTTGGGATTGCTTTTACAGGTCCTATACCCATAATTCTTGGTTCTACTCCAGCTGAGGCATAATTAACCAGTCTGGCAATGGGTTCCAGATTTAATTCTTTTACTAATTCTTCACTCATCACTAAAACAAAAGCTGCTCCATCACTCATTTGCGATGAGGTTCCCGCAGTTACACTTCCGTCAGCGGCAAAAACAGGTCTTAGTTTAGCTAATGCTTCCATTGACGTATCTGCTCTCGGACCTTCGTCTTGGTTTACGGTATAGGATTTAGTTTCTTTTTTACCATCGGTATTCACAAAAGTCTGTTCAATCGTAATGGGAACAATCTGGCTGTCAAACTTCCCTTCGGCTTGCGCTTTTAAAGCTTTTTGATGGGACTGAAAAGCAAATGCATCCTGATCTTCTCTGGATATGTTAAATTGTTTGGCCACAGCTTCGGCAGTGAGTCCCATTCCCCAGTAATAATCCTCGTGACCTGCTTTTGCAACAGCATAATCAGGAGTAGGACGGTAACCGCCCATTGGGATAAAACTCATACTTTCGGCACCTCCGGCAATAATACAATCTGCCATTCCCGACTGAATTCGGGCAGTTGCCATTCCGATGGTTTCTATTCCTGAAGCACAATATCTGTTCACCGTTACACCCGGAACATCATTAATTTCTAATCCCATTAATGAAATAAGCCGTCCAAAGTTTAAACCTTGTTCAGCTTCCGGCATAGCATTTCCTACCATGACGTCATCAATTCGTTTTTTGTCGAAATCAGGCAGTTCATTCATCATGTGCTGAAT
Organism: Flavobacterium sp. ARAG 55.4; assembly: GCF_051846875.1. Lineage (NCBI taxonomy): Bacteria > Pseudomonadati > Bacteroidota > Flavobacteriia > Flavobacteriales > Flavobacteriaceae > Flavobacterium > Flavobacterium sp. ARAG 55.4. Next base: position 113,203 of record NZ_JBPYCT010000003.1, on the reverse strand, counting down.
GGTTTCTGCCGCTAATTCATCAGGACGTTTGAAACGGAATACTCCTTTTGGCGCTTTTCCCACCGCTGTCCGATATGCTTTTACTATATAGGCTGTTTTCATTTTTTATTTAGATAATAGAAGAAAGAAAAAACAGAAAAGATTACTGTGAGTAAATCTTGTTTCTTGTATCTTGCTTCTTGGTTCTTAGACTAATTTCTCAAAGGTTTCCCTGTTTTCAACATATGCTGAATGCGTTCCAACGTCTTTCTTTCGGTACAAAGAGACAAGAAAGCTTCTCTTTCCAGATTCAGTAGGTATTGTTCAGAAACTAGTGTAGGTTCTGATAAATCGCCACCAGCCATGACGTAAGCCAGTTTGTTAGCAATTTTTTTATCGTGTTCAGAGATGTATTTTCCGGCCAGCATCTGGTCTGTTCCTACTAAAAACATTCCCAGAGCTTGTTTTCCTAAAACCTTGATATCATTTCTTCTGATGGGTTGAGTGTAGCCCGCTTCGGCCATTAATAAGGCGTGTTTTTTAGCTTCGGCAATTTGGCGGTCTTTGTTAACTACAATAATATCTTTTCCATGTTGTAATAAACCGGTATCAAAGGCTTCATAAGCTGAAGTCGATACTTTTACCATAGCAATAGTCAGGAAATATTCCTGTAAAGTATTTAATTCTACATCATTTTTACGGAATAAATCAGAAGCTCTTAAAGTTAATTCTTTAGAACCACCACCACCAGGAATCACACCAACACCAAACTCCACTAATCCCATATACGTTTCTGCGGCAGCAACCACTTTATCAGCATGTAAACTCATTTCGCAGCCACCGCCAAAAGTCATTCCGTGAGGTGCCACAATTACCGGAATCGAAGAATAACGCACGCGCATCATGGTGTCCTGAAACTGCTTTATGGCCATATTCAGTTCGTCATATTCCTGTTCCACTGCCATCATGAAAATCATTCCAATATTGGCTCCCACCGAAAAATTAGCTGCCTGATTTCCAATAACTACACCTTCATATTCTTTTTCGGCTAGATCAATTCCTTTGTTGATGGCTTGTAACACATCTCCACCAATAGTGTTCATTTTAGATTTGAATTCAATATTTAAAATTCCGTCTCCTAAATCTTCGATGATAGCGCCGCTGTTACTCCATATTTTTTTGCTTTCGCGAATGTTATTCAGAATAATAAAAGCATCTTGTCCGGGAACTTTAGTTTGCGATTTCTTTGCAATATCATAGAAATAAGTAGCTCCTTCTTTTATAGTGTAAAAACTGGTATTTCCTGAAGCCATCATTTCATTTACCCATGGAGCAGGAGTGTGACCTTCTGCTTTGATGATTTCAAGTCCTTTTTCAACTCCGATGGCGTCCCAGATTTCAAATGGTCCGTTTTCCCAGCCAAAGCCGGCTTTCATGGCATCATCAATTTTATATAATTCATCCGAAATTTCAGGAATTCTATTAGAAACATAGGCAAATAAGGCGGCAAAACTTTTTCTGTAAAATTCACCCGCTTTGTCCGTTCCTTTCAATAAAATTTTAAAACGATCAATCGGTTTGTCGATGGTTTTTGTCTGTTCTAATGTTGCAAATGATGCTTTTTTAGCAGGACGATATTCTAAAGTATCTAAATCTAAAGAAAGGATAGCTGCATCCACTTTTTTATAAAAACCTTGTCCCGTTTTACTTCCAAACCATTTATTCTCCATCATTTTGGTAATAAATTCCGGAAGTTTAAATAATTCATGCGCTTCATCCTCAGGACAGTTTTCATAAATTCCATTGGCTACATGTACCAAAGTATCCAGACCTACTACATCGACTGTTCTAAAAGTAGCTGATTTTGGTCGTCCAATTACTGGCCCTGTTAGTTTATCCACTTCTTCAATGGTTAAGCCCATTTCTTTGACCAAATGAAACAAACTCTGGATTCCGAAAACTCCAATTCTGTTTCCAATAAACGCAGGAGTATCTTTAGCCACAACCGAAGTTTTTCCTAAAAATTTTTCGCCATAATTATTGAGAAAATCCAATACTTCTGTTGAAGTTTTGGGTCCCGGAATGATTTCGAATAATTTTAAATAACGCGCCGGATTAAAAAAGTGCGTGCCGCAAAAATGGTTTTGGAAATCTTCACTTCGTCCTTCGCTCATAAAATGGATAGGAATCCCCGAAGTATTTGAAGTAACCAATGTTCCCGGCGTTCGGTATTGATCAATTTGCTCGAAAACAACTTTTTTAATATCCAGTCGTTCTACAACAACTTCAATAACCCAATCCACAGCAGCAATTTTTGCCATATCATCAGTAGTATTTCCCGTGGTAATCCTGCTGGCAAATTTGGTGCTGTAAATAGGAGAAGGTTTTGATTTTAAGGAATTCGCCAAATGTTCGTTAACAATTCTGTTTCTTACCGATTTACTTTCCAGTGTAAGCCCTTTTTTGCTTTCGGCGTCGTTAACTTCTTTTGGAATAATATCCAAAAGCAAAACTTCGACACCAATATTGGCAAAATGACAAGCAATTCCTGAACCCATGATTCCTGAACCTATTACGGCAACTTTTTTAATGGTGCGTTTCATTTTCTATATTTTCAGATTGATTAAATATTTCTTTATCGTTTATTAGTTGTCCTATCGTTTCGGCAACTTCTGTAAAATGTTCCCATTTTTCATCAGAAATGTGTTTTCTGATACTCTCGTTAAATTGAATGACGGTGCTTTTTGACAAAGCTCTTTTTTCTTTACCCAGCTCGGTCAGGTATATTAAAACCCCGCGACCATCATTAGGATTCTTTTTTTTGAGGATTAATCCTTTTTCTTCCATCGATTTCAAGGTGCGGGTCAGGCTGGTGGCCTCCATTCCCATTTTGGGACCTAAAGCCGTCGATGGTGTTCCTTTTTCTTTGTCTATACTCAATAATACAAATCCCGTTGCCATGGTAGCGCCGTATTTAGCGGCTTCCTCGTTGTACATTCTGGAAACCGCCTGCCAGGTCGCTCTTAAGATATAATCGATGGTTTTATTTTTCATGTGGCAAGCGTATTGGGTTTCTCTCAAAAAGCGATGTACATTTTTATCAAAATCATTTTATTTCTATGTAATAATTATGGATAATAGTACTGTTCTTTCAAATATAAGAAAAAATGATATGCATGCATAACAAAAAAATGACATTTTTTTGTTAATTTTTTTTAATTCTGGTATGGATTATCGAGAAGCTTGTTAATATTAATTTTTTCCTGGGCGTGTCCTTTTCTCATCAAAAAAAGACGAGAAAAGGTCGGGCTGTCCGTTATATCTTTTTATTTTGTCATACTGAGCTTGTCGAAGTACAAAATAAAAAGGATGCCACTTCCATCCCTCACGCAAACCCAACTCCAAAAGACATTCCCGTTTAACGAGTTTATGAGTTGATTGTAGAATAAAGTTTTTTGTGGTTGCTTTTTTGTTAAATTTGGATATCGAAGCCTTTTACATTTTAGGATTAAAAAAACAGGAATATGTATATATCAGAATTAAAACTTTGGAATTTTAGAAAATATGGATCAAATAATGTTTTTGATTCGAGTAATCCTGATTTAATTGTGCCTTTTACCAAAGGCTTGAATGTGTTAATAGGAGAAAATGATTCAGGTAAAACTGCAATAATTGACGCCATTAAATTAGTTCTAAAAACTCACGCCTATGAGTGGATAAAAGTTGAAAATGAAGATTTTCATAAAAATGAAAATCGTTTGCGTATTGAAATTGAGTTTAAAGGTTTAAAGGATAATCAAGCCAAAAATTTCATTGAATGGCTTGGTTGGACAAAAGAAAATGGAATTGATATACCTGTTTTGAGATTAATCTATGATGTCAGTAAAGACAAAGACGGTAGAATTTTACCAACTGATATTAAAGCTGGAATGGACGATGTTGGCTTTCCACTTAATGCTGAAGCAAGAGATTATCTAAAATGTACTTATTTAAAAGCATTGAGAGACGCAAATTCTGATTTAACTGCAAAAAAGAATTCTCGTTTATCTCAAATTCTTCAAGAACATAAATTATTCAAAAAAGACAAGAATAATAAGGAGCATATTTTGTAGAAAAATTTAAAAAAATTAATGAAGAAATTGAACTTTGGTTTGAGGATGAAAATAAGGTAGATAAAACTTCAAGTAACAAAGAAGAAATAAAAGATAAAATTGATGAGTTTCTAAAGAAATTTATTGACCATAAATATGAATCTATTTTTTCTCTTGGAAAAGCAGAAATAAAAAACATTCTTGAAAAAATTTCATTAGGCATTAATGAAGAAACGAATTTAGGATTAGGAACAATGAATCGACTTTATATGTCGGCTGAATTGCTCCATCTGAAAAAGGAAAATTGGGATGGATTAAGATTGTGTATGATTGAAGAATTAGAAGCGCATTTACATCCTCAAGCTCAAATGAAAATTATCAACGCTCTAAAAGAAAAAGAAGGAGAAGAAACCATACAATATATTTTAACAACACATAGTCCAAACATTGCTTCAAAAGTTCCTTTAAAATCATTAATAATTTGTAAAGACAATAATGTTTTTCCAATGGGTGAAGGAAAAACTAAATTAGAACCGAATGACTATGTTTATTTAAAACGTTTTTTAGACGTTACAAAATCAAATCTATTTTTTGCTAAAGGAGTAATTATTGTTGAAGGTTGGTCAGAAGAAATATTAATTCCTGCTTTGGCTCAAAAAATGGATTATGATTTAACTGAAAAAGAAGTTTCTATTGTAAATGTTGCTTCTACTGCCTATTTACATTTTGCAAAAATATTTTTGAGACAAAATGATGAAGAAAAAATGAATATACCAGTAAGTATTGTTACAGATTTAGATAACAGACCAGAAGAAAATGGAAGTTTCATTGCTCTTGATAAATTAGAAGGAAAAGCTAAAACTAAATATGAGAATTTAGAAAAGTTAGAAAAAGAGTTTGATAAAACTAAAATAGAATTACAATTAGCTAAACAATGGACTTTAGAGTGGTGTTTGTATAAATCCACTTGTTTATCTAAAATTTTTAAAGAGTCATTAAAAAAAGTACATCCAACAATTTTTAAAAATAACTTTGATGAATTTATTCCAATGTTAAAGAAAGTAAGTTCTTCAAAATTAGATAAGGTAAAAATTGCAACTGATTTAGCGCAAAAAATAGAAGATAATGAAAGTTTGATTATAGATGAACAAGACGAATACATTAAATATTTAGTTGATGCCATAAAACACGCTTGCAGTTATGAAAATTGAAATTAACCCTGAACATATAGAAGAAGCTGCAAAACTATTAATTGGAGGTAATGATTTTGATGATGAAAGAATTGAATTTATTACTAATCTTGATACTTGTGATTTATTAGCCGTTCCAGGAAGCGGCAAAACGACAGCTTTATTGGCTAAATTATATTGTTTGTCAAAGCAAATGCCTTTTAATGATGGTTCAGGAATTTTAGTTTTGTCGCATACAAATAATGCAGTTGATGAAATTGAAAAGAAACTTAAAAAACATTGTCCCCATCTTTTTGAATATCCGAATTTTGTGGGGACAATTCAAACTTTTGTAAATAAGTATTTGGCAAATCAAGGTTGTTTTGAAAAATATGGCACTTATATATCAAAAAATGATGATGAAATACCCGCTTCAAAATTAATTTCATTAACGAAAAAACTACCATTTAAAAATGATTTATTTAGCTATTTTTTTAATCAAATCTATTCTTCTTATTCAAACTTAACTCAAAAAGAAATTTCTGAATTTCTGAAAATCTCTTTAAAAGACTCAAGAGAAATACATCAGAAATTAAAAAAGGAAAATATTCTATGTAAAAAAGGGAATTTAATTTATATGTCTTGTAAAGATGATAGTTTAAAAACTAAAAACATTAATGAAAGTATAAAAGAACTAATTAAGAGTAAAAATAAATTTGCATTACAGAAAGTAAATGAGGAAAAGTTTGAAAAAGCCACACACTATAGATTAGATTTTTTATCAAATAAATTCATAAATAACGAAACTACATTCGGTTTTGAAAAAGGTTCTGGTAAATTATTGCTAGAACAATATGAGATTTTATTTAAAGAAGGCTTTTTAAGATATAAAGATTCTTTTTCATTTGGTGAATTTTATCTAAAAGGTTTTCCTAAAATCAAATCCATTCTTCAAAATCGATTTAAATATGTATTTGTTGATGAAATGCAGGATTTAGAAAAATATCAAATTGATATTATTGAAAATATCTTTTTTAAAGAAAATTCTAAAACTATTATTCAAAGAATTGGAGATCCAAATCAAGCAATCTATAATTCAACTTCTAAAAAAGTAAAAACTGAATGTGATTGGAAAGAAAGGAAACCTCTTTTCCTTAAAGGTTCTAATCGCTTAACAAAATTAAATTCAAATTTAGTAAATAGATTTATTCTTGACTCCAAAAAAGATGAAGATGGTATTCCTAAATTTATTGTCGAAAGTAAAGGAGAAGAAGGAATAAAACCACATCTAATTGTTTTTAGCCACGAAACAAAGCATTTGTTAAAGGATAAATTCAAAGAATTAATAAACAAACATAAATTACATCATTGCGAAAAGAATAAAGAAAACGGTTTCAAAATAATTGGTTGGTCAGCTGTTTGGGATGAGAAGAAAGAAGATAACAAAAACATTCGCTTACAAGATATTTTTCCTGTATATTCCAAAGAATCAAAAGCAAAAAAAGAAGATTTTTCAACTTTGAGTAAACACATACAATTATTTGATGAAAATAAAACAACACTTGAAGCTGTTAGAAAATCTATTCTTAACGCATTGATTTACATTTTACTATTAGAAGAAGAAAAATATACAACTACTATAAGAGGTAAAGAAGTGCAAAGAAGATATTCTAAAAGTGAAATGATAAAACATATTCAAATTTTACAATTAGAAGATAAATACCCTTTTGCTTATGAAATATTCAAAGAAAAATTATTTAAGTGGTGCTTTGAATTAGTTACAAAGAAAAATTACGAAGAAGTTTTTAAGTCTATAAAAGAATTTATAAACGAAGAGTTTAGAGAATGGTTTGTACTAAGTGAAAATTTACAACCATCAACTCAATTATTTATTTCGACTTTTGAAAAGGAAGTTAAACCTATAAAAGAAATAATTAGAGAAGAAGATTTTAGTATAGATATAGCAACTATTCATTCTGTAAAAGGACAAACACATTGTGCTACAATGTACATTGAAACTTTTAAAAATAAATACGAGTCCCAAAAATCTCAAATACTTAATGTTTTGACAAATTCTAACCATAACTTTATTGTTGGCGAAAAAAACAAAGGTAAAAATACAGGTGAAAAAGATGCATTTGGAAAAGAAGCTTTAAAAATGATGTATGTAGGTTTTTCTCGTCCAACACATTTGTTGTGTTTTGCAGTTTTAGAAGAAAATGTTAAAGAAAAAATTCAAGATTTTAAAGATTTTGGTTGGGAAGTAATACCAATTTGATAAAAAAAAACGGCTATCTCAAAAGACAGCCGTTTTTAGTTTTATATCATTTTGATTTTAAACACCATATATCTTATCGTATAAATCCTGATACTTCTCCAACACGTTTTTACGTTTTAATTTGAGTGTTGGGGTCATTTCGCCACCATCAATAGACCAAACGGTAGGAGTGAGTTCGAATTTTTTAATTTGTTCCCAGTGTCCAAATTTTGGATTAATGGAATCAATTTCCTGTTGGATGCGGGCAATTACTTTTTCATTCGTGCTGATTTCTTTTAGAGTTGTTCCCACATTGATTTTGTTTTTCTTAGCCCATTCTTTTATAAAATCAAAATTAGGCTGGATAAAAGCCGCCGGCATTTTCTGACCTTCGCCAATCACCATAATATTCTCAATAAAACGGGATTGCTTCATCGTGTTTTCAATCAGCTGAGGTGCAATGTATTTTCCGCCGGATGTTTTGAACATTTCTTTTTTGCGATCGGTAATTTTTAAGAAACCATCTTTATCCATGTTTCCAATATCTCCTGTGTGGAAATAACCTTCGGTAATCACTTCGTTAGTTAAGGCTTCATTTTTATAATAACCCATCATTACGTTAGGACCTTTGCAAAGAATCTCGCCGTCTTCGGCAATTTTTACTTCGACATTATCAATGACTTTTCCAACAGTTCCTATTCGGAATCCATAGTTCCGCATATCATTTACGGCAATTACAGGCGAAGTTTCGGTTAGTCCATAACCTTCCATGACAGGAATTTCGGCAGCGGCAAAAATTCGGGATAAACGGGTTTGCAGTGCGGCACTTCCGGAAACCATAACTTCCAGTTTACCTCCAAGTCCGTCTTTCCATTTGCTGAAAATAAGCTTTCGTGCAATTTTAAGTTGAAATTCATACCAGAATCCATTGGCTCCATAAGGTTCATATCGCAATCCTAAGTTAATCGCCCAAAAGAATAATTTCTTTTTAATACCGGTAAGTTCTGCTCCTTTAGCATAAATTTTATCATATACTTTTTCGATTAATCGGGGAACGGCTGTAATGACAGTAGGTTGGACTTCTTTTATGTTTTCGCCAATTTTTTCTATGCTTTCGCCAAAGTAAATCGATACACCGTAAAATTGGTACAAATACAAAACCATTCGTTCGAAAATGTGGCAAATAGGTAAAAAACTCAATGCGCGACTTTCTCCTGCTTTAAAAGGAATTCTGGGAGCACTACCTAAAACATTTGAAACAATATTTTGGTGCGAAAGCATCACCCCTTTTGGGTTCCCGGTTGTTCCCGAAGTATAAATAATAGTGGCTAAATCTTCGGTTTTGATGCTGTTTTTTATTGCTTCAACTTCGTCCTGATTGCTGTTGTCTTCTCCCAGAATAAGCAGTTCATTCCAATTTTTACAATTGGGAATCGTATTAAAACTATAAATTTCTTTAAGATGTGGTAGTTTGTCTTTAACAGAATTTATTTTCTGCAATACACCTTCGTCAGAAACAAAACAGTATTTTGCCTCACAATGGTTCAGGATGTATTGGTAATCTGCTTCGGAAATAGTAGGGTAGACTGGGACAGTTTGTGCTCCGGTTTGTAACACGCCAATATCTGTAATATGCCATTCCGTTCTGTTATTAGACGAAATAATGGCGATTTTGTCATCTTTTTTTACCCCCATTCGCAACAAAGCTCTCGAAATAGTATTTGCCTGAGCAATGTATTCCCGAGTAGAAACTTTTATCCAGACACCATTTTGTTTAGATGTTAAAGCATCCGGAATTGTAGTAAATTCATCCTGTTGATGGTAAGGAAAATCAAAAATTCTGGTAATTGAAGTCATGTCTGCGTGTTTTGGAATCCTATGCAAATTATAAAAAAAATACTAAATTTTCTTTTTTTTAGCAATTTATTAAGCGAAAAATAATGATAATTCTAATCTGTTTAAAAAGAGTTTTTTTATTAAGTAAATTAATTAATGATACTTGTTATAAATTATTGTAAGTAAGATAATTATATTTCCCTATAGATTTTGTGTTTTTTATTTTGTAATTTAATGTCCTAAAATCTTTTTTTTAAACAATATTAAACTATAAGTATTATCTATTGTAAAATATTTTTTAATAGTTTTATATCGATAACTTAGCTTGGCAGATTTTTAAAACAAAAGAAATATAATAATTATGGAAAACACAAACAATTCAAACGGTGGTGGGAAATGCCCTTTTTCAGGAAGTGCCCCAAAGCAGAGTGCAGGTAATGGAACGCAAAATCGTAACTGGTGGCCTAATCAGTTAAAGGTTGATATTTTACGTCAACATTCATCAAAATCGAATCCTATGGATGAAGAATTTGATTATGCAGAAGCTTTTAAATCATTGGATTTAGAGGCGGTAAAGAAAGATCTTCATGCTTTAATGACCGATTCTCAGGACTGGTGGCCGGCAGATTTTGGTCATTACGGACCGTTTTTTATCCGTATGGCATGGCATAGTGCAGGTACGTATCGTGTGCAGGACGGACGCGGTGGTGCAGGTTCAGGTCAGCAACGTTTTGCTCCGTTAAATTCCTGGCCTGATAATGTGTCTTTAGATAAAGCACGCCGTTTGATTTGGCCCATAAAACAAAAATATGGCAATAAAATTTCCTGGGCTGATTTAATGATTCTTACCGGAAATATCGCTTTAGAATCGATGGGATTCAAAACATTAGGCTTTGCCGGTGGACGTGCTGATGTTTGGGAACCGGATATGGATGTGTATTGGGGTTCTGAAAAAATCTGGCTGGGAGGCGACATCCGTTATGCACAAGGTTCTCATGGAGTTCCAGGAGAGGGTGTAGTGGCTTCTGACGATGATGCAGATGGCAAAGTTCATTCCCGTAAATTAGAAAATCCTCTGGCAGCAGTTCAAATGGGATTGATTTATGTTAATCCGGAAGGACCGGACGGAAATCCGGATCCGGTTTTAGCAGCTCATGATATTAGAGATACTTTTGCCCGTATGGCAATGAATGATGAGGAAACGGTGGCATTAATTGCCGGTGGACATACCTTTGGTAAAGCACACGGGGCAGCTTCTACGGAGCATGTGGGTAAAGAACCTGAAGCTTCGGGAATTGAAGAGCAGGGTTTTGGGTGGAATAATAGTTATGGATCAGGAAGAGGTGCGGATACTATTAGTTCAGGTCTCGAAGTTACCTGGACTAGCAAACCAACGGAATGGAGCAACCTGTTTTTTGAATATTTATTAGATTTTGAGTGGGAATTGACAAAAAGTCCAGCCGGTGCGCATCAATGGGTGGCTAAAAATGTTGGTGAAATTACTCCTGATGCTCATAATCCCAATAAAATGCACCGACCAACAATGCTGACAACCGATTTATCGTTACGATTTGATCCTGAATATGCAAAAATATCCAAAAGATTTAGGGATAATCCGGATCAGTTTGCTGATGCTTTCGCAAAAGCATGGTTTAAATTAACGCATCGTGATATGGGGCCTCTTTCACGCTATTTAGGTCCGGATGTACCTCAGGAAGTGTTTACCTGGCAAGATCCGCTTCCGGCTGTGAATCATGAATTAATAGATGCTAATGATATTGATGTTTTAAAATCTCAAATTTCAGGATTAGGATTTTCAGTGTCAGAATTAGTATCGACAGCCTGGGCTTCGGCATCGACATTCAGAGGTTCTGATAAACGTGGTGGGGCTAATGGGGCACGCATTCGATTAGAACCACAAAAAAACTGGGAAGTAAATAATCCCGCTCAGTTGAGTAAAATCTTAACGGCTTTAGAAAATATCCAAAATCAGTTTAATACTGCTAACGGATCTAAAAAAGTTTCTGTTGCAGACTTAATTGTATTAGCAGGAAATGTTGGCGTTGAAAAAGCTGCAGCAGCTGCCGGAACAGTAGTAACCATACCATTTTCAGCTGGTCGTACAGATGCAACTCAAGAGCAAACAGACGTCGAATCTATAGCGTTTTTAGAGCCTGTAGCTGATGGATTTAGAAATTACAGAAAAGACAAAAGTGCTGTTTCTACCGAAGAATTATTGATTGATAAAGCACAATTATTAACGCTGACCGCTCCTGAATTAACGGTGTTGATAGGTGGTTTGAGAGCTTTGAATGTTAATTATGACGGATCTGCAAATGGTGTGTTAACAAATCGTCCGGGGCAATTAACAGCAGATTTCTTTGTTAATTTGTTAGATATGGGGACAGCATGGAAAGCAATGGACGAGAGTAAAGAAATTTATATGGGAACAGACCGTAAAACGGGACAGCCCAAATGGACCGGAACCCGCGTGGATTTAGTATTTGGATCTAACTCTGAGTTGAGAGCTGTTGCTGAGGTTTATGCCAGTGCTGATGCTCACGATAAATTTGTGAAAGATTTTGTGGCTGCCTGGAATAAAGTCATGCATTTAGATCGTTTTGATTTGGTTAACTAAAATTGTTCTGCATTCATTGAAAAGCTCTCAAAAAGTTAAAAAACTGATTGAGAGTTTTTTTTTTTGAGATAATCATTGTTTTATTGAAGTCAAGCCGGAAAATTAAATCAAATTATTTTTGATTACTATAATTTCCGATGCTTTAACTTAAAAATAGAAAATATGAATTTTACCGATATCCTGGGCTTCATTGCAGGAGTATGTGTGATGACTTCGGTTATTCCTCAGATTTTGAAAGTCTGGAGAACAAAAAAAGTAAAAGATATTTCGTTGTTAACCTTTAGTGTACTGACTTTTGGAGTGGCATTGTGGGTGGTGTATGGAATTTTAAAAAATGACCTTCCTATTGTTATTACTAATAGTATTTCTTTATTCTTAAACTTAATAATGGTTTATTTTATTATTTACTACGAAAAAGAGTGATTTTATAATTGAAAATATCTTTTTGATATACAAAAATCCAGTCTCATTTTGACCAATAAGACTGGATTTTTTATAATTTGAACTATGAAATAGTTGATTAAGATATTTTATAAATTTTAGTAATATCTTTTAAAATCTCATCAAAATTGATCTTTAAATCGATTAATTCTCCGGAATGAAGATCAAAAATCCAACCGTACACTTTTAAATTTCTCTCGGTATTTGCTTTTTGTACTTCGGCAGTTTTAATTACATTAATACATTGTTCCTGTACGTTTAATTCAACCAGTCTTTTGTATTTCTCTGCTTCGTCAGTAATAGCATCCAGTTCTTGCTGGTGAATTCTATATACATCTCTGATGTTTCTCAGCCAAGGATTTAAAATCCCCAAATCAGATTGTTGCATCGCAGCTAAAACCCCACCACATCCGTAATGTCCGCAAACAACAATGTGATTTACTTTTAGATGGCTCACCGCATAATTAATAACTGACATTGAATTCAAATCAGTATTAGGAACCATATTGGCAATGTTTCTGTGAACAAAAACTTCGCCCGGCTGTAAACCCATCACTTCTTCGGCAGTTACACGACTGTCAGAACAGCCAATGTATAGGATTTCAGGAGCTTGTCCCGCGCCTAATTTGTCAAAATAAGTTTCATCAGTTTGCAGTTGTTTAGCGATCCACTTTTTGTTGTTTTCAAAAATTTGTTTGATATCCATATTTTGTTTTTTTTTTTTTCAAAGATAAGATGTAATTATAAATCTATAAAATACAATCCTGTTATCTAACAAAAAAGTCCTGGCTTTTTATATTGCAAATAAAAAAGTCAGGACATTATAAATAGTTCGGGAATTAATTATCCTTCCATTTTAGCCGAAAGTTCAAACCAGCGTTCTTCTTTAGCTTCAATTTTGGCAATGATGTTTTCTAATTCTTTAGCTTTTTTCTCGATGTCGGCGTCGGCAACTTTACCGTCTGAAAAAAGTTGTTCGATTTTAGCTTTATCGATCTCTAAATCTTTGATTTCTTTCTCAATTTTTTGAAATTCTTTTTGCTCGTTGAATGTTAGATTTCCAGTTGGATTTTTTTGTTTCCATTCTTTCTTTTCGGCTTTGTTTTCTTCTTTTTGTGCTACATCAGCACTGTCTTCATAAGCTCTGAAATCCGAATAGTTTCCAGGGAAATTTTCAACGACACCCTGACCTCTAAAAATGAATAAGTGGTCTACAATTTTATCCATAAAATAACGGTCGTGCGAAACTACTAATAAGCATCCGGGATAATCTAAAAGGAAACTTTCCAGTACATTTAGGGTTACAATATCCAAATCGTTTGTAGGTTCATCCAGAATCAAGAAGTTAGGATTTTGAATCAAAACCGTACATAAATACAAACGTTTTAATTCGCCACCACTTAATTTATCTACAAAATCGTATTGTTTTTTAGCATCAAAAAGGAAACGCTCTAATAACTGAGAAGCCGAAATAATTCTTCCTTTTGCCAAAGGAATAAATTCGCCATATTCTTTTATGATATCAATAACGCGTTGTCCTGGTTTTGGGTTGATTCCGCTTTGTGTGTAGTATCCGATTTTTATAGTTTCTCCCTTAACCACTCTTCCAGAATCTAAAGGAAGTGTTCCGGTAAGTAAGTTCAAGAAGGTTGATTTTCCTGTTCCGTTTTTTCCAATAATCCCAATGCGTTCGCCACGTTGAAAATCAAAACTAAAATCATCCAGAATAATACGGTCTTTGAATTTCTTAGAAATCTTATGAAGCTCGATAATCTTACTTCCCATACGTTCCATATTGATTTCCAGTTCCACTTTATTCTCTTTACGGCGACTTTGTGCTTTTTCTTTGATGATATAAAAATCATCCTGACGTGATTTAGATTTGGTTGTTCGCGCTTTTGGCTGGCGACGCATCCATTCTAATTCTTTAACGAATAAATTTTGAGCTTTATCAATACTTGCATTTTCTGAGGCAATTCGTTCTTCTTTTTTTTCTAAATAATAAGAGTAATTTCCTTTGTACTGGTATAATTTTCCGTTGTCTAATTCTAAAATTTCATTACACACACGCTCTAAGAAAAAACGGTCGTGCGTAACCATAAACAAGGTGATGTTTTCTTTAGCAAAATAAGATTCTAACCATTCAATCATTTCTAAATCCAGATGATTGGTAGGTTCGTCTAAGATTAATAAATCTGGACGGTTAATCAGGATAATGGCAAGTGATAGACGTTTTTTTTGTCCACCGGAAAGATTTTTTACTTTTAGTTTAAAATCTTCCAGTTTTAATTTGAACAAAATTTGTTTGTATTGGGTTTCAAAATCCCAGGCATTGTGCTGGTCCATGGCATCAAAAGCTTTTTGATAGGCTTCTTCGTCTTCAGGATTTTCTAATGCTTTTTCGTATTGTTCAATTACTTTCAGGGTTTCATTGTCTGAAGCAAAAATGCTTTCTTCAATGGTTAATTCGTCTTGCAAATTATTGTCTTGCGAAAGAAATGCCATACGGATGCCTTTTCTTAAAACTACTTGCCCCGTATCAGGTTCGTCTAAACCATTGATAATACTCATAATAGTGGTTTTCCCAGAACCGTTCTTGGCAATAAAGGCAATTTTTTGGTCTTTGTTAATTCCGAAAGAAATGTTTTCAAACAGCGTTTTTTCTCCAAATGATTTGGATATATTTTCGACAGATAAATAATTCACAGTTGTAATTTTTTTGGCAAAAGTAAACTATTAAACGACTAATTACGAATTGTTTGTTTTAATCCTTTTTGAATTTATTCAAATAATGTGATAAATAGCTGTTCAAATCCAGCTGATGTAATTTTTGAGGGACATTGATAAAGGGTTTTCTTTTAAAACTTTCATTGGTAAGGTAGTACTGTAATCCGTCTTGAGTGCTAATACCTTCTATTTGGTGAAAGCGGAGTTTTAATTTAATTTTTCTCTTATTTCCGGATAAAAAATCATGGTTTTTAAAGTCGTATAAAAGATAAATAAAGCTTTTTCCCGTTTTAGTATAACCACAAAGTGCTATTAGTTTTTTATCTTCCAGATAGCTTGCATCAGTAACGAGTCCTTTGATATTAAGAGTTTGTTTGTATTGAGCAATATATTTTCCGGGTTTTTTAGGCAGTACATAAATGTTTGATTTTTTATAACTCCACTGTTTACTGAACAGATAAATACTGTCTTTAGAAACTATGAAAGCTTCACAATCAAAGTTGGTTTTATTAGGAGTTACTTGTGAAAAATCAGTTTGATCAGCATAAGAAAAAAAGATGGTGTCAATCACCGGAGCATTCAGTAAGAACGATTTTTTTTCAATTCTTAAAATATGTAAATCGGTACGATTGCCTCGGTAATTATTTCCAAAATCGCCTATATATAAGTAGCTGCTGTCTTGCGAAATCGCCTCCCAATCTGTATTGTTTACTTTTTCGAGTTTGATTTGCTTTTTAATTTCGCCTAAAGTATCTAATCCGTAAATGTTGGTATCGGTATCATCGTTATGAGTCCATAATAAAGTGTCAAAGACGATTAAACCTGATGTTTCTCCAATAGTATCACTGAGTTTTTTTGAAAAAAAAGGCTTTATTTTTTTATTCTTATACTGACAACTTCCGTCATTAAGGGTTGCCTGTGGATTGTAATTTTTGGATAAAGGGTCTGTACAACCGGAAATTTGAGATTGAATTTGGCTCATGTAAAACAGAAACAGTAACAAGAATATTTTTTTCAACGGATACAATAATTTAAAAACGGATGCTTTATTATACTTCAAAAGTAAGCGATTTTAATGAATTGATTCTTTTGTCATCTTAAGAGAAGCTTTCTCTTTTTTAAAAAAATGACTACTTTTAGAAATGAAAAAGAAAATAAAACATGGCTTTTTCCATGGTCAATGGGGTGTTTAAGGTTAATTTATGGTAAAAAACAGTCGTTTACTTTACTGTGATTTTTATCGAATTTGTAAAAAACACAGTATTTACCAATTGATTTTTATTAATATGTGTATTATTGGTTTGAAAATGAGTTGCTTGTTATAATTAATATAGGAAAGCTACATTTAATATAATTTATGTTTTAAGAATTTAGTAATTTCGCAAACAGAAATTAAAAACTACCTTTTAGGTTAACAATATGGCAAGATTCGAATTAAAGCTTCCTAGAATGGGAGAAAGTGTCGCAGAAGCAACCATTACAAACTGGTTAAAGCAAGTAGGCGATAAAATTGAAGCCGATGAAGCAGTGCTAGAAGTTGCTACCGACAAAGTGGATAGTGAAGTACCTAGTGAAGTTTCGGGTGTTTTAATAGAACAACTGTTTTCAAAAGATGATTTGGTTGAAGTAGGGCAAACTATTGCAATCATCGAAACAGAAGGAGAGAATGAAGAAGAAGAGGAGACCGAAACAACTATTGCTCCTGAAATAATTGAAGAAGTAACAAAAACAATAGAAACAGCAAAAGAAACCGTTGCTGTTCCGGAATCAATAACAAATTCAGGTTCTGAAAAATTCTTTTCTCCATTAGTGAAAAATATCGCTGCTGCCGAAGGAATTGCTGTTGAGGAGTTAGAACAAATTCCGGGGACAGGGAGCGAAGGCAGAGTCACTAAAAATGATATTTTAGAATATTTAAAAGACAGAAAATACAAACCTCAAAAAGCAGTTGTACAAGCGACTGATGTTCCTGATTTCTTTAGAACTACAGCGCCGGTTTCAGTAAACGGTGGAGATGAAATTATTGAAATGGACAGAATGCGCAAGCTTATTGCGGGATATATGATTTCTTCTCAACAGACATCGGCTCATGTGTATTCTTTTATAGAAGTAGATGTTACTAATATTGTAAAATGGCGTGACAAACATAAAAATGAATTTGAAAAAAGAGAAGGTGAAAAACTGACTTTTACGCCTATTTTTATGGAAGCTGTTGCTAAAGCATTGAAAGATTTTCCGGGGATGAATATTTCGGTTGATGGGGATTATATTGTCAAAAAGAAAAACATCAATTTAGGTATGGCGGCAGCTTTGCCTAATGGGAATTTGATTGTTCCGGTAATCAAAAATGCTGATCAGCTGAATTTAGTTGGAATGGCAAAAGCGGTGAATGATTTAGGGAATCGTGCTAAACAAGGCAAGTTAAAACCCGATGATACCAACGGAGGAACGTATACCGTAACCAATGTAGGTTCTTTTGGCAGTGTATTTGGAACTCCTATTTTGAATCAGCCGGAAGTAGGTAGTCTGGCATTGGGAACTATTCGAAAAGTTCCTGCGGTTATTGAAACTCCTGAAGGAGATTTTATCGGAATCAGACAAAAAATGTTTTTAAGCCATGGTTATGATCACCGCGTTATTGATGGTGCTTTAGGTGGTATGTTTGTGAAAAGAGTAGCCGAATATTTAGAGGCTTTTGATATTACAAGAACAATTTGATATAAAATTACAGGAGTGAAATACCCGAAAGTTTTAAAATAACTTTCGGGTTTTCTTTTTTTAACTGTTGTTTATATCAGATTCAAAACTTTATATTTGTAATTATATATTTTTAAAATGGAATTAAAACTCAATAGACCGATTTGCTTTTTTGATCTTGAAACTACAGGAATTGACATTGGAAAGGATAGAATTGTAGAAATCTCAATTTTTAAAGTTTTTCCAAACGGAAACAAAGAAAGTAAAACCTGGCTGGTGAATCCTACGATTCCAATTCCACCGCAAACTACCGCTGTTCATGGAATTACAGATGAAAAAGTAGCTAATGAACCTACTTTTAAGGAGTTGGCGACTCAGGTTTATAATATGATAAAAGACAGCGATTTAGCTGGGTTTAATTCAGATCGTTTTGATATTCCGCTTCTGGCAGAAGAATTGCTTCGCGCCGGAGTCGATTTTGATATGAAAAACAGAGTTTCAGTTGATGTTCAGACTATATTTCATAAAAAAGAAGAGCGTACTTTGAGTGCAGCTTTAAAATTTTATTGTGGTCAGAGTTTAGAAAATGCCCATTCAGCTGAAGCAGATACGATGGCGACTTATGAAATATTAAAAGCACAATTAGAGCGTTATCCTGATTTGGAAAACGACATGAAATCATTGTCTGAGTTTACAACAAGAAAAAAAATAGCCGATTTTGCCGGAATGATTTCTTTTGATAAAGACGGAGATGAAATCTTTACTTTTGGAAAACATAAAGGGGTCAAGGTAGATGTAATTTTAGAAAGAGAACCTGGTTATTTTAGCTGGGTACAAAATGCTGATTTTCCTTTATATACTAAAAAAGTATTGACAGCTATAAAATTAAGAAAGTTAAATACAAAATAAAGTTTCTAAGTAACTAAGTTTCTAAATTGCTGAGTTTTTTTGCTCATTTTCTTAGAAGCTCAGTAACTCAGTGACTCAGTAACTTAAAAGAAATGAAAATAATTTGTATCGGACGGAATTATGCAAATCATATTGAAGAATTGCAAAATGAGCGTCCAACAGAACCTGTAATTTTTATTAAACCGGATTCGGCGGTATTGTTGAAACAGTATCCTTTTGTGCTTCCTGAATTTTCAGAAGATGTACAGCATGAAGTAGAGGTAATTGTTAAAATTAATAAGGTAGGAAAGTATATTGATGCTAAGTTTGCACATAAATATTATGATGAAATAAGTGTTGGAATCGATTTTACGGCACGGGACTTACAAAATGAATTAAAATCCAAAGGCTTGCCATGGGAAAAGGCAAAAGCTTTCGATGGTTCGGCTGTAATTGGAGATTTTTTACATAAATCACAATTTAGTTCATTAGAAAATCTTACTTTTGAATTAAGAAATAATAATGAAATCGTTCAGGAAGGGAATGTAAATATGATGTTGTGGAAAATAGATGAGTTAATAGCTTATGTTTCACAATATTTTACTCTTAAAATTGGCGATATTATTTTTACAGGTACTCCAAAAGGAGTTGCAGCTGTGCAGCCAAATGATGTTTTGGAAGGATTTTTAGAAGGGAAAAAACTATTTAGAATACAAGTAAAATAATGGCTTTAAACTATAATTTATCAAAAGTATATGCGATTTCAGATAATGATTCTGAATTTGTAAATGAAATTCTGACTTTATTTGTGAATGATGTTCCGGAAGATTTGGCACAAATTAAGGAAGGCATCAAAAAGAAAGATCATAAGCATGCGTATGCTTATGCACATAAAATCAAACCTACATTAGATTTGTTGGGAATGACGGTAGCTTTTGAAGAAATTCTGGAAGTAGAAGCCTGGACCAAAGCAGAAGGTAAACGAAAAGATATTGAACATACTTTTGACAGTATAAAATCACAGGTAAAAGAAGCTATTAAAGAAATTAAAAAAGACTTTGATTTATAAAATGCTCTTTTTATAAATAAACATAAATAACAATAAGAATCAACATTCAATATTTTTTTTGGGTGTTGATTTTATTTTATAAGAAACTCAAATTTTCAGCATACTAAAGATGAAAGCAACTATTGTTACTATAGGAGATGAGATTTTAATTGGACAAATTATTGATACCAATTCCGGTTTTATTGCAAAATCACTAGATAAAATAGGAATAGAAATTAATGAGATGATTTCCATAACTGATGACAAGCAGCATATACTGGATACTTTTGCAAAACTACAAAACAAGGTTGATCTTGTAATTATAACGGGAGGTCTTGGACCAACAAAAGATGATGTTACCAAAAAAACATTTTGTGATTATTTTGAAGATGAATTAATTGTGGATCAGGCAGTACTAAAGCATGTTACCCAATTAATAGAAGGTTTTTATAAACGTACGATTACCCAGATTAATAAAGATCAGGCTTTGGTTCCATCACGCTGTACTGTTTTACACAATCAGGTAGGAACTGCTCCGGGGATGTGGATGAAAAAAGAAAACACCGTCTTTGTTTCGTTACCGGGAGTTCCGTTTGAAATGAAATATTTGGTAGAAAATGAGATTATTCCAAAAGTAGTTCAGGAATACAACCGTCCGTATATAATGCATAAAACCATTTTAACCTACGGACAAGGCGAAAGTATGGTGGCGGAACGAATTGAAGATTGGGAAAATAGTTTACCTGAATTTATTAAGTTAGCTTATTTACCTGCTCCTGGAAGAGTACGCTTGCGACTTACGGCAAGAGGGAAAGATAAGGAATTGTTAGAACAGGCAATTGAATCTTATGTAGCTTCTTTAGATGCAATAATCCATGATATAATTGTAGGGTTTGATGAGGATGAAACAATAGAGGTTGTGGTGGGCCGACTTTTGACAAAAGAGAGAAAAACAATTGCAACTGCTGAAAGCTGCACCGGCGGTCAGATAGCTGCAAGTTTAGCATCAGTGGCGGGAGCTTCAAAATATTTTAAAGGAAGTGTGGTTTCTTATGCGACTGAGACTAAGATAAATATATTAGGAGTTTCTGAAAAAACAATAGAAGAACATACTGTTGTGAGTGCAGAAGTAGCATCTGAAATGGCATTGAATGTAAAAAAAATAATGAATACTGATTATGCTATCGCAACAACCGGTAATGCAGGTCCTTCAAAAGGAGTCGAAAAAGCCGAATTGGGAAGTGTTTTTATAGCATTAGCTACACCAAATGAGGTGATTGTAGAGGAGTTTAATTTTGGTCAACCCCGTGAAAAAGTGATAGATAGGGCATTAATTAAAAGCCTTGAAATGATAAAGAAAGAAATTTTTAAAAATGTATTGTGATTTTTTTGTTTGAACCGTTTATTTTTCTTTTCTTTGCACCCTGATTTTGAATAACGAATATAAAATATAAGTATAATGTCAAG
This sequence comes from Flavobacterium sp. ARAG 55.4, assembly GCF_051846875.1. Classification (NCBI taxonomy): domain Bacteria; kingdom Pseudomonadati; phylum Bacteroidota; class Flavobacteriia; order Flavobacteriales; family Flavobacteriaceae; genus Flavobacterium; species Flavobacterium sp. ARAG 55.4. The sequence continues at coordinate 91,965 of NZ_JBPYCT010000003.1, read as the reverse complement.
AGTTTGTGACCTTACAGGTAAAAGAGCGATGGTAGGAAATAACGTTTCTCACGCTATGAACAAAACTAAGAGAAAGTTTTCTGTAAACTTAGTTAAAAAGCGTTTTTATCTTCCAGAAGAAGATAGATGGATTACTCTTAGAGTAGCAGCATCTACGATAAAAACAATTAATAAAAATGGAATTGACGCTGTTTTGAAAAAAGCACAGTCTCAAGGATTTATTAAATAATCTTTATTTCCTAAATAAATATATAGCAAGATGGCAAAGAAAGGTAATAGAATCCAGGTAATTTTAGAATGTACTGAACACAAAACTTCAGGTGTTGCAGGTACTTCGAGATACATAACAACAAAGAACAAAAAAAATACTCCGGACAGATTGGAAATTAAAAAATTCAACCCTGTATTGAAGAGAGTAACTGTTCACAAAGAAATTAAATAATAAGAGATTTTAAAAATCTCAAATGGTAACATTTGAAGATTATTTAAAATTTAAATAAACAAATAATTAGTCATGGCAAAGAAAACCGTAGCATCGTTACAAACATCTTCTAAGAGATTATCAAAAGCCATCAAAATGGTAAAATCTCCAAAAACTGGCGCTTATACTTTCGTAGAAACGATATTAGCACCTGAACTAGTTGATGAATTCTTGAAAAAGAAATAATTCATAAAAGCATATATAGAAAAGCTACTTTCTTCAGGAAGTAGCTTTTTTATTTTCTATATTTACTCTTTAAAAGAAGCAGGAGGGTTTATTTGTTAATCTTCTTGTTATTAATACTGTATATACGATGAGTTTTTTTAAAAGAATATTTTCTTCAGATAAAAAAGAGACCTTAGATAAAGGTTTAGAGAAAACAAAAACTACTTTCTTTTCAAAATTAAGCAAAGCTATTGTTGGAAAGTCTAAGGTTGATGACGATGTTTTAGATAACTTAGAAGAGATACTGGTTTCTTCGGATGTAGGGGTTGATACTACTTTAAAAATAATAACCCGTATAGAGAATCGTGTTGCTGAAGATAAATATTTGGGTACAGCAGAATTAAATCAGATTCTGCAGGAAGAAATTGCTGCTTTATTATCTGAAACCAATACCGGGGAAGCAACCGAATTTGTAATTCCGGTTAATGTAAAGCCTTATGTTTTAATGGTTGTAGGAGTTAACGGTGTTGGAAAAACCACTACTATTGGAAAACTGGCTTATCAGTTTAAAAAACAAGGTTACAAAGTAGTTCTGGGAGCAGCCGATACTTTTAGAGCTGCTGCAATTGACCAATTACAAATTTGGGCTGATAGAGTTGATGTGCCAATTGTAAGACAAAATATGGGTTCTGATCCTGCTTCTGTAGCTTTTGATACCTTACAATCAGCAGTGGCTCAGGATGCTGATATTGTAATTATTGATACCGCTGGACGTTTGCATAACAAAGTAAATTTAATGAATGAATTATCTAAAGTAAAAAGGGTAATGCAAAAAGTGGTAGCTGATGCTCCACATGATGTGTTATTGGTTTTAGATGGTTCTACCGGTCAAAATGCTTTTGAGCAGGCTAAACAATTTACTGCTGCAACTGAGGTAACTTCATTAGCAGTTACCAAATTAGACGGAACGGCTAAAGGTGGAGTTGTAATTGGGATTTCTGACCAATTTCAAATTCCTGTCAAATACATTGGGGTAGGAGAAGGAATTGAAGACTTGCAAGTCTTTAATAAATTTGAATTTATTGATAGTTTCTTTAAATAAAATAATATGTTTAAAAATATAGCTCCAATTTATCTGTACATGATAAGTGTGGTTTGTTTTGTAATAGCGAATCTGGTCAGAAATCAGTTCCTGATTTTATACTATATTTTATTAATTACAGGCATTTTACTATTTGTTTTAGGATTTAAAAAAAGAATTAATAATAAATAGAATATTTTAGAAGTCTTTGTTTGTAAATGATGTTCTGTGAAAAAGACTACTTTTAAATATGTTTTGAATATGAAAACTCCAAAGATAATATTGTGGTGTTATCTTATTTGGTATTTTTCTATGATGTCCATTTACTTCGAGCCATCTTTAAAACTTTGGGCAAGTGCCTTGGGAATTTCTTTTATTATAGGTTTTGCTCTTATTCTATCTACTTCTCAGCAAGGAATTCATCAGGATGTCTGGATTAAAATCAGACTTTTTTTATTTCCGTTTTGTGTTTCCAGTTATTCAGCTACAATCAAAGGGCATGATTTTATTCTTCTTTTTCCAAATAATATAACACATGTATTAATTGGAGTACTCAATTGTACCATGTTTGTAGTTCTAATCTGGATTATCAAACGATTGTATAAATTCTCTAAGAAAGAAGCTTTAAATCAATTGGCTAAATAATGATATTTTAATTATTGGTACAAGATATTTTTTTTTGCCAGATTAACTTTAATACGCTTAACTTTGTTTGAGAAACAAAATGTATTTTTGTTTTCAAATTTCCAGCCCTGATGGTAGCGGCATCCTTTTATGCCGGTGTTTGGCATGAAAGATCTAGCGAACAGCAGGTACATGCTTCTAAAAAATAAAATGATGATGAAAAATAGTTTTAAAATTCTTTTTGTATGCTTGTTTTTAGTGTCTTGCCAACAAAAAATCACTCCTGAAGATATTCATAAGTTAAATGGGTATTGGGAAATAGAGAAAGTGAGCTTTAAGGAAGGTGAAGACAAGGAGTATAAAATGAATGAGAATTTTGATTATTTTGAAATTGCAAATAACAAAGGAATTCGCCGAAAAGTAAGACCACAATTTAATGGGACATTTTTATTTAATGAAGATTTTGAAAATGTAAAGGTGAGGTTTGAAAAAGAGCAAGTTTTTCTGGATTATTCTACACCTTATGCTAAATGGACCGAAGAGTTAGTTAAACTAACAGATGAGGAAATGTGTATTAAAAACGATCAAAACAAAGAATACGAGTATAAAAAAGCAGGACCTGTAAATTTATTGAAAGATGGCGAAGAGACTAAATAATGAAAGTACTGTAGGTGATGTTTTAAAGCAGATTATTCAGGTTAATAAACTACAATCCGGCATGGATGATGTTAATGTGAAGGAAGCATGGCAAAACTTAATGGGAAATGGTGTGAATAGTTATACCAGGAATGTAGTTTTAAAAAACAGTACTCTTTATGTGGAATTAACATCATCTGTGTTGCGAGAAGAGTTAAGTCACGGGAAATCTAAAATCATAAGGATGATTAATGAAGAATTACGGAGAGATGTGGTGAAAGATGTGGTTTTGCGATAATTACAGATTTTATAAATTAGAAGGCAGATTTCAGTTTGCATATAGCAGTAAAAATCCCATATCGTTTTGAAAAGTGATATGGGATTTTTTATTTTTAAGCTATAATTTTTTTAAGCTAATAAGTCTGAATTCTAATTTCTGGAAACTAGAACTGTTCTCTTCCGGCAAAATGAAAATTACCTTCAATAGCTGCGTTTTCATCGCTATCAGAACCATGAACAGCATTCTGACTCATAGAAGTGGCATATAATTTTCTAATAGTTCCTTCGGCAGCATCGGCAGGATTGGTAGCTCCGATTAAAGTTCTGAAATCAGCAACAGCATTTTCTTTTTCTAAAATAGCTGCCACAATAGGTCCGCTGGACATAAATTCTACTAATTCCCCGTAAAAAGGTCTTGCTGCGTGAACGGCATAAAAAGCCTGCGCGTCGGCAACAGTAAGTTGAGTTAGTTTTAGAGATACAATTTTAAAGCCTGCATTTGTAATCATTGCAAGTATGTTTCCAATGTGTCCATTAGTGACAGCATCGGGTTTAATCATGGTAAAAGTTCTGTTGGTTGTCATTTTATTATTTCTTTTTTATAAAAGTAACTTTTTTTTAATGGTTTCAGCTTTGAAATAACTATAAATTAAGGCTGAAATGGCTTTAATTTGTTAAATTTTATAATGAGATAATATCAAAACGTTGTTCAAGCGGTTGGAGTTGGTCTGTCAGTTTAGAAATAAGCTTATTTCCACTTTCAATATAAAATTCAGAAAAATTAGCCTGACGTTCCTGTAAACCCTGATTAGGGAACAATTCATTTTGCAAATCGGCTATTCGGGTTAAAGTGTCTTTTAATTTTATTTTTTCAGCTTTAAGTAGTCGTTTTTCTAAATTTTCAAGTCCTTTTAGCTGTTTTATTTCTTGTGCTTTTACTGCTCCTGCAAATGAAGGATCTGTCTTTGTCGTGATTTCGTTCAGGATGCTGAATTGCGTCTGTAATTGCTTTTTTAGCATCGTTAAATCAATATCAAATTCGGATAGGATTTTAGCTTTGGTGTTAATAAGATCTTCTTGTTTTGAGAATAAATCACTCCAGCTTACATCTAATTTTTCGGCTTTTTTTATTTGTTTTTCGGTTACTAAAAGCACGGAATTTCGAACTAACAGGATTGGGAAACTAACTTGTACTGCATCAAAAAAAGATTTTAGTTCTAACCAATAGGCAATTTCACCTCCTCCGCCAATGTAACAAAGATTAGGTAAAATAACTTCTTGGTACAACGGACGCATGATTACGTTTGGGCTGAATTTTTCAGGATTACTTTCCAATAATGCTAAGATTTCGCTTTCTGAAAATTCAAGTTTAGTATTGTTGATTTTATATTTTGCATTTTCAAAAACAATACGTTCTCGTAAATTATCTTCAATATAAAATAAATTGATTTCACGAGGATTTACTTGGATGTTATATTCCGTAAGTTTTTCGGTAGTTGCAATTACATTTTTATAAGCTGTTTGCTGCAATAATTCTTCCTTAATATATGGAATGAAATTTTGTTTTAAATCAGCTTCATCGGCATCAATAATTACTAATCCTTCTGAGCCAAATAAGCTATTAGCTAAAAAACGGGTAGCATCAGCAAGATTGTTATGATTCAAATAGGCTTCTTGAAATAATTTTTTTAAAGTTTCAGCATTGCTACTTGAACCTAATTCTTGGGCAAATATTTCCAGAAAATCATCTAAGCCTTCAGTCGATAATCGTCCTACAGGTCCTGTACTTGTTCTATTCCAACGGAATTTTTTACCTTTAAAATTAAAATAATTGATTTCTTCAAAATCATGATCTTCGGTAGCCATCCAGTAGATAGGTACAAAATTATAAGCAGGATATTTTACTTTTAACTCAGCGGTTAAATTAATAGTAGAAATGATTTTATACAGAAAATATAAAGGTCCTGAAAATAGATTTAATTGGTGTCCGGTTGTTACTGTAAAGGTGTTTTCTACTTTTAAGGCCTCAATATTTTGCTGGGTCTGATGGGAAATTTCTATTTCAGCATATTGTTTTTGCAACACAGCAACCAGATTTGTTCTGTTGTTATGATTAAAATTGGCATGTTTTTCGGCTATTTGAGCTTCAAAATTTTCAAGAGTAGGGAATCTATTATAAAGGGATTTTAGTTTCGGATTTTGATCTAAATAATCATTCATCAAAGGAGAAAAATATCCTGATTTTTGATAGCTGATACAGTCGTTGGGCATGTTTATTTACTTTTGAGTAAAATTACCAAAAAATATTGGAACTAAATATTTGTAGCTTTCAAAAATAAGGGTGATTTTTGCTGGATTTTAACCCAGAATTTTTAAAAATGAAAGCAGTGTCAACAAAGGTCAACTCTTTAAAACATGTCCTTTTAGGAAGTTTAATTGGAACTACAATTGAGTTTTTTGATTTTTATATTTATGCTAATGCTGCGGTATTAGTTTTTCCTCAATTGTTTTTTCCGGGAGAAAACAGTACTGTCTCTACTTTAGAGTCCCTGGCTACTTTCTCAATTGCTTTTTTAGCAAGGCCTTTGGGTTCAGCAGTATTTGGACATTACGGAGATAAAGTAGGTAGGAAAGTTACTTTGGTTGTAGCTTTATTGACTATGGGAATTTCAACTGTAAGTATTGGTTTTTTACCTGGTTATGCAAGTATTGGGGTTTTGGCTCCCATATTACTAATGCTTTGTCGTTTTGGTCAGGGAGTAGGCTTAGGAGGCGAATGGGGTGGAGCTGTATTGCTGGCTATCGAAAATGCACCGCCACACAAACGCGCCTGGTACGGAATGTTTCCGCAGTTAGGAGCGCCAATAGGTTTATTACTTTCAGGCGGAACTTTTTTATTATTAACGGATTCTATGAGTCCCGAAGCTTTTATGGATTATGGATGGAGAATTCCTTTTATAGCCAGTTCGTTATTAGTGTTGGTAGGTTTTTATATCCGATTAAAAATTTCAGAAACCCCTGCATTTGAAAATTCAAAAGAAGAACAAAAAGAGGTTAAAGTTCCTTTTGTAGCTGTCTTCAAACAGTATAAAAATCAGTTGATTTTTGGAACTCTGGCGGCTATTACCACTTTTTTAGTTTTTTATCTGATGACTGTTTTTATGCTGAATTGGAATACTAAAGGTTTGGGGTTTTCTAACAGAGATGCGCTTTTAATTCAGTTGTTCTCAGTGTTGTTTTTTGCTATTTTTATACCTGTTTCAGCTTTGGCTGCCGATAAAATTGGTCGTCGCAAAATGTTAATTTATACCACTATTGCAATTGCTGTTTTTGGATTCTTCTTTCCGTTATTTTTAACATCAGCTAATATTGTAATGGTTACTTTTTTTGTGTGTTTAGGAATGTCATTGATGGGATTTATTTATGGTCCTCTGGGAACTTTTTTATCTGAATTATTTCCGACCACCGTTCGATATACAGGTGCTTCATTGACGTTTAACCTGGCAGGGATTTTAGGGGCTGCATTTGCACCAATGGTTGCAATTAAATTAGCTGAAAGCTATGGAATTGTAGCAGTAGGTATTTATCTGACTGTTGCTGCTGTTATTTCCTTAATTTCGTTGTTGGTGATTAGCAGGCAGGAACATAAGTTTTAAGATTATTTGAATATAAAGTTTATGGATATTTATACAAAGGGCTCAAAGTTTAAAACGTTGAGCCTTTTGTGTTTTAAGATTATATTTTTAAACTAAAATGACTTTTATGTTCTTTATGTAGTTAAATATTTACAGAACAAAAGTTCGAAATAATAAAACTAACATTGGAATCATTTTGCCAAAAATCCCCAAATAACTCCTATTTTTGCACAAAACAATTCCCTTTGAAAACCAAACTTTTCCTCATCACTCCGCCTTTTACACAGCTGAATACACCATATCCGGCAACAGCCTATATTAAAGGGTTTTTAAACACCAAAAATATCGATTCCGTTCAGGCTGATTTAGGAATTGAAGTGATTTTGAAATTGTTTTCGAAAGAAGGATTAACTGATTTGTTTCAGTCTAATAACCATCAACCAACAACTGACAACTGTAAAAGAATTTTCGCTCTTCAAGACGAATACATTAAAACCATCGATTCGGTTATTGCTTTTTTGCAAGGAAAAAATCCAACCTTGGCATTGCAAATTTGTCAGGAAGATTATCTGCCGGAAGCGTCCCGTTTTGCACAATTGGAAGAATTGGATTGGGCTTTTGGTACGATGGGAACTCAGGATAAGGCGAAACATTTGGCGACATTGTATCTCGAAGATATCTCTGATTTTATTGTAGAATGTGTCGATGCTAATTTTGGTTTCAGTCGTTATGCTGAACGTTTAGGTCGAAGTGCTAATTCTTTTGACGAATTGTACGATGCTTTACAACAAGAACCTACCTATATAGATCATATACTTCTTTCTATTTTAAAAGAAAGAATCGAAACTATTCAGCCGACATTATTTTTAATATCGGTTCCTTTTCCTGGAAATTTATATTCAGCATTTAGAAGTGCGCAATGGGTAAAAAAGCATTATCCTGAAGTTAAAGTTTCAATGGGAGGAGGCTTTCCTAATACCGAATTGCGTTCGCTTTCGGATGCCCGTGTTTTTGAATTTTTTGATTATATCACCTTAGATGATGGCGAAGTTCCCATTGAATTGATAGTTCAATCCGTTTGTCAGACTGATCCTGTAGAAGTCAGTTATAAGCGAACTTTTCTTTTAGAAGATGGTAAAGTCGTTTATAAAAACAATTCAACGAAGTCAGACTACAAACAATCTCAAGTAGGAACACCCGATTACTCAGATTTGTTATTGGACAAATACATTTCAGTTATCGAAATTGTGAATCCGATGCATCGTATGTGGAGCGACGGAAGATGGAATAAATTGACGATGGCACATGGATGTTATTGGGGAAAATGTACGTTTTGCGATATTTCATTAGACTATATTAAGGTATACGAGCCTGTAGCGGCTAGTTTATTGTGCGATAGAATGGAGGAAATGATAGCGCAAACGGGAGAAAACGGATTCCATTTTGTTGATGAAGCTGCTCCACCGGCTTTAATGCGTGCTTTGGCATTGGAAATTTTGAAAAGAAAATTATCCGTTACCTGGTGGACGAACATTCGATTTGAGAAAAGTTTTACGCAGGATTTAGCTTGGTTATTAAAAGCTTCCGGATGTATAGCTGTTTCCGGAGGACTTGAAGTGGCCTCAGATCGATTGTTGAAATTAATAGATAAAGGAGTAACTGTGGAACAAGTAGCCCGTGTTACCCGGAATTTTACCGAAGCGGGTATTATGGTACATGCCTATTTAATGTATGGCTATCCTACACAAACCATACAAGAAACAGTGGATAGTCTTGAAATGGTGCGTCAATTGTTTGAAGCCGGAATTTTGCAATCGGGATTTTGGCATCAGTTTGCCATGACAGCACACAGTCCTGTTGGGTTATACCCGGAGAAATTTGGTGTAGTTAAAGAAACCGAAACTATTGGAACTTTTGCTAATAATGATATTAATTATACAGATGCAACAGGGATTGACCACGATAAATTCAGTTTTGGACTTAAAAAATCACTCTTTAATTATATGCACGGCATTTGTTTTGATTTTGAACTACAGGAATGGTTTGATTTTAAAATTCCTAAAACTAAAATTCATCCGGATTTTATTTTTAATGCTTTACAGGAAACAGCTGATTTTTCTGTTAAGCCAAATGCCAAGGTAGTTTGGCTTGGAGGAAACCCTCTTGCGGAATATTTTACAAAATCTAAAAAAGGAAACAGTTGGGGAATGCTTGCGCTGACATTTCATGATAAGAAGGAAAGTTTCATTATTCAAACAAACCAGGCTGAGGGTGAGTGGCTGATGGATATCTTGCAAAAGATTACTGTTTCGAGTGCTAAAATTTATACTTTTCAGGAAGTGAAAGCTGATTTTGAATTGTATTTAGAAGATTTTGAGTTATTCTGGTATTCAAAAGCTATTAATACACTACGCCGGTCAGGACTTTTAATCTTATAGCAGAAAAGTATTTTAGGTATTTTACATTTATTACTTTCAATTCCTCTAATCACGATACTTATTTTTATTTTTCAGTACAAAACCTCCTTTTAGGAGGTTTTGTTGTTTATATTACTTTTGTTTTTTATGTATTGTTTTTGGGTATACCCCTGTTTTTTGAAGGGTCTTTTGTTTTTGATTGTAGTTTATTTTAAGATTTTTAAGTTTTTTTAGGCTTATTTATGATTTTATGTCTGTTTTTTGAGGGGTTTGTCTTTTTTAAACATGAGAATAATCATTTTTTTGATATTGAAAAATAAGGAAAATGTATTTTTTTTTATTTGATTTGCGGTTTTTGATAATTCGACGTCAAAATCAGTAAAAAGTTATAATTTTTCATTTTTGTAAAAGTAAAAGTTGATAAATTTGCTTCAACAAAAAGGATAAAAACATGTTAAATGTTGAGAATAATATGTTAATATCTCTTTTTAAGTAAAAATAATTTAAATAACCAAAACAAAATTCAACATGAAAAAAGTAATTTTTATTTTAGCTTTAGCGCTGACAGGAAGCATGACATTTGCACAAGACACACCTTTGGAAATTTCAGGTTCTGCTGATCTTTATTACAAATATGATTTTGCAAAAGTGCCTAATATTGGAACTAGTTTTGCAAGCGATCAGAATTCTGTTTCTTTAGGTATGATTGATATTGCTTTAAAGAAAACAACAGGTAAAACTTCTTTCGTGGGTGAGGTTTCTTTTGGACCAAGAGGACAATACCAATCCATCTTAAATGGTGATGGAGCAGATGATAATTCATTCCACATTCAGAATTTGTATGCGACTTATGCCGCTACAGATAAATTAAGCTTTACAGCAGGTTTTATGGGAACTTTTATTGGTTATGAGGTGATTTCACCATTGGCTAATTTCCATTATTCAACATCTTATTTATTTACTAACGGACCATTCCAAAATGCAGGGGTAAAAGCGAATTATGCTTTCTCTGATAAAGTAGGTCTGATGGTAGGAGCTTTTAACGATCAATGGAACGTATATTCTGCAGATCCATTTAAAGGATTAAACGCTTTAGGAGCTCAATTGTCTATAACTCCTACAGAAGGTGTAAGTGCTTATTTGAACTTCATGGATGGTTCTGTAAGCGGTACTATCGTAGATTTAACAGCATCTTTCCAATTGTCTGATAAATTTAGTTTAGGTTTGAATGCTGCTGATTGGTCTTCAGCTGGAGATAGTGATTATGGTTATACAGGTGTTGCTTTGTATCCTGCAGTAGCTATAACTGATAACTTTGGATTAGGATTACGTGCTGAGTATTTTAAAGCAAAAGAAGCTGATGGTATGATTGGTCTTTCTGCAGACAATTCAGTAACAGCTTTTACATTGTCAGCTAACTTAAAAGCAGGTGGATTAACTGTAATTCCTGAATTCAGATTAGATTCAGCTAAAGAAGATAACTTCATGGATTCAGACATGATGCCGACAAAATCTGCGGCTCAAGCTTCTGTCGCTTTAGTTTATGGATTCTAAGAATAACTAAATCTCAAATTTAGATTAAAATATAATTTTTTTTACTGCCAGGATTCTTTTAAAGGTCTTGGCAGTTTTTTGTTTGTTAAATTTAAAAAGTCTTTGAAACCTGAGCTTCAAAGACTTTTTAAATTTTTTTTTAAAGCAACTTAATTATTGCTTCAGATAAATAGAGTAAATAGTATTTATGGTATTTTGATCTAAAACAGCATTCACTTCCTGGGGCATATAGTGTAATTTAAAAGCAGTGATGGCAGCATTGTAATTTTTAGTATCATAACCAATGATTCGCAAAGCTAATTCAGGATTAAAATCAAATGGTGCTAAGGGAAGTATATCATCTTTCCAGATTCCAAAACCATTTTCAGCTAAAACTTTCCATGGGAACTGAGCACTTGGATCTTTTTTTCGCGTTGGAGCAATATCCGAATGGCCTATAATGTTTTGAGGTGGAATATTATAGTCTTTTTTTAATTTGCTTAATAATGCCATAAGACTTGTAATTTGTGCCTCAGAAAAGGGTTCGATACCATTATTGTCTAATTCGATTCCGATAGAAGCTGAATTAATATCGGTGTTTTTTCCCCAGGAGCCTGCTCCGGCATGCCAGGCACGCAAATAGTCATTTAGCATTTGTATTACATGGCCATCATCGGCAATTATATAATGGGCGCTTACTTGTGTAAATTCTTTTGTAAATGTATTAATTGTTTGTTGAACAGAATCCTGAGCAGTATGATGAATGATAATAAAGTTAGGCTTACGAAGATTAAAATTGACGGTGCTGATCCATTCGGTTTGGATTCCATTATTTAACTGTGTAGAACCTATTTTAAATATACTGTCTTTAAAAGTATATAATTGCTTAGAATAAGCACTGTCAATACTTATTACAACTTTATCAACTGCAGGTAAAGGCTCAGGTTTTTTGACTGCCATTTCAACCTGTAAAGATTTTAATTTTGTAGAATATTCTTTCTCGCTCTTTTTATACGGATTCGTGGAGCAGGATGTAATAATCGCTGCAGTAATTAAATAACTAAGATGTTTATTCATTTTTTAAAGCTATTTTATTAAAAAAGGAAAACTAATTGTTTTCCTTTTTTGATTTTTTCTTTTTTTCTTTTTTGTTTGTTCCGCGTTCTTCTTTTAGTGCTTTGTATTTTTGTTTCTGCTCTTCGTTCAGGTATTCATTTACTTTTCTTTCGTTAACTTCAAAAAGAGCTTTTATTTCATTTGATTTGTCGGTCTGACTTAAATTTTCGTCTTTCATAATGGCAGTTTGCGATTTGATAATGTCGGTATAAACATTTCCAATAGCAATAGTTTGTAATTCATCCAGATTTAATTCAGGCTTTAGCTTTTCCATTATTTTGGCAACAGTAACTTCAACCGGAATTTCTTTAGGTTTTGATGGTGTCTGATCCATTTGGCTCATTCCCATGCTGTTTCTTCCCATTCCGTAACCGTTGCCATAACCATTACCATATCCGTTTCCGTAACCATATTGAGCAAAAGCTGTATTAATGGATAATAATATAAACGTTAATACAAAAATAAATTGTGTCTTGTTCATGTTTATTTTTTTTAAAGCTAAAATTAAATTTATGCTGGTTCTCCGTAAAGGTCAAATTCTGTTGCCTCAGTAATTTTAATCATTGCAAAATCACCTGTTTTTAAATAAAATTGAGAAGCATCTATCAATACTTCGTTATCTACATCAGGACTGTCAAATTCGGTGCGGCCTACAAAATGTCCGCCTTCTTTTCTGTCAATGATACATTTAAATGTTTGTCCAATTTTTTCCTGATTTAAATCCCATGAAATTTGCGACTGTAATTCCATAATTTCATTAGCACGGGCTTGCTTTACATCATCCGGAACATCATCTTCTAGTAAGTAAGCATGTGTGTTTTCCTCATGCGAATAAGCAAAACATCCCATTCGGTCAAATTTCATTTCCTGAACAAAATCTTTCAGAATTTCAAAATCTTCCTGTGTTTCTCCCGGATATCCTACAATCAAAGTGGTACGAATAGCCATTCCGGGAACAGCTGCTCTGAAATCTTTTAATAATTGGGTTGTTTTTGCCTGAGTTGTTCCGCGACGCATTGATTTTAAAATTGAATCAGAAATGTGTTGTAACGGAATATCAATATAATTACAAATCTTAGGTTCGCGCTTCATTAAATCTAAAACATCCATTGGGAAACCGGTTGGGAAGGCATAGTGTAAACGAATCCATTCAATTCCGTCAACAGCTGCCAGAGCTTCTAAAAGTTCGGCTAAATTTCTTTTTTTGTATATATCAAGACCATAATAGGTCAAATCCTGAGCAATCAGTATTAATTCTTTTACTCCATCCCAGGCTAGACCTTCAGCTTCTTTAACCAGTTTTTCAATAGGTTGCGAAACATGTTTTCCGCGCATAATGGGAATAGCACAAAAACTGCACGGTCTGTCGCAGCCTTCGGCAATTTTTAAATAGGCATAATTTTTAGGAGTTGTTGTCAAACGTTCTCCTAATAATTCATGTTTATAATCAGCGCCAAGTGCTTTTAGTAGCTGAGGTAATTCGGTAGTTCCAAAAAACTGATCTACGTTCGGAATTTCTTTTTCCAAGTCAGGGCGGTATCTTTCCGATAAACATCCTGTTACAAAAACTTTGTCAACCAGACCTTTTTCTTTCTTGTCGGCATATTCCAGAATCATATTTACTGATTCTGCTTTAGCATTATCAATAAATCCACAAGTATTGATCACAATAATATTTCCTTCTCTCTCAACAGGAGCTTCGTGTTCCACCTCTTTTCCATTGGCGCGAAGTTGTCCCATTAATACCTCACTATCATATATGTTTTTTGAACACCCTAAGGTAATTACGTTTATTTTGTTCTTTTTTAAAGACTTGGTTCTCATAGATTTGTAAATTGGATGGCAAAATTACGTTTTTTTATTCAAAGAATATTACTTTGAGGGTGTTTTAGTGCGGTTTTCAGGAGCTAATCCTGCTGTTCGCTGTATCTTTCCTGCCAAACACCGGCAGGAAAGGATGTCGCTGCCATCAGGGCTAAAAAAAACCGCCTTGTTTATCAAAGACAAGACGGTTATTCTTCAAATTATTTTGTCAGTAATTACAGTTCAAATAATACAGATAAAGAAACGCTGTTGTTGATTGCATCGATACTGGCTCCGTCTTTAAAACCCTGGCTAAAGAAGCCTTGTTGCGAATTTCTTTTGGCGTAAGCATAAGAAAGATCAACTTTTGTGCCCCCAAAATTATAACCCAGACCTGCTGAAAATCCATTTAAATCACCCACAGTAGTTTTGTCTTTATATGGACTTCCTTCAAAACGGTAACCGGCTCTCAGACTCAATCTTTCAATTTTGTATTCTCCACCCACTCTTATTTCAGAAGCTCCTCTTAATTGTTCTGAAATATCTGAATTAATATAAGTATTTCTGGTGTCTCTTTCCATGGAATATTCTATACTACTGTAATCTTTATAACCATAGTCCAAACTGATTAATCCTTTTTTGTTAAAAACATAAGCAATACTTCCTGTGATTTTACCGGGTGTTTTTAATTTATAAGTGTCGTATATTGTTGTTTGAAATGAATCTGGATTTATAACCTCTTCATTAGGATTATTGTTGTTTTCGTAATTTTGAATTGTAGAGAAAAGATTTTGTCTTATTTCATCATTAAATTTGTTCCAGGTAGGGGACTCGTAAGAAAGTCCTACACGTACTTCGTCATTTAATTTTGCTATAGCACCCAGTTGAAATGAAAATCCAGACCCATACGTATAAATTTCATTTTCAAATGAGGTATTTAGTAAGTCTACTATATTGTTATTGGCATTATCGTTATCTTCGTAAAACAAGGTATTTTGTCTAAAATCAGTAAAATGAGAGTTTAAGGTTAGTCCCAGATACAGTTTGTCTTTATAAGATGTAGCTGCGTTAAAAGAAAGTTTTCCATTATATCCTTCTGAAGTAATGGTGTTTTCCTGATAGTAATTGCCTCCTTGTGGTACGTTGGTGGTGTATTGCGCATTGTTGTCGTCTTCCGTTACCGGATTAATCAGATAGCCTTCGTAGCCTAAAAAAGCCTGTTGTTTGACATAGTCTAATTGGTAATAATCAAAGTTTCGAATGTTGCCTAATGGAACAGCTGCCAGATTTTTTCTGGAGTCGCCATTAGCATAGTATAAAAAATAATCACCAACAGAATAGGTAGTATTAGTACCTGCAGAAATTATCGAGTTGTCATAATTGTTTGTTTGTTCGTAATTTATGGCTAATGCTATTTTAGTCCAATCGCTTTGACTACGGTTGTTGAAAACAAACACAGCCCCAGCTTGATTGATGTCAAAGGAGTTGTCTTTTCCTGTCATGTTAGTACCAAAATAATTGGATTTATTTTTAGTATCAACATTGCTAAAAGAAAAAGCAAGTTGGTTATTGTTAAAAACAGCACTACCGGCCGGATTCACATTCAACGAAGATAAATCACCTCCTAATGCTCCAAAGGCACCGCTCATGGCTCTGTAACGTGCACTACCGTTGGGGGTATCCTGAGAATACCTTAAGGCATCTACTAATTCCTGAGATTGTACAGCGCTAAATGTAAACCCTGCTAAGATTAAATATAAGTATTTTTTCATTGTGTAGGTTTTAAATGGTTATTATCTTCTGCCACCTCCGGATGATCTTGAACCTCCGCCACCGCTGCTGCTTCCGCCATAAGAACGTCCGCTATTGCTGGATGGACTGCTGTAAGATCGGGAAGGAGTATAGCTTTCGTTTCTTGAATAGTTGCTTTGCTGTCTTGTCGTGGTGGTATTTTGGGTTGCAGATCTTCTTGTCGTAGTCTGATTGTTGCTGTTTGTGGGGTTGTTTCTGTTGTATGTTCTTGGGTTTGTAAATGTTGGTCTTCTGGAATTAACACGGTCTGTTGAGTAACTTCTGGTTGGAGTGTAAGTTCTATTTCCGGAAGAGTAATTAGCAGAGTTGCTTACAGATCTTCTTCTGGTTGGTGTATAAGTAGAGTAGTTGGGTCTGTTGTAGTAATAGTAATTGTTATTCCAGCCCCAATTATTATAACCCCAGTTGTTCCAGCCAAATCCATAGTTTATTCCCCAGTTATTCCAGCCCCAGTTATTCCAGCCAAAACCGTAGTTCATTCCCCAATTATTCCATCCCCAATTGTTCCATCCCCAGTTATTCCATCCAAATCCATAATTCATTCCCCAGTAATCTGGATAAATATTTACTATAGTTCCGGTTTGGTTATCTCCCCAGCCGGCATAGCCGGTGTAAGAATCGTTATTAACAGAGTCGAAATCACTGTATTTGTCAATATCTGTAATGATTTCAGATTCACTGTCGCTTTGTAAGGAATTAAAATAGTCTTTGTAGTAATTATCAGAATTTGTATTTCTTCTTTCTATTCTTAGGTCAGTTGAGGTACTGTATATACCATCACTTTCGTAATAGGAGCTATTTTGATAGGAACCACAAGAGATCATAAAAAGACTTAGTAATCCAATATAAAGATAATTTTTTGCTTTTCTGAATGGAAAAATATTAGTTTTCATATCTATTGGGTTTTTTATTGTTGGACATTACAAAAATAGTTAGTTTTGCCAAACTATTTAGTTAAATAAAACAAAACAAAATTTGTGCCAAACTATTCAATATGAGTAAGAACCTTACTACGCGATCAGAAGATTATTCAAAATGGTATAATGAGCTGGTTGTAAAAGCTGATTTAGCCGAAAATTCAGGAGTTAGAGGCTGCATGGTTATTAAGCCTTATGGTTATGCTATCTGGGAAAAGATGCAAGCTGAATTAGACAGGATGTTTAAAGAAACAGGGCATCAGAATGCCTATTTTCCTTTGTTTGTTCCTAAAAGCATGTTTGAAGCCGAGGAGAAAAATGCCGAAGGTTTTGCTAAAGAATGTGCTGTGGTAACACATTACAGATTAAAAAATGATCCTGAAAGACCAGGAAAATTAATGGTGGATCCTAATGCTAAACTGGAAGAAGAACTTATTGTTCGTCCTACCAGTGAGGCTATTATTTGGTCTACTTATAAAGGTTGGGTGCAATCTTATAGAGATTTACCTTTGTTAATTAACCAATGGGCCAATGTGGTGCGATGGGAAATGCGTACGCGTTTGTTTTTGAGAACTGCGGAGTTTTTATGGCAGGAAGGGCATACGGCGCATGCAACAAGAAAGGAAGCTATTGAAGAATCAGAAAAAATGATGAATGTGTATGCTGATTTTGTTCAAAATTTTATGGCTATTCCGGTTGTTAAGGGATTAAAAACAGAAACAGAGCGTTTTGCTGGTGCTGAAGAGACCTATTGTATTGAAGCTTTGATGCAAGATGGGAAAGCGCTACAGGCAGGAACTTCTCATTTCTTAGGTCAGAATTTCGCTGAGGCATTTGATGTGAAGTTTGCCAATGCAGAAGGGAAACAAGAATATGTGTGGGGAACTTCTTGGGGGGTTTCTACAAGATTGATGGGAGCGTTGGTAATGACGCACTCTGACGATCAGGGATTGGTGTTGCCTCCAAATTTAGCTCCAATCCAAGTTGTTGTTGTTCCTATATATAAGACGGATGAACAATTGACTCAGATAACTGTTGAAGTAGATAAATTAATTGCTGATTTGCGAAAGCTGGGAATTTCGGTAAAGTTTGATAATAGAACTACACAAAAACCAGGATTTAAATTTGCAGAATGGGAATTAAAAGGGGTTCCGGTAAGAATTGCTGTCGGGCCAAAGGATCTTGAAAATGGAACTTATGAAGTGGCGAGAAGAGATACTTTGACTAAAGAAGTGAAATCTAAAGACGGCATTACAACATATATTAGCGAATTATTAGCGCAAATTCAGTCTGATTTGTTTAATAAGGCATTAAATTACAGAGAAACTCATATTACCGAGGTAAATAGTTTTGATGAGTTTAAAGAAGTTTTAGAGAACAAAGGTGGTTTTGTATCAGCGCATTGGGATGGAACTGCAGAAACAGAAGAGAAGATTAAAGAGTTAACTAAGGCTACTATCAGATGTATTCCTCTTGAGGCTGTTGAAGAAGCCGGATCCTGCGTGTTTACTGGGAATCCGTCTGCTAAAAGAGTGTTTTTTGCTAAAGCATATTAAAAAAAATAATTTTTTTTGTGTTAGCTATTGCGCAATTAAAAAACAGTTGTATCTTTGCAACCGCAATACAGAAATGCACTGCACAATGTAACGCAATGGTCCGTTCGTCTATCGGTTAGGACGCCAGGTTTTCATCCTGGTAAGGGGGGTTCGATTCCCCCACGGACTACAA
>NZ_JBPYCT010000003.1:0-73638 GCF_051846875.1 Flavobacterium sp. ARAG 55.4 | reverse complement strand
ATGGTCCGTTCGTCTATCGGTTAGGACGCCAGGTTTTCATCCTGGTAAGGGGGGTTCGATTCCCCCACGGACTACAAGTTAATCTTAAAACAGATTGCAACTTACTTAGAGGAATATTGGTCCGTTCGTCTAGGGGTTAGGACGCCAAGATTTCGTCTTGGTAACAGGGGTTCGATTCCCTTACGGACTACAAGAAAAGATATAGTAAAAAAGATAAAAGATAAAATACAATGGCAAATCATAAGTCAGCTCTAAAAAGAATCAGAAGTAACGAAAAGAAAAGAGTGTTAAACAGATATCAACACAAAACTACTCGTAATGCTATTAAAGCATTGAGAATAGCTACTGATAAATCTGATGCTACTTCTAAATTGTCTAATGTTATTTCTATGATTGATAAGTTAGCTAAAAAGAATATTATTCATGATAATAAAGCTTCTAACTTAAAATCTAAGTTAACTAAATTTGTAAATAAGTTGTAATAAAATACAATTTTGAAAAATATTCATGAACCCTTTCTTTTAGAAAGGGTTTTTTGTTTATAAAAAAGATTTTTGAAATCTAATGGGACCAGGTTCAAAAGTTGGGGATTAACCAAAAGGGGTAGATAATCTGAATAGAAAAAAAGTTGTACGCTTAAATATGTAATTGTATGATGTCTTTTGGGGTTAAAAAAGAGAATATCAGATTGTGTATTACAGTTTAGAACTTAAATAAGTTAACATGTCCGTTGTGATGGGCTTTGATAAGAAGTCAATCACCATAGGGTATTTTTTTGATTTCTCTAGGTCTTCAGGATCTATTGTTGAAGATAAAATAATTACTTTAGTGGAATTTACTTCTGAGTATTTATCGGTGCTGAAACTGTCAAGGAATTCCCAGCCATCCATTACCGGCATATTGAGGTCTAAGAAAATTAAATCTGGGAGTTTTGTCTCTTCTTTTTTTAGAACAGAATTGAAATATTCTAATGCTTCTTCTCCGTTTTTTGCAGTGATTATGGTGTTAGAAAAAGAAGCTTTTGCTATGACTTTTTTACATAACATAAGTGTTATCGGATCGTCATCGACGCATAAAATTAAATCTAACATGGGTGTTTTAGTTTTTAAATGTTAATGTGATTGTGGTTCCTTTATCTACCTCACTCGTGATGCTAATTGTGCCTTTCATGGCTTCTACTTGTGATTTGACTAAATAAAGTCCTAATCCTTTACTGTCAGGATAGTCATGAAATCTTTGATAAAGACCAAAAATTTTGTCTTTGTTTTTTACAAGATCAATCCCAATCCCATTGTCTTTAAAGTTAAGTTCTACGGTGTTGTCATCAGTCTGACGGGCAGTTATTGTTATTTTTAAAATACGGTCATTGGATTTGTATTTTAAAGAATTTGTTAAAAGATTTAATAGAATACTTTCAAGGTAAGCTTTATTAGTGTTTATAATGCTTACTTTTTCCAAATCAAGTTTTAAGATTGGTTTGTGTATTTCTATTTGAGTTGTTACCTGATTAAAAACATTTTCAAAAACTTCTTTTAATGAAATACTTTCTTTTTGAACAACAGTATTGTCTTTGATAATCATTACTTTGGTTAGATCTTCTATAGTTTCATTTAATAAATGAGTGGATTTGTTAAAACCTTCAATGATTTCTTTAAGTTCAGAGTCTTCGATGTTAATGTCTTCGATGAGATTTAATAGTCCGGTCAGATTAGACATAGGAGCTCGTAGATTGTGAGAAGTGATATAAGAGAATTGTTTTAAATCTTTGTTATTCTGAGTTAATTCCTTAATAAGTTGTTCTTTTTCTTTTTCCTGATTTTTTTCTTCTGTAACGTCTCTTTGTATGGAGACCCAGTTGGATATTTCATTTTCAGCGTTGTAGATTGGAATTAAGGTAAAACGTAGCCAAAACTCGGTTTTGTCTTTTTTGTAGCATTTTATTTCCAGTATGCCTTCTTCTTTATTTTTAATAATTTGAGAAATCCTTTTTAAGACGCCTATATCTGTATTTTTGCCTCTGAGTAAACCAAGGGAATTATTTATTATTTCTTCAGGCTTATAACCTGTCATGTTGGTAAAAGCAGGGTTTACATAAATAATTTTAGGTAAAAGGTTTTTATTAAAAGTAGCTTCGGTGATAACAATAGATTCTTTGGTTTGTAAGATTACTGTTTCAAGTAGTTTTAAGCGGAGTTCTTCTTTTTTTTGTTTGGTTATGTCCTGAAGGGCACCAATCATCCGGATAGCTTTACCGTTTTCATCTTTCAGAAGAAAACCTCTGTCTAAAACATACTTATAGGTGTTGTCAGCACATTTAAAGCGGTATTCATCCTGCCATTTTTCGGTTTTTTGTTCGAGAAAAGAATACAGCTTAATTGACATTTTGATGCTGTCTTCAGGATGGATGTTACCAAACCACCAACTGGAATTATCTCCTACTTCGTTCTCTTCGTATCCAAAAACAGTTTTAATTCCTTTGCTCCAGCTGAGTTTGTCTTCCGGGATTTTCCAGTCCCAAATGGTATCGCTCGTTGCTTTAGCTACAATATCGTATTTTTGATTAGATTCTCTGATCTTGCTGTTAGTGTTTTCTAATCGTTCAAAAATGTTTTTGTTTCTATTTTCGTTTTTAGACAGAATATATCTGAAAACAAAGGCTGTTACAAAAATTAAAATCAAATCTTTTAAAAGATTGAAAATAAGGTAGTTTTCGGGTGAAAAAAATAAAGAAGTTGTCTTATATAGAAAAGTAGCCAAAACAACGGCAATAATTACGTATGTTATCGTTATTTGATTGGTTTTGCTTTTCATCGAATCAAATATAATTAATAATTGTTAATAGCAAAATATCTCAGATAACTTATTTTTGTTAGAGAATGATTAGTATATGTGTTAAACGTTTATTAATTGTAAAGTATTTGAGAAATATTTTTTATATCAAAATAAAGTGTACCTTTGCAGCCATTAAAAATCACAGATGGAATCTATTAGAAACATTGCAATTATTGCCCACGTCGATCACGGTAAAACCACTTTGGTTGATAAAATTATGTATCACTGTCAATTATTTCGTGACAACGAAAACACAGGTGATTTAATTCTTGATAACAACGATTTAGAACGTGAGAGAGGTATTACTATTACTTCAAAAAACGTATCTGTTCAATATAAAGGAACAAAAATCAATATTATCGACACTCCTGGTCACGCTGATTTTGGAGGTGAAGTAGAACGTGTATTGAACATGGCCGATGGTGTATGTTTACTTGTAGATGCATTTGAAGGACCAATGCCTCAAACCCGTTTCGTTTTACAAAAAGCGATTGATTTAGGGTTAAAGCCATGTGTTGTTATCAATAAAGTAGACAAAGAAAACTGTACTCCTGAAGAAGTTCATGAAAAAGTTTTTGACTTAATGTTTGAACTGGGAGCCACTGAAGAACAATTAGACTTCCCAACAGTTTACGGTTCTGCTAAAAACAACTGGATGTCTGATGACTGGAAAAAGCAAACAGAAAACATAGAACCTTTGTTAGACATGGTTATTGCTAATGTCCCTGCTCCTAAGGTTTCTGAAGGAACACCACAAATGTTAATTACTTCTTTGGATTTCTCTTCATTTACTGGTCGTATTGCAATTGGTCGTTTAGAAAGAGGTGTTTTAAAAGAAGGTATGCCAATTTCTTTAGTAAAAAGAGATGGTAAAGTAATTAAATCCAGAATTAAAGAATTACACACTTTTGAAGGTCTTGGACGTAAAAAAGTAGCTGAAGTTATTGCAGGAGATATTTGTGCAATTGTGGGTGTAGAAGGTTTTGAAATTGGTGATACTATTGCTGATTTTGAAAATCCGGAAGCTTTGCAAACTATCGCTATCGATGAGCCAACAATGAGTATGTTATTTACCATTAATGATTCCCCTTTCTTTGGTAAAGAAGGTAAATTTGTTACTTCAAGACATATCAGAGAGAGATTAACAAAAGAATTAGAGAAAAACTTAGCAATGAAAGTTGGTGAGACTGATTCTGCGGATAAATTTATGGTTTTTGGTCGCGGTGTATTACACTTATCTGTTCTTATTGAGACTATGAGAAGAGAAGGTTATGAATTACAAATTGGTCAGCCACAAGTTATTATTAAGGAAATTGATGGTGTGAAATGTGAGCCAATTGAAGAATTAACTATCGATTTACCGGAAAATCTTTCTGGTAGAGCAGTAGAGTTCGTTTCTATCAGAAAAGGTGAAATGCTTTCTATGGAAGGTAAAGGAGAGCGTATGGTAGTTAAATTTAATATTCCGTCCCGTGGAATTATCGGTTTAAGAAACCAACTGCTTACTGCTACTGCTGGTGAGGCTATTATGTCACACCGTTTCATTGGATATGAGCCTTATAAAGGTGAAATTCCTGGACGTAACAATGGTTCGTTAATTTCTATGGAAAATGGAAAAGCAATTCCTTATTCTATTGATAAACTACAGGACAGAGGTAAATTCTTTGTTGATCCTAACGAAGATATTTATGAAGGTCAGGTTATTGGTGAGAATACCCGTAGCGATGATATGACTGTGAATGTAACTAAAACTAAAAAATTATCTAACGTTCGTTCTTCAGGAGCTGATGATAAAGCAAGAATTATTCCTGCTGTCAAATTCTCACTTGAAGAGGCATTAGAGTACATTCAAAAAGATGAATATGTTGAAGTTACTCCTAAATCTTTACGTTTAAGAAAGATTTATTTATCTGAAACAGACAGAAAAAGATATAAAATCTAATTCTATAAAATTCCAATATTTTAAAATCCCAAATTCTAATAGGAATTTGGGATTTTTTTGTTCTAAATTTTAATAGTGATGGGAATGTGGATTTTAGAATATTGGAATTTTCTAAAAAGTTATCTTTTTAAGCTAAAATGCCCTTTTATTTCTTTTCCATTTTCCAGTTTGGCAGTATACCAATAATCATCTGAAGGTAATGGGTTTCCGTTAAAAGTACCATCCCATCCCTGACTTTGAGGGGTTATATCTTTTAAGAATTTGCCGTAGCGGTCAAAAATTCGGATAATTGTTTTTGAATTCAATTCAAAATTGATTCCTTCGATATTCCAATAATCATTATAACCGTCATTGTTTGGAGTAAAATATTTTGGGGCACCTAAAACAGCAACTGACTGATTCCTTATTCCGCAACCATTTTTATCTCTTATAAATACTTCATGTATTCCTGCGGGAATATTTTCAAAAAGTGCAGCGTCCTGATAAAACCCATTGCTGTCATCTAAGCTGTATTCATAATTCCCAATACCTTCAGTTAAAACTAAAATAGTATTATTATTGCTTAATTCACTCACTTCGATGTTGTTGATTTGTGCTATTTCAGAAGCTGTTACAGTTATCGTTCTGGTTCTGCTACAGCCTGAAGCGGAAGTAACTTTTACACTGTACTCACCGGCTGTATTTACTTGTAAAGTTGCATTTGTCTCGCTGTTTAAAATCTGATTGTTTTTAGACCAAATATAAGTGTAATTAGTTGTTGCATTGCCATCTGATATTCCTGCATCCAGATTTACATAAAAGTCAGGGAGGTTATTGCAAACATATACATCAGACTCATGATTTGCATTAATGTCAATATCAGGTTTCGGATTTACTTTTAAAGTAATATGCGTACCAATACCAAAACAACTGTTGTCTGAATTATTGTCTACTCTCACCCATATTTTTTGTTCGTGTGGAGAAAGTATATTTCGATACGCTGTTGTGTTACTGATGGCATTTATTTCCGATAATGCATCCGCTTCTGTTTCATAATATTTTATGGAATAGGAGCTCACCGGTGGTGGAAGAAGTGCTAAAATACTATTCTCTGCACTGCTAAAATTAAACAATGAAATTCCATCATAATCATCATTAGCGGCATCAATATAATCATCGCAATTTTCGAATAAAAGATTAAAATTAGCCGGAATTTGTGTTGTTGAAACGGCTAAATCAATTTGTGCTACCGAAAAACAGCTGTTGGTGTTTTCAACTCGTGTCCACACAGTTGTTCCGTTACTGGCAACATAAGCCTGAGGATTTGCAATTTTCTGGCTTAAATCATTCGCATTTGCTGCAGCTGAATTGTTAAAGTAGCTAAAATTTTCATTAGCATTATTAGCTGAAATTTCATTGTTTTTAACTGTTAAATTAAAAGTGGTTCTGCCGTCAGAATCGTCATCGCATTGCGTAATAACAGTATTGTTTAGAACGGGTAAATTGTAAACGGTTAATTGTGTTTCATTGGAAATTAAACCACATGAGTTCCCTGTTTTGGTCAATTGTACTCGGTATTTGTAACCATTCATAGTTTGGCTAACTGAAGTAATATTCAGTTTATTTGTAGCTACTCCATGATAAGTGATGTCATTTGTTAGGTTATTCCAGTTTATTCCATCAATAGAAATTTGCCATTGATAGCTCATACCACCATTATCTGTCAGTGTAATAAAAGTATTTTGATTGATGCAGGCAGGAATTGCGGTAGGTTGTGCAGTAATTACAATTGGAGCCGCTGTTATATAATTGGAGTGCGGAGTAGTATAAGCAGTTTCACTTGTAACCAGCCCATTTATATTTACTGAAAGCGGAGTATTTCCTCCTAGCATTCCATTGCCATTTGAATCTGTAAAACCTGCTTCGGTAACATCATAACATACATCGTTGTCACTATCCTGATCTCTGTAGTTTTTTATTCCGTCATTATCAGTATCAGTGTTATTGCTTCCTGTTTCAACTTCATCCAGAATTCCATCGTTGTCACTATCTAAATCAAGATAATCAGGAATTCCATCATTGTCAGTGTCTACAATAACTTTGGATTCAAATACATCATATATTCCATTATGATTTGTATCTGTAGTGATTAATACAAAATTATTTTCCTGACTTTCTGTTAAATCAGGAATTCCATCATTATCGCTGTCGGTATCTAATTGGTCTGCTATGTCATCACCATCTGAATCTTTGGGTACGCAAACAGCAAAAAACTGTAAAGTACTTTTGTTTAATTCTGTATCGGATAAATTTGTATGGGTAAAACTTATAGTATTTATTAAATAAGTTAAAAATTTAAAATTCGCTGAGCCTGCCGCTAAAGGAATAATTCCATTTAATTGAAAACGAATTTCAAAAGAAGAATATTCAGTCACACCACTTTCATAAATTCCATCATAATTGGTATCTATTAAGAGTTCATTATTCGGGTTAAGAACTGTAATAGTTTTATCAACATCAGTAGAAATGGTATATTGTGCATTTAGATTTAATAAATCAGAGGGGTTAGCCGCGGTTACATACTCCATTCCGATACTTAGAGGTTTATTGAATGTCAGTGTATATTTGGTGAAATTCCCTTTTCCCGCGGGGATTTCAGAAATAAAACTTCCATCGGAATTTCCTGTAAAAGGAGTTGGACTCGAAATTGTTGAACTAGTTATGTTAGCTGTAAATGAATTGGAATAATCCCCAACATCGATATTTCCCAAATTTAAATTCGAAATATTAATGTTTTGATTTCCATAAGATTCGGTACAATTGCTAATGCCGTCATTATCATTATCAAGATCTATATTATCATTCACAGTATCATTATCAATATCACCGGGACAGTTGCTAACCGGAATAATATCAGATACAATTGTTGTTCCACAACCGGAAATACTTCCCTGTACATAATAAAATCCGGGTTGGGCAGGAGCATACGAACTTTCAGTAGCATTAGGGATCGCGGCATTATTAAAATACCATTGAAAAGTATCGTAATTTAAAATTGAGTTTACTTTTAATACCAGATTAGGAATACAGGAAGATATTCCTATATTGATTTTGTCAGAAGTAATTTCGGGTTTTGTGTCAAATCCGGAATAGTAACCGCCATAAGTAGCTGCGTCATTTGTGCCAAAATATGAGACATACACTTGTTTTGAAGATTTTACACTAATATTCCCTGTAAGATCATTTATGGTATAACGTTCATAGTCAGGGTTGCCGGTAATGGCGACAGGAGTTGCATTAACAGGAGCGTTATTTATCAGTACAGAAGCTCCTTTTTCGGTTATAATATTTAGTTTTCCGGTATAAAATGTATCTCCTATAAACTGAATTTGCGGAATATTGTCCACAATATTTGGAGTTGCACAATTTAACGGTGGAACAAAAAACATATTTTGGTTGGCATTCGGATTGTTTCTTACGTTATTATCATCGAATGGAGGAAGTGTAGGTTTTAAACCTCCAATGGACTGGTAAGCAAATACGTTTTCGGTTGTTCTTACGTACAGGTTATTATTGACAAACTGAAAACCATCAATGGCAACATATTCTCCAGGCTGAAGAATATAATTAGGTGAAGTATTACCGTTGAGATAAATTTCGGTTTGTGGATTGTGAGCCACCAATAACACACGTTCTATTTCGTCTCCGCCTTCCCCTTTTACAAAAATGTACTCTTTTCCTGTTTTTTCGAAAGGAACAATCTGGTCAAAACCAATATCCCTTCCGGAAGGATTATTGTTCCTTATTTCGGTACTATTGCTTCCTCCAAAAGAGCCCGCATTGACAGCTATCGGTTTATCGGACTGGACTAATGCACCTATAAGTTTAGCACTGTTTGAAGGAGTGGTTTGAAAATTTAGATTGTTTTCTAAGGCAATTACATAACTTTCGTTTTTATTTAAATTTACAACAATAGAACCATTTATAACACTGCCATCTAATAGCTGGGTTCCCGGGGGAATATTAGAAACAGTTACTGTTGTGTTGTTTTCGGTTGCAAGAATTGATGCAAAATTGAGCAGTGTAGGATCACTTAAAGGATTGAGCATGCCCCCAAGTCTGAATGTTGTTCCCAAGGCGCTATTTCCTTTTGAGACTAATCCTCCACCATGATTATATCCTCCGTTATTATTTAATGAGGCATTTATTCTTAGGCTAACATATATTAAATCGTCGGCTTCAATAATGTATCCTTTATTATTTAATTTCCCGATTGCTGTTTTTGGAGTTAATAACTGTGTATTGTCTCCTCTTCCTATTTGATACACAAAAGGATTCGTATTGCTTACACTGGCATTAATGATTGGTCCGCCAATGCTAATAATTTTCAGTGCCACATTTTTAGTACTTGGCGTGGAAATATATAAATAATGATCCTCAGCCTCTAAATTTTCAGACTGGCTGGTTAATGGCGGGATATAATGTGTTTTACTAAACTGTGCCCAACAGTTTATTCCCATTAAGAGGAAAATCACAACAATTAACTTTCTCATTTGATAAATGTATAAAATCTTAACGATTATTTATCTTTTTAATGAAAAATGGCCTTTTATATTCTTACCATCTTCAAAAACAAGATTGAACCAGTAATCATCTGCAGGTAGTAAATGACCATTAAGCGTTCCGTTCCAGTGTAAATTTGTGGAATTGAATTGTTTTAATAATTTGCCAAAACGGTCAAAAATAGTTATTGTAGCTGGGGCTAATAAATTTAAATTTTTAATGGTCCAGGTGTCGTTAAATCCATCACCATTAGGTGTAAAATAACGGGAATAATCTAAGATAGTAAAAGAAAACGGATTTGATATTCCGCAGCCATTTTTTTCACGGACATAAGCAAAATAATTTCCGGCAGTAATATTTAAAAATCGAGGATTGTCCTGATAATGAATACCGTCTATAGAAAATTCATATTCACTGACGCCTGTATATTCAATTTCTACAGTATTTTCGTTTCCTGCAAAATCATTTGTTGTTACAGCTGTTATGGTTGCTACTCTATCCGGGATGCTCTCATTAGAAATTTCCAGTGTCAATAAACCATAATTAAAACAGCCATAACTGTTTATGGTTTTAGCAATGAGCGTTTGCGGATTGGATTGATTAATGTATCCCGTGCTGTTTAAAATGGGATTAATATTTGCCTGAGCATCAGCTAAATTTTCATAATAAATCAGCGTACTCAAACCGGAATTGCTGTTTTTTATTTCAGTATCAGCCTGCGTTAAATCAAATAAAGATTTTCCGTCTTCATCAATATCACATTGAATTAAGGTAGCGTTATTCAGAATAATTTCCGGAGTATATTCTATCTTAATTTCGTTTGAAACACTGCAATCCGAAGGACTCAGAGTTACTTCGACTTTATAAATTCCGGGATTTTTAACCGTGTAAGAAGGACCTGTTTCTAAAGGTAATAAAACATCATTTTTATACCATTTATAAGTATAACTATTGGATAATTGTGTATCAATTATATAGTCTTCGCCAAAGCAAACAGCATTGTTAGTAGCGAGTAATTTATCAGTTCCTAAATCTATTGCCGAGTTAAAACTGGCGGCTTCAATAAAAATTGCCGAATCATAGTAGTTAACAGCATCATCACCTATTACCAGTTTTATATGATAAGTGGTTCCGGGAGTTACAATAGCTTGTGCATTTAAAACTTTTGTTTGTCCGGCATAATTAATTGGACTACTGTTGTTATTGTATTGTTCAAAATAGGTTTCGTTGACTGCATTACAGGTTTTAAGTACTCCATTGTCATTAAAACGAATAGCGGGGTGAATGTTTTGTGATGAAACTGCTACCGAAGTATTTGGAAGTACCGCTAAATTTTGATAAGCTGTTACGCTTCCTTTTTCTTTTATTAGAAAAGTAAATCCGTCAGAATAGTTACAGGGGAAATCATCCTGATATTCATTGGATGCAAAAAAATAATTAAAACTTATTTTATTTGTTAACGCAATAAAATCAAATTCAAGAACTGTTGCATTAATAGAATTGATATTTAACGACTGATTTAAATCAGAATCGCCCAGCCAGGCATTGTTTCCGCCACCTAAATTTCTAACAAATGGTCCCACAGATTGCGTGCTGCTCCAGGTACTTAAAACTATTCCGGATTGAAAAGGGAAATTTGGATTGGTATTGTTAAAAATACCATAACTGTTTTTTCCTGAAGTAAATGAATCTCCGGAAACACTTTCATTTATTACTTGTAGGCACGAACTATTATTGGTTAAGAGTGATACCAGTTCATTTGCAGTTTTTGTATCATCTACGCTAATCACTTGTGCTTTTATCGTGGTCAAAGCAGGAAGTAATACAAATAAAATTAAAATAAGTAACAGACTTTTCATAGTCTTACAAAGTTACTATAAATCGTTATTTTTTAGTTATTTGTATTTACCTATACTATAAAAAAAATTAAATTTCATTTTCAATTAAAAGAGAGGTTCTCTTTATTTTTTCTGAAGTCAGTGGCTTTATGATATAATTTTTAATAATTGGATAATTTTTTGTCTTTTCTAAATCAGAAGGGTCTATAGAAGAAGATACAATAAAAACTATTATTTTTTTTGCAAAAGTAATTAACTGAAATTCATCTAAAAATTGCCACCCATCAAGCACGGGCATGTTTAAATCCAGTAAAATAACATCCGGCAATTTAGACGAGTCAGAAGCATTAGTTTTAAGTTCGTCTAAAGCAGTCTGAGGATTATGAAACGAAACTATCTCTTCGCAAAAATTGTTTTTTGAAATGAGCATACTCATTAGCTTGATGGATAATTTGTCGTCGTCTATAAGGTAAGTCGTTTTATTTTTCATTGAAATATAATTTAAATGTACTGCCCATGCCTTTTTGGCTCTCAACTTCAATTTTACCCTTCATAACTTCAATTTGGTTTTTTACAATAAATAAATCAATTCCTTTTGCATCTTCATTTCCGTGAAAAGTTTTATACATGCCAAATAATTTTTGTTTATTTTTTTTAAGATCAATACCTAAACCATTATCCTTGAAATTGATAATATGAAATCCGTCTTTGTTCTCATAACTGATATTCAGTTGAGGTTCCCGATCGGGAGACTGATATTTTACTGCGTTACTTAAAAGACTTTGGATAATATTATCCAGATATGCCGGAATGATATTTAAAGTCAGGTCATTAGGGATATCATGGGAAAGCGTAATTTTATTTTTAAAAGGTTCTGCCAGTTTTTCGAGCTCTGTTTTTACATTAATTACCGTTTTTATAATGTGAACATTTTTTTTAATGGTAATCATCTCATTCAGATTTTCAATTGTATCAGATAATTTTTCGGTTGCCTCTTTAAACATATCGATTAACGCTATCTTTTCAAGAACATCTTCCGTACTTTCAATGACTTCTAAAACCATTAACAGATTGCTGGTATGAGACCTGATATTATGAGAAACGATATGAGCAAAATTCAGAAGTTTATTGTTTTGCTGACTGGTAACTTCCAGAATGTTGTTCAGTTCACTTTCTTTTTCTTTGGCAGCTGTAACATCTCTTCCTATAGCAATAAATTTATTGCAATTTCCATCGTTGTCAAATACCGGAGTTATATTCAGTTCTAACCAGTATTTTTGTTTTCGTTTATTACAATTTTGAAAAACAACTTTAATCTCTTCTTTGTTTTTTATTGCTTCTGTAATTTTATTTACCGTTTCTAAATTAGTACCGGGCTCAACAGATAGGTAGTTCGGTTCGTGGCCTATGATTTCTTCCAGTGTGGAATGCGTTAGTTTCATGTAAGCCTGATTTGCCCAGATAGCTTTTCCTTCGGCATTCGTTATAATTATGATATCGGTAGTTTCAGAAGCTACAAGTGATAACAAATTCAGATTTTCTTCAACTTCTTTTTTTCGGGTTATATTTCTAAAAAAACAAACCAGATACGTTCTGTTACCGATTACAAACTTTTTTCCTGAGGCAGCCTGAACAGCAATTGTAGAACCATTCTTGTTTTTTATGTAAGTTTCTTTGATGAAATAGGTATTTTGCCTGATTTTTTCTTTCAGATAAAATTGAATTTCTTCTCTGTTGTCTTCAGGAAAAAAGAATGAATTATGAACACCAATTATTTCGGTGTCTTTATAACCGGTAAGTTCAAAAGTACGATTATTACAATCCGTAATGTTTCCGGTTTCGGTATCAATGATTACGATAGCATCGTTTGCACTGCTAAAAACGGAAGCATATTTCTCTGCTGCCGATTCTAATTGAGAAATTCTTTCTTCTTCAATGGTAACATCTCTGAAAGTACCATAAATACGACTATAATGTGTACCTATCGTATCCAGCTGACAAATACATTCCAAGTATTTAATGTTTTTTTTAGCGGTAATTATCTGGAACTTTCCATGACTCGGAATTTTGTTTTCAATGGTTTTCTTTAATAATTTTTTAAACTCAATTAGGTTTTTTCGGGTAAAAAATGAAAAAGTATTTTTATAATCAGGAATAAAATCATCTGAAACTTCAAAAAGAGATTTGGTTTTCGCATCCCAAAAAGCAGTGTTATCCTGTAAGTTAAGATCCCAGAGACCAATATTTAAAGTTTCTTCTGTTTGATTATAAATCACCTGTTTATTCATAGTAAAATAGTTCTAATAAGACACAAGTTGAGCTTATATTTTAGAAAGATGTTTGGTTTTTATGAAATAAAAAGGGGGTGTTTTTAATCTCAGTTTTCTCATTAAAAAGCATTGAAAAAATAAAAGTACTTAACAATGTCTCAACTCACAAATAAAATCGATGAACAGCAGCTTTTTCTTCAATAGCTTTTTTAGTCTGATAAGCGGTTTTATTTTTATAGTCTGGGAACCAGTATTTAAGCCTTTTTAATATTTTTTTAGCTGTAGACGAAGTAAGGCTTTTTCTCAACCGGCTTTAAAATAATTAATGTAAATTTGTAGAAATAATAATATTGAATGAGCGATATTTCTCCATTGTTTAAAAAGCCCAGCTATCCCATAAATCATTTTCTTTTTGATTATTTAGAACGATTTGACAGGGTTTCTAAGGTGCCCATTTCTTATGATGATTTGCTTCGGTTTTCAGGTTCAGTAAATGTGTATGATAATTTTGATCAGGATACTTTATGGGCCAGGGTTTTTTATAATGAATTTGAAAGAAATGAAATTGATCTGAATTTAAAGAAAATTTATTCTTTACTGCATTCCGATGGAAATTCTGATATAATTAAGTTTCTAAATGTGGATGCCATTGATTATTGCACTTTTGGTAATTCCAAACCTTTTAGAATCAAAGTGCGGAACGTGCTTAATGATAATTATGTTCATTTTTATATTAAGAAAGCCGATGCTTCCAGAATTTACGGCTTAGAATTAGAACATATTTTATCTCCGGATAAAATCAATTTTCTGGTTTATCAGGATACTTTAATTGAGGAACATATTATTGGAATTCCGGGAGATGTTTTCATGGAAACACTGTTGAAAAATTGTTCTGAAACAGAAAAATCTCAAATAGCCAAAGAATTTGTAAAGTTCAATGAACGCTGTATGATTAGGCTTTTAGGCGATATGCGTGCTTATAACTATGTTATAGTTCCCATTCATGATTTTGATCAGGTAGTCTATAAAATAAGAGCAATCGATTTTGATCAGCAATGCTATGAAGGAAATTTTAAAATTTACAGACCCCAGTTTTTTAAGGAGAATTTTCCAATGATTAAATTAATTAAAGAAAAATTACAGGACAGCTCGATTGAGCAATATAAAAATGAAGAACGTGCGGCCTTAGCGAAAAGAATTATATCGGCAGAAACCCGTATTCAGAAGATTCTTCGCATCATGGCTAATGATACAATAGCTCCCGAAGCACATATCAAACAATTAAAGACTGAATTGTATCGTTATACAAATGATTTAAACTTTAAAAACGCTGCTTCTATGGGCTATGTTTTAAGTGCTGCTTTTAAATTTGTTACCAGAAACTTCAAACATCCTGATTTGTTTAAACCAGGTTTTTAAAATTAATTTATACGATGAAAAAAATTCTACCCCTTGTTTTATTATCGTCTTTAGTAGCTTTTTGTCAAAGAGATTCCTCAGTTATTGAAGAATTATATGTTTTGCCAAAACAGCTTAAAGAAATTTCAGGAATTGTTTATACAAATAGTTTTCAATTAAGCTGGGTTTTGGAAGACAGCGGGAATGCTAATGAAATTTATGCAGTAGACCATAAAGGAAAACTTCAGAGAAAACTAACAATTACTGATGCTCAGAATATTGATTGGGAAGATATTACTAAAGATCAGGAAGAGAATTTATATATAGGTGATTTTGGTAACAATGCTAATGACAGAAAAGATCTGGGGATTTATAAAATTGCTAAGGATTCTTTGAACAATTCAGCTGCTTTACCCTCTTATAAAACAACTTTTGCTTATCCTGAGCAAACTAAATTTCCACCCAAGAAAACAGCACTTTTTTATGATGTAGAATCTTTTTTTGAATATAAAAACAATTTTTATTTGTTTACAAAAAACAGAAGTAAAGATTTTGACGGAACTACTTTATTATACAAGGTGCCTAATAAAGCAGGATTTTACCATGCCCAATTATTAGGAAAATTTAAAGCTGATGGTGATTACCAAAATGCGGCCATAACCAGTGCCGCTATCAGCCCGGACGGGACTAAAGTGGTTTTGTTGAGTCATAGCCAAATATGGATTTTCGAAAATTTTCAATCCGACAATTTTTTTGAAGGAAATGTAAAGGCAATCCCTTTGGGGCATTTTTCTCAAAAAGAAGCGATTTGTTTCAAAGATTCAAAAACCCTTTTAATAGCCGATGAAAAGACGAAAAAAATAGGGGGCAAGGTTTATGAATTTCGTTTCAATTAAAACCCAAACCCCAGTCCAAAAGCAATTCGGGCTTTATCATCAGCACTTTTAAAATAGCTTAATCTTGCCGTTACGGTATTAATCCCGTTGAGCCATAAACCACCACCTGCAGATTGATGCCATTTATTAGAATCTTCTCCGTCGAGCCAGACTCTTCCGTAATCATATCCGCCAAAAAGACCATAAGACATTGGGATAATGCTGTTTTTTATTTTTCCGATAGTAAAACGGATGTCACTACTTTGAAAAAAAGACTGATTTCCTATAAAACGTTGGTTTCTAAAACCTCTTAAATCATAATCGCCTCCTAATGCGGCCGCCTGATAAAATTCGAAATTATTGTTCAAAATAGCTTTTCCTTTTACTAATGTGGCAAATACAATATTGCCCTGATGATCAATTTTATGATTGAAATTGATTTTTGATTCTAATTTTGGAAAATTTTGTTTGTTATTATCAAGATTCATTGTCCAGTTAGCAGCAACCATAAATCCCATTCCCATAGAAGGGAGTGAAGCATTATCATAATTTTCATATCCATATGCTACAGTTGCTCCTGCAAATTGTTGCTGTTTAAAAATTTCAGGATTTATAGCATTCGGAATGGCAATAAATCGGTTTTCTGTTTTTTCGACATCAAAATTTTCATAAGCAAACTGAAAATTAATATAACTTCCAAGGCGTCCTTTTTTTTCTATTTTTGGTGCAAATTTTAATATTCGAATGTGAACTCGGTTGTAATCCATTCCATTTAGTTCATCTGTATTGGCCGTATTATTTCCATAACCAAAATAATTGATGGCAAAATTGGGACTGGTAAACTGGCTGTCAAAACCAAAATTCCACTGACCAATTAGTTTTGGAATATCTAAATGATACCCTAATTCAAAACCGTCAGTAGCAAAATAATAATTTGCATTTAAAGTATGTTTGAAAGTATAGGGGTTTTGTTTAAAGTGATTCACTGTGTAATTCGCGATAATCCCAAGTTTGACACCGTCATCAGGATTAAAACCTATTGAGGGTAAACCGGAAAAAGCATTGTATTTAGGTTTTTCATAATTATAAAAGTTTGTCTTATAATCATCAGTCAGTAAAATTCGGGTTCTTGAATCAGTATCAAAAGTGTTCTTTTTTGATTTAAAATCAACGATATGAATGTTTTTACCATTAGTTATTGTGTATTGGTCATTATTTTGTCCCCCAATCATTTTTATCTTTATGGGTGTTTTTTGAGAACCCTGAAAATCAAAAAGATCATCATCATCTAAACCGTAAATCCAGATGTTTTTTGTTTCATGACGGTTAAATGTTTTTTGGAAAACCAGTTCTCTTCCATCTTTTTTAATTCGGTTTACAGTTATTTCAACTTCATTTTTAGAAGGAGAATGGATCAGGAATTCATCTTCTTTGTTTGTTCCCACGATAAGAGCCGTTTTTTGTAATACTTTATTGTATTGACCGGCATAAGTAATTAATTGTTTTTTTCGGTGTTTTAATTTTTCTTGAATCGAAGCAATAGTTTCATCCCGGACTTCTTCGGGTAAATTCCTAAAAGCCGCATCAATGCTTTCGTCACTTAAGTGATCCTGAATAAATTGAGCTTGTGCTGTCCATTCTTTTTCTCCGGATTCTTTTAATAAAGCTAAATCCAGAGGATAAGGTTCTCTGTTGAACCATTTTACATTTTTAATATCATTTTTAAAACTTTGCATATGACGAAGCGCCGGAATATTCATTAAAAGGGATAGCAATGTTCCGTCATATTTAGAAAATGCCTGATCGCGGTCGCGGGGAATAGGTTTGTAAATTATTTTATCACCTGCTTTATACTCAGCCCAGCGCCATTGGTCATAATGCCTGTCCCAGTCACCAATGAGCATGTCAAACAACCTTGCTTTGATATATTCGTTTTCATCAACAGTATATTTTTCATCCTTTTGCAGGTTTTTTAATAAATCATCTGTTCCTATTATAGCTTCTGATTTACCAAAACTGCTGAGTTCTTTTTGACTGTCTGAAGGCCTTTCTTCTACAAAATATAATTCATCACCAAAATCGGTATTGAATTCACCTAATCTGTTTTGTTTCGGAATATAAACAAGTTTAGGATTGCTATGGAAAACTCCGATTTCATCTGCTAAATTGCCTACTGCCAGAGTAGTGTAAGGGTGAGAGGTAGTGTAAAAATCATATAGAAAGTTTTCCGCAAACGTATTGGTAAACTCCTCTTCAACATATTGATCTTTAAAAGCAACACTTTGTAAAAAACGGCTTACGCTCTTTTTTAAAGCACGCATTACATATTCTTTTCCCTTAGCATCTTCAAGACGTAATGATCTTGACTGATGCCCTCCTCCGGCTCTTACGGGAATTAAGCCTCCATGGAGAGTATCTAAGGTCACCACAGGAACGTCAATCAAACGGCTGTAATATCCCCGATAATGTTTGCCAAAAAGAAAATTATGAAATCCGCTTTTAGTGGTCATTTTTTCGGTATAAACAGCAGCTTTTGTACGGTTTGAAAAAGTCTCCGGGTATTGTTCCGTAATCTTGTTTTCTGGTTTACTTACTGTTTTTTCAAAAAGTACTTTGGTTTGATTGTTTTCTATGCCATAATAGGTAACTACGGATGTACCATTTTTGTAAACTGTTAAAACAGCATATCCATTTTTACCATAAGAAAAATCATTTGGATAAACAGCTCTTGCAGCTTCGGATTTTGATCCCGCACCACTGATAATCTGTTTGATATTTTCATTTTCGATGTATTGTAAATTATGATCGTGTCCAGAAACTACGATTACATTATTTTGGTTTTGTAAAAGTGTTTTAACTCTTTTTACTAAAGTCTGATATTGTTTGTTCTGTAAATCCTGTGGACTAATTCCGGATGTTTTTCTTAAAAAATTAATAAACGAACCCACAACAGGCAAAGGGATTTTTTGCTCTAAGGGGAATAGCTGTTTTTCAAGAGAAAACTGTCCTCCGTGAGTTCCATTACTCATTAACGGATGATGAATAGCTATTACTATAGTTTTGTCCTGATTTTTATTTAAAATACTTTCTAACTCTTCAAAAAAACCTTCACGCGTTTTTATCGTGCAATTATCATTTATAGTTGGTATTTTATCCCAGTTTTCTAAAAACCATTGACTGTCAATAGTAATAAGACACAGCTGATCGTTTATTTTTTTATCATCAATAGGGCAGCCGTCTGCCGGAAGGAATGCTTTTTTTTCATCAAGGTAGCTGTTGACTATATCTTCCTGACGTTTTAATCCTTTAATACCGGAATACCAGTCGTGATTACCGGGAATAAAAATAGTTTTACCTTTAAAGTTTTTAGAAATATCCAGTTGGTCAGTTAATTTACCTATTGCGGTAGCATAGTCTTTTTTATCTTTTTTATCAGGCATTCCTTTTGGATAAATATTATCGCCAAGAAACAATAATGTAGCATTTTTATCAGATTCCTGTAATTGCTGATTTAAAGAATTTAGAATTTTCTGAGCTTTTTCCTGATCAGCGTTTCCGGCATCACCAATTAAAAAAAAGCGGTGTGCAATTTCAGATAGGTGTTTGTCGTTTATACCTGGATTTTCTTTTATATCACTTCCCAATTGTATCTTATGTGTGGCACAGGATGTAATAATTAAAGAAGCGATGATTGCATAAAAAAATATTTTAATTTTGAAGAAATGCATATCCAAAAACAATTTCATAATTTAGTAGTATAAAAATTCACTTATGGGCTTTATTGAAGAAGTACAAGATTTTGTTTCTAATTTACTCAAAGATAAACTATCTGATTCATTTATTTACCATAATTTTAACCATACTTTTGATGTGGTTAAGGCTGTAAAAATACTTTCTGAAAAAGAAAAATGCAATAATGAAGAGATTGAAATCCTTATAATAGCAGCCTGGTTTCATGACACAGGCTATGTGTATGGCTTTGAAAACCATGAGGATAATAGTATTGTTATTGCTGCTGAATTTTTAAAAAACAAACAAAAAACACCTGAATATATCGCTCAGGTAAGTGCTCTTATCAGAGCGACATTGTATCATTATGAGCCTAAAAATACTCTTGAAAAAATAATAAAAGATGCCGATTTTTATCATTTTACCACTAAAAATTATTGCGACAGATGCGAACTTTTAAGAACAGAATGGAAGTATGTAAGAGGTAAAAATGTTTCAGATTTAGAATGGGCTAAAGAAAATTTAGATATGCTTACGCAATGCCACCGCTATTATACTGATTACGCAAAAGAAAATTGGGAAGCATTGAAAGAAAAAAATGTAAATTTGATACGTGCACGAATAGAAAATATGGAAAAAAACAGCGAAGAAATTACTCCAAAAAAAGATAAGAAAAACAAAAATAAAATTGCAAAACCGGATCGTGGGATTGATACACTGTTTAGAATTACATTAAGCAATCATACCCGTTTAAGTGGGATTGCAGACAGTAAAGCC
Source organism: Flavobacterium sp. ARAG 55.4 (assembly GCF_051846875.1). NCBI lineage: Bacteria > Pseudomonadati > Bacteroidota > Flavobacteriia > Flavobacteriales > Flavobacteriaceae > Flavobacterium > Flavobacterium sp. ARAG 55.4. Next base: position 53,435 of record NZ_JBPYCT010000003.1, on the reverse strand, counting down.
AATATTTTATTATCTGTAAATGCCATTATTATTTCAATCGCATTGTCTACTATTGTTCCTAAATTAGACAGCCCCAGTAATGCACATTTAGTAATTCCTACTTTTATTATGCTTACTTTTAGCGTAGTATCTATCATTTTTGCGATACTTTCTACCCGCCCAAAAGTTACCAGCGGTACATTTACCAGAAAAGATATCGAAGACCGAAAAGTCAATTTATTATTTTTTGGTAATTTTTACAAAATGCCTTTGGACGAGTATGAATGGGCGATGAATGAAATGATGAAAGACAATCAGTATTTATACAATTCCATGATTAAGGATTTATACTTTTTAGGAATTGTTCTGGAAAAAAAATATAAACTATTACGTACAACTTATAATATTTTTATGGTAGGAATCATTATTTCATTCTTTGCCTTTTTTCTTGCATTTAATGCAACCAGAATCTAGTGCAACGTTTCCAGTAATTCTTTGTATGAATATTGACTGTCTAAATTTGCATCGGTATTCATCACTTTTATTCGGATAGCTTTTAGACCATAAACGCCTTGTAGTTGTTCCACTTCAAATTGTTCAATTGTGGGTTCCAGTATTTGTTTGAATTGTAGAAATTTAATGTATTTTAAATATTCCGTTTCTTCAGACTGATGCGAATAAACAATAGTGATTTTTTCTTGTTGGGTTATTCTTTCCCGGGTTCCCTTAATATGCGCTTTGTCAATGCGTTTTTTTACCACTTCGTAACGTGCATTGTAGGTTCCGTCAACATCAAAACGCTTTTCATCCATTCTGAATCTGATAGAAATAGGGGAGCTGAAAACCAGTATTAACGAACTTACATCTAACTCATAAGGCAACGTTTTTTTCAGGCGGTGATGCTCTAACTCCATTTTGCACAAAGTTTGCAGCTGCCATAATCTCAAGTTGTTTAAATATAAGGTGTTAAATGGTTGTTTAGGAGCAATTGAAGCACCAATGTATAAGTTATGTTCCACACCATCCGTCTTAAAACGTTCGTAATAATGCGGAAAAATGCTTTGAGCCTCCATTTGTTCGTAATCTAAAACTACTGCCATCTTTTTATTGATCATTCCCATTGCATCATCAAACTTTTTTCGGGCATGATAAAAAAGTTTGGTTTTAGGGTCTAAATCTTCAAAATAGGCATTTATAAATTCCTGGTCGCTGTCACTAACTCTGGAATTCATCAATATAGGATGAATTTCTTTTTCAATATAATTTTGAATTTGTTGTTCGGTATCCGCTTTTAATTCTTTCTCTAATTCTTTTACGTAAGAATGTAATTCAAATTTTCGTTGCTCAGACAGCGGCAGTTTGTTAAGAAAAGCTGAATTTTCGAAAATTGAAATAATACTGAATAACTGATTTTTTAAATCCTCTTTTACAGTATTATTTCGGTGTTCAGAAGAACCTTTAATGTCTATCTGTCCATATAAAGGATATACTTCTTTAAAAACAATTTCTTTAAAAGTATGTTCCTTGTTAGAGGTCCCGACATATAAATATTTTTGGGCTTCGGCTTTAAATTTCCAGTAAACGCTGGAATGAATTGCAGTATACTCTCTTTGAATAATGGCTTCTATCTGATTTTGTAACTCAGTATTGTAGCGTTCCAGTGTGTTAATGATACTAGGCAGAATTAATTTTAAATTATTAGCATTTATACTGTTTAATTGCCGTGGTGTAGCCGAAACCAGTTCTATAATTCCTAATAATTTAGAGTCTTTAACAACAGGAGTAAAAATACAGCTTTGAATGTTTTGCTCTGATAATAGTTTTGCAAAATTTTCGTTACCGGGAATTGTACCAAAAGCAGTTACATTTGAAATAGAAATTGTTTCTTTTTCCTTCAGCAGTTTGTCCAGAGAAAATCCCAGAACGGTACTACAGCACTCCATTTCATCTTTATTCTGAAGAATAAAACTTCCGATATTGGCTTTTTCAAAAGGCAGTTTAGTAAACTTGTTCTCTTCTTCATTATAAATACTGATTCCTATTCTTAAGTCGGGAATTTTAAAAAAAGATTTAAAAATACTTTCAGAAGTAATGTTGTCTTTCGGTTCCTTGTATCGCTTTAAAAGATTCGTTTTTAGGTTAGAAATAGCACTTTCTTTAGTAGCATCAAATAAGCTGATGATTCCGAATCCTTTTAAAATCCAGCTTTCTGGAGGAAATTTTTCTTTCCATAAAGCCAAATTGTCAAAATTATCCATTAGTTCATCAATTTCTTCAGGGCTTAACGGAAGCGCTTTTTCCGAAGGATAAATTTCTATAAAATCAGCATTGTAAAGAATTCGGTAATGCTTTATGATTCCGTTTGCGTCCGGAATATCATAAAATAAGGGTTTATTATAATCAAATTCTTGATTGTAATATTCATTTAAAATTAAAATACAGCTTAGAACATAAAAATGCTCTTCATTAAAATCCTGTATGGTCAGGTCAAATTCTCCTGCATTTTTAATTATTTTTTTAAATCGTCTGGTATAATTAAAAGTGATATTCTGAAACGGAATGGTAACGGCTTTAATTTCATTATTAGTTAATGCTGTGGGAAATAAATCAGCGAGTAGGTTTCTAATAATTTTTTTATTATTCTGAATGATTGAAAAATCTTCAATTCCGGTTTTTAACTCCGGAACAGCATCAATTTCTTTTAGTAATGATTTAGCATAATTTGAGCGGTAGTCAACGTCTGACAGTGCAATTTCTTCTAAGGACTCAATGAGTTTGTGAAAAGAAATGATGGTTTTAAAAGGACTCTCTTTAAATAAAAGATGATTCATTTTTTTTGTTTTATTTAGTATACAAAAATAGTGAATTAACTTATTTGAAAAGCTTTTAGAAACCTATTATTTAGTGTTGTTTAAGAGAGAGCTTTTTTTGACAGAAAGTTTCTAAGGCATCATTTATTTCTTTTAGTTCAGGAGTCAGGAAGGTAATACCGCCTTTTTCATCATTCGTTAATTCCATTTTGCAAGTGGTGCACTGGTATTCCTTTAAATGACTGGTAATCTTTTTTGAAGTAATAATTTTGTGTCCAAATACGGCGCATAAAATTCTTTTACTGATAAAAGCTTTTTTTATTTCCATAAATACATAAGTAGATTAGCTTAATTTCTATTTAGGATGATAAAAATATCTAATTATAGGTAAAACTACTTAAAAAGTCGATAAAATGCATTTATTTTATGTATTTGTAAGTTTTTAGCTTTTGTTTTTGAGTAAAAAAAATCTCCAACTATTGAAATAATTGGAGATAATGAATGGTCTGTGACAAATTAAGATTTTTGTTCTTTATTAAAATAAACTAAGTAATAATACATTTGTTTTTCTTCGTCCCAGCCTTTTTCTACAAATTTTTCCGCACTTTCCGGATTGATAAAATCCATTTTAATCTGGATATTAGTATCAAGATTGATGACGTTTTTGATTGATTTTCGGGCATCACTAACAGCAGCATTGGCAATTGGGAATGAAGTTACGTCCTCAATACTGTATTTTTCCCCTTTGTCAACTTTATAATTTTTAAATTCAGGAATTAAATCAGGATTGTCTAAAACCTCATTTAAAAAGTTTTGTTCTTCAAACTGATCATTTTTTGCAAAGTAATTCACAGAGCGGTTCATAAACATGACTTCTTCTTTTTTGTCTTCAGCAGGAAAAACAACATCTTTGGCAAAATTTTGACAGAATTTCAAATATTTTTTTGTGATAAAATTTTCATCTTCAAAAGCATCAACAGATAAGAAATGTTCTAACCAGTAACGGGCATCATAGCGGTTGCTGTCAATAGTAAGTATTTTGTATCCTTCTTCTTTTTTATGATTAAAAATCAAGCAGCCTTTGTCTAATTTATTCAGGTTGATTCCTTGTTGCAGAATCATTTCCAGATTAGATCCTTTTTCTTCAAATTGTAAAAAATCACTTTGCAGCTCACTTTTAAAAACACCAATAGCATCAACTACATTGTTATCAATATTGATATTGGTTAAATAAGTAACATAAACTTCTCCGTTTTTAATGTGCGGATGATTAGACTGCTCAAATAAATGCTTCGTAATATTTTTAGAAACCTCATGCAAATTGCCGGGATTATCAAAAATTTCAGTTGCATACTTATACATGTCATTATAATCCAAATCAACTTCGTGAGCAAATTGAAAATAATTTTCTTCTTTTTCTCTAAAAGGTTTAAAGAAAAATTCTTTTATAAGCGGAACAATTTCATCTTGTAAGCTGTAAGGTTGCTCAGATAAAAAGATAGCTTCATTTCGGCTTTTGTTTCCTACTCTGTGAATAGAAAGCGTCTCGATGTGCGTGTTGAATAAGTTGATCATTTTTTTTAGAGTTTCTAAGAGACTAAGTTTCTAAGTTTCTAAGATTTTAGTTGCTTCCTTTTATTTTTTTCAGAAATGCAATTAACATTCTTTCTACTTCTCGGCTATCCTCATATAAGTTGTTAAATTTTTCTTCGCTTAAATAGCTGATGTTTTTTGCAATCTCTAGTTGAGTCTGTAATTCAAATAAAGAACCTACAGCAATATTAAGAAATCTAATGAGTTCATTGTTGCTATCCCTTCCAAGTCCTTCGGCAATATTGCTAGGAATTGAAATACTACTTCTTTTTAATTGAGAGGTTAAACCAAAAACTTCTTCTTTTGGAAATTTTTTTGTTTCAGTGTAAATTTTTGTTGTTAACAACATGGCTTTTTGCCAAACTAATAGTTTTCTAAAGTTGCTCATTTTTATTGAAGTTTCTAAGTTGTAAGTTTCTGAGCTTCTAAGTTATTGTTTTTGTCTAATTAAAAACTTATATTTCAATAATTTACAATACTAAAAACTCAGCATCTCAGCGACTCAGCATCTCAGCGACTTTAAAAACTAATTCCAATTTTCTTCAAAGCCATAATCTTCATAACTGTCGTCTCCTTCAAACATATCCATGTCATCTTCGTCAAGACCATCTTCAAATTCGTCATAAAAATCATCAGCATTTTCTGCTTCGAAGTTTTTTTCTAAAGCTTCGTCGGGCATTTCTCCGTGCGAAAATAATGTTTCAGGATAAATAGCTCCTGCTGTTTGTTCTTCAATTGCGGCAAGTTCCACTAAAAAAGTCCACATATTAATAAAATCATACACATAAATGATTTTAGTGTTTTCTTTATCCAGAATATCCGAAAGTTTATAATCACTCATGATTTTTTGTTCGCCGGGAACATCGCCGGTGTCAAAAAGCGAAATTTCATCTTCCTGATTCCAGGTTTCATCACAGGTGTAAAAAGAAGCGACTTCCATACCGTCAAACCCAAAGGAATTGAAGATAGCATTGTGTAAATCTTCTAAAGTATCATCATCTAATATCGCGATATCTCTGAAAATATCTTCTTCTGCGTCTAAGATTACTCTAAATTTATAAACCATAATCGTTGTTTTTATAAAAATCAAAGGTACATTTAATCCTTTTTAATCCCAATGCGATTTGTGAATTTTTATAAACAAACCACGATAGTTTTGATTGTGAATTACTTATTTCGTCTGAGGCGCTGAATGATTCTCTGGTATCGCTTATGGTAAGTGCTGTGAGCAGGATACTTACGGCTGGAGGTCATGTTGTTAAAAATCAAAGCAGTAAAAAACAGGATTAAAACACCGGTTAATACAGGAGATACTACGTACCAATAGCCCAATTCTTTAATTTTATCCGTTCCAATAATAGCAATTAAGGCAGTTGCACCTCCGGGTGGATGCAATGTTTTAGTTATCTGCATGAATACGATGGATAGCGAAACAGCTAATGGAGCAGCGATATAAATGGCATCCGGAAATAAAAGATTTACTGAGACACCAATGAAAGCCGAAATTACGTGACCTCCAATAAGATTTCGGGGTTGCGAAAACGGACTTTCAATAATTCCATAAACCAAAACGCTTGACGCTCCAAAAGAACCAATAAGATAAATAACGTCCTGATGAGAGAAACTCAGGTTTTGAAAATAAGAGATAAGACCGATACCTATGAAAGAGCCCAGAAAAGACCAAAATTGCTCTTTGTAATCTATCAGGGTTTCTTTGTATAAAATGTATCGGGTTTTGCGGTATCCGCGTTTAATTTTGCGAGTAGGCATGAGTTGTAAATTTAAATACTTGGAACAAATGTATAGACCGTGTCAGGGTAAATCATTTTGGCGGTATATTTAGAGATTAAGCACGCAGCTAATATTGGAAAAAACAAGGTGTAATTATTGGTGAGTCCGCAAACCAAAAAGATAGCGGTAAACGGAGCATGGATACTGGCACTTAAAACAGCTGCCATACCAATAATCATAAAATTAACCGGAATGATTTGGGTGTCAAAAAAAGTATTTAATACCGAAGCGACTAAAATACCTAAAAAAGCACCAATAAATAAGCTGGGTGCAAAAACACCGCCATCACCTCCAGATGCAAGTGTAATCGAAGTTACAATTGGTTTTAAAAGTAAAATGCTTAAAAATGTAAAAGCCAATGTAAAAGTCAGAGGGATTTCATTATTAGAATTCATGATTTCTTTTATGGCATGATATCCTTCACCATACAATTGAGGAAATATAAAAAGTGAAATGCTTAAAATAGCTGAACCAATTATGATTTTGTAGTAATGTGTTTCGATTTTTGCAAATCGGGATTTAAAAAACAACACACATTTTGTTAAATAAACCGAATTGATTCCTGCCAGAATTCCAAGTAAAATAAAGTAAGGAATGGCTCTTAAATGCCAGGTTGTAACAGCAACTGAAAATAAAGATTCTTCTTTTAAAAGAGTTAATAACCCAAAAGCGATGGAAACTGCAATCAGATTTGCAATAACAAAGGCACGGGTTACTTTTCGGGAAATTACTTCGAGTGCAAATAAAATCCCTGCGATTGGACTGCTGAATAAAGCGGTAATTCCTGCTGCAACTCCGGCACAAATTAACTCTGTTTTGTACTGACGAAAAACATTCTCTTTTTGATGTGCTACTGATCCTATTGTAGCTGTAGCAACTACGGTAGAAACTTCTATTCCGGTTGATCCGCCAAAAATAACTGTCAGTAATCCGTTTATCGTGTGGGACGGAATTTTATAAGAGGGTAAATTTTTTGTTTTTGAATGAGTACTTTCAAAAACTTCTTTAATCCCTTTGTTTTCTTTTTTCTTAAATAAATACAGTCTTAAAAAGTAAATTACAGATAAACCAAATATGGGAAATAAAAGTAAGAATAACGGATTGCTATCAGCCTGATGAAAGAATATCTCTTCATAATATTCGGTCATTTTTTTTAAACTTATTCCTAAAAGAGCAGAGAGAAAACCAATTAAAAGAGAGACGATTACAAGTTTTTGGAATTTAATAAGTTGATAGTTTTTTTTAATTTGTGCGGTAGTTTTCATTACTTGAAATCTTTATTGAACGGCAAAATTATGTAAAAAAAACAAAAACCTGCGTTTTCGCAACAAAAAACAAGTTTTTTTTAACTATAGAAAAACATCTAATATCTGTTTTTTGATTGGTATTAATGATAAGATTTTACAATGAGAGAGTTCATTAATCTGAGTTTTTTCAGGTTTAGAAATGAACTAAATTAAGAAGTTAAAGCTCGTAAAATTCAATAGGTAAAAGGTCAGGGTCGGCTATGAATGTAAATCGTTTACCCGTAAATTCATCTGTGCGAATGGTTTCTGAAGTAATGTCTTTTGATTTGAGAAAAGCAACAGTCTGTTCGAGGTTTTTTACAGCAAAAGCCAAATGACGTAATCCGCATGCTTCCGGCATTGAAGGTCTGGCAGGTGGATTAGGAAAAGAAAACAATTCAATACAATAATTGTCATTCAGTGCTAAATCCAGTTTGTAGGATTGCCGTTCGTGGCGGAATACTTCCCGAATAATTTTCAGACCAAGAATCTCAGTATAAAATTGTTTTGATTTTTTATAATCAGAACAAATGATAGCAATGTGATGTATGTGTTTTAATTGCAGCATCTTTAATTATTGATTTAATTTCCGAATTACTTTGGCGGGATTGCCAACAGCAAGTGAATTGTCAGGGATGTTTTTGGTTACAACTGATCCGGCTCCGATGACGCACCCTTTACCAATAGTTACACCGGGACAAATTACCGAATTGCCACCTATCCAGCAATCGTCTCCTATGGTTATAGGTAATGCATTTTCAAGTGTTTTTCTAAGCTCAGCATCGAGCGGGTGAGTGGCAGTATAAAGTTGTACGGCGGGAGCAAAAAATACATTTGAACCAATGGTGACTGTGCTGCAATCCAGCACCACACAATTGACATTGAAATACACATTTTCTCCGCAAAAAATGTTGTATCCGTAATCGCAATGAAAAGGAGGTTCTATATATAAATTGGAACCTGCATTTGGAATCAGTTCTTTTAAAATTTCTTTTGCTTTTTTGGTTAATCGGTATTCGGTTACGTTTAGTCTGTGTAATAAATTTTTAGCTCTTCTTCGGTCTTTTACAAGTGTAGTATCACCTGCTAAATAATAGTCTCCGTCAATCATTTTTTCTTTCTCCGTTTTCATGCTTTTTGATGTGTTTTTTTAACGTTGTTTAAGGCAGTTTTTGAGTGTTTATTTTGATCAAAAAAGGGGCTTCTTTTTCTTTGGTTTTTTAATGCAAAAATGTATTGAAAAAAGGGGTGGGTTAGTTCTCTTTTTTAAAGTGATTTTGCTTCTTGTAAATATAGGATAAAAATGTAAATGTGTTCTAATGCTGCAAAGACTATTTTTTTTTATACCTGCAGTGTAAGTGCAAAATGTTTTTTTTAACTAAAATTTGGTAGTGAAAAAAGGAGTGAAATTGAAGGTGTTTTTTGGGAAAGAAAAAGCTTTGTTTTTTGTTTAAAGTTTTAGTTTAAGTAAATAGTGTTATTTTAATTTAATAATAAAGGTTTTTTTGTGGATTTGTTGGTTGTTGGTTTGGTTTTGTGTTCTTGAAGGACTAAAATTGTATATATTGATTTTTTGGTTTAAATGTTTTTATATAAAAGTCTGGATTTTAATTTTTTGAATTAATTGTATAGATTATTTCTATGGTTCTTTTTTCTGTATTTTAAAGTATTTTTATAAGGTTTTGTGAGTGAATCTGAAAATGTTTGACATTTTTTGAAGAATTTAAAATTCTTGTTTAGTTTTAAAGTTATGATTTGTAAAAATATGTTTTGTTGTTTGTAATAACAAGCTTTTTTATAGTTTTATTTCGAGTGAATTTTTACTTCAAAAAAGGTGTTTTTTTGCAGACTTAAAATGAAATCAGATTTTTTAATTAAGGATTTTTGTTGCTGAAATTTTCGATTTAGTTTTTTTGAATTTTAGTTTTAATTCCAATTTTGAAAAAGATTTTAATTTTTTAGGGGATAGAAAATCTGAAAAATCAAGAGTATTTTTGGGTAGTTTTTTTGAAGTTTTTTGGGGTTGTTTTTTCGTTGTTTTTTCGTTGTTTTTGGAGTGTGTTTTTGGAATGAATTCCATCTGTGAAAATGCTCCGGATTTGGTTCGTTTTTTGGATGCTTTTCAGGCTGAATTTTGGGTCTTAATAATGACGTTTTTGACTTATTAAAAAGACTCTTTTTTACCATAAGTAGAAACTTTTTTTCGTAAGACTCAGTAATAATTTTATGTTAATTGAGAGAGGAAAACAGTTTAAAGATTGTAAATTCGTTCGATTGATAATTTAAAAAATAACTAATATGAAATGGTGTATTTTAGGAGCTTTTATGTTTCTTTTTTCTGTTCAGATACAGGCTCAGAAAGTAGCAGTTTTTGATCATTATGCTGATATCGAAAAGACAGTTTTGAATGATGAAAACACGACTTATGTGGTTAATTTTTGGGCTACCTGGTGTGCTCCATGTGTGCAGGAATTACCGCATTTTGAACAACTCAATTCAGAAAATAAAAAAGTAAAAGTAGTGCTTGTCAGTCTGGATTTTAAGAATCAATATGAATCAAAATTGTTGCCTTTTATAAAAAAGAAAGCTATCAAGTCAGAGGTGGTTTTACTAACGGATAAGGATTATAATAGTTGGTTGCCCACTGTGGATAAAGACTGGTCAGGTTCTATACCGGCAACTTTGATTGTGAAAAATGGTAAAAAAGTATTTGTAGAAAAGATGTTTACCAGCTATGAAGAATTAAACCAATTTGTGAATTCGAATATTAACTAACAATTTTGAACTATGAAAATTTTATCTCCTATTCTGTTATTTGTCGCTGTCTTTTGTATGGCAGCTTTTACTTCAAAAGCACCATCCGCATATAAAATTGGGGACACTGCTACTGATTTTAAGTTAAAGTCAGTTGATGGCAAAATGTATAGCATGGCTAATTATAAAAATGCCAAAGGTTATATTGTAGTTTTTACCTGTAATCATTGTCCTTTTGCTATAAAATATGAAGACAGAATTAATGATTTAGCTAAAAAGTATAAGTCTAAAGGATATATTTTGCTGGCAATTAATCCTAATGATCCTGTTGCTCAACCGGAAGATAGCTTTGAATTAATGAAAGTAAGAGCTAAGGAGAAAGGATTTGCATTTCCTTATCTTTTTGATGAGGGACAAAAGATTTATCCACAATACGGAGCTACAAAGACGCCTCATGCCTTTTTACTGGATAAAAACCGTGTTGTAAAATATATTGGAGCGATAGATGATAATGTAGACAGTGCGGCTGATGTAAAAGAAAAATACCTTGAAAATGCTATTGCTGCATTAGAAAAAGGAGAAACACCATCACCGGAAGTTACAAAAGCAATAGGTTGTTCAATTAAAACAAAAAAATAATACAAGTTGTAATTGTGTAAAGAAGAGTAAAAGCATGCCGTTTTTACTCTTTTTTTATTTAATGTAAATTCTGCGGATTCCTATTAAAACAAAAATGAATAAGGAATAGCTAATAAAAAAGGGAATGATTATTTCTATCCAGCCTAATGGTAGTAATACGGCAATCAGTAATAATTGAAACCCTAGTCCGTACAGGGAAACGAATGTCATGAACCAGTTAGGGAAGGTTTTTACTTTGTAAGCCTCGGGATCTAAAGCATGGATGATTTTGTCAAAAATTCCGTAAACTAAAGTGTAAATCTGAAAGAGGAAATCAACGGATTTCTGGCTTTCTCCCGGAAGCGCCTTAGGTGATTTGTATTCGAAAATTTTACTTGTCGAATCACCACCAATTGATTTGGTTCTTAAAATTACATAATAATAATTGTATAAAGTGCCTTGTAACTGGATGCAACAAAAAGATACTAGGGTTAACCATAAAGAGGTAGCAGAAACGTAGCAAATAGTTATGAAAAACAAAAAGTTCAGGATGATGTCAAAAATACTGTCCAGATACCTTCCACTGTAGGACGGCGTGTTTTTTATTCGGGCTAATTCTCCGTCGGCTGCATCAATAATAGATTTTAATAGGATAAAAAATCCTGCGAGAACATAATGATTGTTTAATATACAATAAATTCCTAAAACGCCAGAAATACCAAATAAAACAGTGACATGAATAGGGGTAAACCGGGTGTTTTTTAATGAAATGGCAAGCAATTTTCCCAGAGGTCTTCCGTAATCGGATAAATCTATAAATTTATCTTGGGCAGCGAGTTTAGACATTATAAAAAAGAAACAGGAAATAAGACAATATAGTCGGGGTAAATATAATCAATTTTCCTCTTTATTTAGATAATCTGTGCAAACTATATACCATTGCTGATAACAGGAAAAAAGCATTCACCTGATGGATTAGTCCAAGCCATAACGGTACTCCGTAAAGTAAAGTAAATACTCCAAGGGCAAATTGTACAAAAACAAGAAAAACTAATAATAAGATACCTTTTTTCTGATTGAAATCTAAAATATATTTTCTGCTTTCAATGTATAAGTACAACATCATTCCTACTACAACATATGCCAGTGTCCGGTGGACAAACTGCACACCACTCTTGCCTTCGGTAAAACTTAAAAGAAGGTTATCCTGTTCCAGAAAAACACTGTCGTGTATAAACTGTCCATCACTCATCAAAGGCCAGTGATTGTGAATTAATCCAGCATTTAATCCTGCAACAAAACCACCGTAAATAATTTGTAATAGCAGAAAAAACAAAGCGTATCGGGCTATTTTGCGAAGCGATTTTTCAATATTTCTTTTAACAGGATAAATTAAATCTAAGGCTACCCAAAAGGTATAAGCAAATGTAATAAATGCAGTAGTAAGATGTAATGCCAGTCTGAAATGGCTGACATCCGGATTGTCGATTAGTCCGCTTTTTACCATAAACCATCCAAAAAAACCTTGTAATCCTCCCAATAAAAGTAGAATGATACATTTTTTAATAGTGCTTTTATCCAGTCTTTTTTTGATTAAAAAATAGATAAAAGGAATGATAAATACCATTCCGATGGCACGGCCTATAAAACGGTGAAACCATTCCCAGAAATAAATGTATTTATAATCATCGATGGTAAAATCATTGTGAATATTGATTTTTTGATACTCGGGGAATTTTTTATATTGCTCAAAAGCTTCGTGCCATTTAGCTTCTGTAAGCGGTGGAAGTGTATCAGTAATCAGATGCCAGTCGGTCATAGATAAGCCGGAATTGGTCAATCTGGTAATGCCGCCTACTATTACCATTATAAAAATTAATACACAGCCGGAAAGTAGCCAGATAATAACGGGTTTATTCTCTTTTCTCATTTTGTACTTTACATTTTGAACATTCGGTTTTGTTTAGTTAAACGAACGGAATGTTTTTTTATTCTTTAAACTTTGTAATTTAGCTATTTTGTGACTTTTTCCAGTCCGAGCTTTTTAGCTCTTTTTAGCACAAACTCATAAGCGGCATCATATTCATTTGGGATTTCACCTTCTAAAATAGCTTCTTTTACAGCTTCTTTTAAAATACCAATTTCCCGGGATGGTTTAATATCAAAAATTTCCATAATTTCTTCTCCCGAAATAGGCGGTTGAAAATTTCGAACAGAATCTTTCTCTTCTACTTCAACGATTTTTCTTCGGACAATTTCGAAGTTTTTATGGTATTTTCTGAATTTTGCAGGGTTTTTAGTGGTAATGTCAGCCTCACAGAGTGTCATTAAGTTTTCAACATCTTCACCGGCGTCAAAAACCAGTCTGCGAACCGCCGAATCAGTTACAATATCTTGAGATAAAACAATAGGGCGTGAACTCATGACTACCATTTTTTGTACAAATTTCATTTTTTGGTTCAAAGGCATGTGTAATCGTTCAAATAGTTTTTTGACCATTTTTCCACCTAAAAATTCATGCCCGTGAAAAGTCCATCCTTGTTTTTTGTTGAAACGCTTAGTGGGTGCTTTACCAATATCGTGCAAGAGTGCAGCCCAGCGTAGCCAGACATCATCTGTATTAGGGCAAATATTGTCAACAACCTCAAGGGTGTGGTAAAAATTATTTTTGTGGGTTTGTCCTTCAATTTCTTCTACCTGGTTTAAAGCAGTTAATTCAGGGATTAATAGGTCTAAAAGACCTGTTTTGTATAAATGTAAAAAACCTGTCGACGGTTTATCTGTAGCCAGGATTTTATGCAGTTCATCAACAATACGTTCTCCGGAAATGATTTTGATACGCTCTGCGTTTTTTGCAATAGACTGAAGCGAATTTTCTTCTATTTCAAAATTTAATTGTGTTGCAAATCTTATGGCGCGCATCATTCGTAACGGATCATCAGAAAAAGTAATATCCGGATCCAGTGGTGTTTTCAGAATTTTATTTTTCATATCCTGCAGACCATTGAAAGGATCCAGTAATTCACCAAAATTGTTTTCACTTAGTGATAATGCTAATGCATTAATGGTAAAATCACGTCGGTTCTGATCGTCTTCCAGCGTTCCGTTTTCCACAATTGGATTTCTGCTGTCCTGTGTATAAGATTCTTTTCGGGCACCTACAAATTCGATTTCAGTATCTTCAAATCGAAGCATGGCCGTACCATAGGTTTTAAAAACCTGAACTTTTGGTTTTTTAGGCAGTAAATCAGATACTTTTAAGGCTAATTCGATTCCGCTGCCTACAGCAACGATGTCGATATCTTTTTTAAAATCACGTTCTAAAATTAAATCTCTCACAAAACCGCCAATGACATAGCTGTCAACATTCAATTCTTTTGAAGCTTGAGAGATGATTTCGAAAATTGGATTATGTAAGGATTCTTTGTAGTTCATTTTTTTGCTGCTGTAGTAGCATTTGTAAACAGGGTATTTAAAATTTACCGCAAATTCGCAAATTAGTTTTTTGAATTAATAATACGTTTATATTCTAATGATATTAGGTTGAAATTAGCTAATATAGCTAATTTGTTTTTAGAGGTTTTCAGGTAATTCAAGCACAGATTGTAGTGATTGTTGTTGAAACAGTCAACAGTTTTTATTTCAAGAATAATTTTATCATAAACGACAAAATCAGCATAAAATTTATGGTTTAGGGTGGTGTTTTTGTATTGCACTGAAAATTCTTTTTCTCTCTCGTAAGCAATATTATTTTGCTGAAATTCATATTCGATAGCATCTTTATATACAATTTCAGAAAATCCTTTCCAAAGATTTTTATGAACTTCAAATAGAATTCCTACTATCGTAAAATTTTCATTTTTGTAGATATATTCTTCTTTCATAATGTATATAAAATAATTTGCGAATTTGCGGTCAATAAAAAGTAATGTGCTATTTTCGAATAACCTTTACCTGACAATCATTGGTCAATTTAATAATAGTCGACGGATTCTGGCAAATTTTTTCGCGATGCAAATTTACAACATAGTCTACACCTTTTATAATTTCAGGACTGATTTCTTTGAAGGATTTTGGAGTAGGCTGCCCTGAAATATTAGCCGAAGTGGAAACCAAAGGTTTTTTCATACGCTCTAATAATTTAAAACAAAAAGGTTCTTTAATTAATCTGATTCCTAGTGTTTTATCTGATGCGATTAAATTAGGAGCAACATTTCGGGGGTTGTCCAGGATAAGTGTTGTAGGTTTTTCAGATAAATCCATGATTTGCCAGGCCACTTCAGGGATTTCTTTAAAAACGTTGTACAGCATTTTTTCACCATTCATCAAAACAATCATACTCTTGGTTTCTTCGCGTTGTTTTAAGGCGTAGATTTTAGCTATGGCTTCAGGATTAGTAGCATCGCATCCTATTCCCCAAACAGTGTCTGTGGGATAGAGGATGATTCCCCCTTCTTTAATTATTTCAAAAGCTTTATGAACTTCTTCGTTTAAATTTTCCATTTTGATATATGAATACAGATAATAAATTGATAATTGCAAAGGAACAAAAAAAAAATGTCAAATTTTCACGAATTAGCAGGCGTTTCGCCAATGATAGGAGATGAAAATAATGATAAAGAAGAAAATAATATTGAAAGTTTAGTCAAAAATCTGAGTATAAAAATATAGTAGAAAGAGGAGATATTTCAAAGGTACTTATCTGTAAGTTTATTCACTTTGAGTTGTTAGCTTTAAAACTATTTTAATTTTATCTTTGTACCCAAAAATATTACTAAAAATAATATTATAGAATAGTTTTCTATCTAAAGTAATTCAATGAAAAATTTCAAACGCTTTTTAAAGTATTTAATACCCCACAGGAAAAATTTAATAATCAGCATCATTTTTAACGTTTTATATGCCTTTTTTTCGGCTATTTCGATGCTTTCACTGTTTCCATTAATGAAAGTGTTGTTTTCTGATGGTGAAAAAGTTCGTGTAAAACCGGTTTATGAAGGTTTTAAAAGTTTAGACAAAAGTTATTTAGAAAATTCATTAAATTATTTTATTACCCACAATACTGAAACCAAAGGAGCTTTAAGTACTTTAATATGGATGGTGGTATTTGTACTGACAACATTTTTATTAAAAAATCTTTTCAATTTTATTTCGATAGTTTACATGACTTATCTGAATAACGGGATTTTAAAAGATTTGAGAAATGATGTGTATCAAAAAGTGATCAGTCTGCCGGTTTCTTTTTTCTCGAATGAAAGAAAAGGCGATTTGATTTCGAGAATGACCTCTGATATTAATACGATAAAAAGTGCTTTTCTAAGTATTCTGATGATGGTAAGTGAGCCTTTAACTATTGTGTTTACGTTAGCATCTATGTTTTTTATAAGTTGGAAGCTGACTGTTTTTGTATTTCTTTTTCTTCCTGTTTCAGGATTTTTAATATCCAGAATGAGTAAGTCTATCAAAAGTCAGTCAGGAGACATTTTTTCATTAGAAGGTCATTTATTATCCGATATCGAAGAAACTTTGGGTGGGATAAAAGTGATTAAAAACTTTACATCAGAGAATTTTTTTATACGCCGTTACTATAATTCTACTGAGTATATTAATAATCTGAATAATAAAATGGGAGCTCGTATGAGTTTAGCTGGTCCCATGAGTGAGTTTTTAGGGATTTTTGTGATTTCTATTTTGTTAGTTTATGGAGGATCTTTGGTGTTAATTGATGGTTCGATGAGTGGTAGTGCTTTTATTGCCTATATGGGATTAGCTTATCAGATATTAACACCTGCCAAATCAATTACGAAGGCCAATCAGGCTTTAATGGGAGGAAATGCAGCTTATGAAAGAGTTTCTTTTATTTTAGACGCAACCAATCCCTTACAAGACAATCTTGATGCTATAGAGATTACCGAATTTAAAAGTGAAATTAAGTTTACTAATGTTTCTTTTAAATACGATTCAGAGTATGTTTTAAGAGATTTTAATTTAACGGTTCCAAAAGGAAAAAGAGTAGCATTGGTAGGAGAATCGGGTAGTGGGAAATCGACTTTAGCAAATTTAGTAACCAGACTTTACGATGTTACCGAAGGAAGTATCACTTTTGACGGTGTCAATATCAAGGATGTCAGTACTAATTCGCTCAGAAAACAAATGGGAATTGTAGCTCAGGATTCTATTTTGTTTAATGATACTATTGCGAATAATATTTCGTTAAGTATAGATAATCCTGATATGGAAGCGATTGTAAGTGCTGCAAAAGTAGCGAATGCTCATAATTTTATATCCGAATTTCCAGAGCAATACAATAGCCCTGTAGGTGATGGAGGCGGAATGTTATCTGGAGGACAACGCCAGCGTGTGGCAATTGCCAGAGCAGTGATGAAGAATCCTCCTATTATGATTCTGGATGAAGCCACATCAGCATTAGATACCGAATCGGAAAAATTAGTACAGGTGGGATTAGAAAACATGATGGAGAATAGAACATCTATTGTAATTGCACACCGTTTATCCACCATTCAAAATGCCGATTTAATAGTGGTAATGAGTAAAGGAAGAATTGTTGAACAGGGTACTCATGAAGAATTACTCAGAATGAATGGTAATTATGCTAATCTGGTGAGTTTACAGTCTTTGGAGGTTAATTAAATAGAGTTGTGTTATAGTACCAGATATATTATTTTGATTAATTTAATTTTAAAATTTTTTTCCAGGTTAAAACGATACTTTCTTCTTCTTTTTCTAAGTTGTAATTTTTTGCTATATAATCAGTGGCTTGTTGTGGAATTGCAAGCGTTTTAGAATCATTTTGTTCTAATTTAAGACAAGTTTCTTCAATAGTATTTACGAACTGTAAAATATTGCCCTCATCAATTTTAAAAGAAAAATTAGGTTTGAAATATTCTTTACCTCCCTGACCGGCATATCCTATGACTATACATCCTGAAGCCATTGCTTCTGCAGGAGGTAGCCCAAAGCCTTCCCGGTGATTTAAACTTAAAAAAATTAAAGTTTCATTTAGAATTTGTGCAACTTCATCTTCACTTTTTCCTGAAATAGGAATGAAATTCCAATTTCCTAAATTATTTCTTATTTTTAAAATACTTATTATTTGAACAATATCATCTTCCAGTTTTCTCGGCATGTAAGCTATCTGCTTTTTTTTTGAAATTTTATTATATATAAATTTATCAGTATTTATACCTAAATGAATTCTGTGAGTAATTGAAAGGGGGAATGCAAGTTGTAAATATTTTTTTGAATCTTCAGATACAACTATTGATGCTAAATGTTTTTTATTTAAGTATGTAGGGATGTTGTTTGTGTTTTCTATTTCACAATTATTAAATGTATAATAACAGTTTTGATTAAAAATAACTTTTTCCATATTGCTATACAGCTCACTAACATATGGTCCGTAGATCTCAGGAATTACTAATATGCCATTTCTTTCTATAGTGTCTTCTTTTCTTTTTCGGAAGAAATTTTTAAATTTTTTAAATGGTTTAGTTCTTTTTTTTAATATGATATCATCAATCTTTGTAAAAATAGAGAGATTATAAATAATCCTGGTGTCATTTTGAAACCAGGTATGTCTAAAATCTTTTTTTCGGTGTACGATATAAGCATCAAAACCATTCTTGTTTAAAATATCTACCTGACGATATAATTGTTTAACACCTCCAATAGGTTGTTTATTATCGGTGCAAATAAAATATATTTTTCTTTCCATATCTTTTAAGATAATATTGATTTAACCCAGTTCTCTAATTTGTACTTATTATATATTTCTTCGTCAATATCTTCATAAGGCGTTTCTAGAAAAGACTTAGGTATTTCAGTTGTGTGTTTGTCCCAAATGAAAATGTTATTTTGGTTATAGAAATCATAATCTTTAATATGAGGATTAGTTGTTATAAGTTTCTTTTTTAATCCCATTGCTTCATAAGGTCTAAAAGATAATCCTACCTGTGTATCGTGTTGAATATCTAAAATTATTTTAGTATTTTGATTATAGATATATGCTTTATTAAAGGGAACAATTTTGTGAATAAATGATATGTTATTATGGTTTGTTTTTTTTGAAATATTTTTATCATAAGAGAATAATGTTGAATGAACTTTTAGGTTTTGATTTTTAATACAATCTATAATTTGTATTAAATCATTATATCTTTTGTCGTATGTACCAAAGAAAAAAATATCATATTCAGGCTCTAAATCATTTTCCTCATGATAAAAGAAATTATGTCCTTTTATAGTTCCGTATTTTTCACAATCAAATTTGTCAAAACTGTATGTTTTATTAAAGTATTTCAAAGTTTCAAATTGTCCTTCTATTTTAGCAAAACTATCCCAATAATAAACTATTGATTTTTTGCATTTAGCAGTAACCTTAATTAGAGACTCTTCTGTTAAGATATCAGGTCTGTTAATGTATAATAAATCATAGCTTTCATACTCATTTAATTTTAAATCAAAATATTTTAATTTATATTCATGCTTTATATTTCTGCCAATAAATTTTTTTAAAAAAAAATTATATATGCGTTGTGTTAAATTTTTATATTTAAAATTTTCTGATTTATTGGAGTAAATAAAATGTACTTCATAATCACTGTATTTAATAAATCCTTCTAGGATTACTTTGTAAAAACTATAGTGATCAGGAGCTATAAATAGTAACCTCTTTTTACTCATTCTATTAACTTATTTATCCAGTTTTTTAAGGTGTATTTGTTGTAAATATCTTCAGGAATTTTTTGATATTCAGTCTTTAAAAAAGAATCAGGAATTTCAATTTTGTTTTTATCTATTACCAAAATATTATTCGGATTATAAAAATCATATTCAGTTACCGATATATTGGTAGTTATAATTTTTTTATCTAATGCTAATGCATCAAAAAATCTAAAACTGAGCCCATTTTGATTCTCTCTTAATACATCTAATAAAATTTCTGCATCTTCAGTTTTTTCTTGAATTTGATTTTGAGAAAGTTTTTCTTTTGTAAATACTGCAGAAGTTTTAAAGTTTTTAGGCTTCCTCTTTCCAAAAAATATTGTTTGATGTTTAATTTGTTTTTTATCTAATAATTCAACTATAGTTTTAATTGTAGTATATCTTTCGTCTATTGATGATATAGACAGTATTTTGTAATTTGGTTGCGTTTTTTTTTTATTTTTTTCTAAATGAATATAGTTTGGTAAAAAATGAAGACTATAGTTTTCAGCATCCATTTTGTCAAAAGTGAATATTTTATTAAAAATGTTTTTACTTATGATATTTTTATTGTCATACCTGTCAAGACTATCATATAAATAAGAAATATATTTCTTTGCAAAACCTTTTATTTTTAAATGACAACTTTTGCTAATCCTTTCGGGATTGATAACTATAATTATATCCTGTGGTCCAGCATTCTCTAACTTTGATAAAATAAATTCTTCGGTTTTAATTTTTTTGATGTTTTTTTTAAATAGATTTTTTTTAACAAAATTTAAAACCTTTTGCGTTCTGTTGATGTAATTGTACTTGAAATCACTTATCTTTATATGGAATGCTTCATGTTCCATTTCAATTAATTTCTGGACTATTTTTTCATCATACCCCCAATAATCAAAGCTTATTAAGCAGATTTTCATAAAATGTATATATATCTTACAAATCTAATAATTATTGTATTTTTATCATACTAGTTTTTATTTTTTTATTTTTTAAAGGAGAAACTACAAATAGAGCGTATTGATTCTTTGGTTTAATTAATAAGATTTTATTTCTTATTTTTGCACAAAAATATAATATGAAAAGCAACCTTTTATAAAACGGCAATCTTTAATTATAGAGCAACTAATAACAAGGTTAAAAGAACTGACACTGAGAAGTATTTGTTGTTCGTATTAAAAATTAAATAATGAAAAAAATACACGTAGGTTTCCTTCTTTCATATGATTATGAGAAATTAAAACAATCCATACCACCAGTTTATGATAGTGCCGATAAAATTTTTATAGCCGAAGATATCAACAAGAAAACTTGGTCCGGTAACGAGTTTGAAGTAGATAATTCTTTTTATCAATGGATAAAAGAATTTGATATAGATAATAAAATAGAGTTTTACAGAGATAATTTTTATATTCCTGAATTAACAGCAATTGAAAATGATACACGTGAGCGTCATTTACTTTCTTTGAAAATGGGAATTGGAAACTGGTTAATACAAATTGATGCAGATGAGTATTTTTTAGATTTTAGAAGTTTTATTTCTAATTTAAGAAAGTACGACCATTATTTAGATGATCCTGAAAAAAATAAAGTTCAGTTTGCTTGCTTTTGGCTTGTTATTTATAAATATACTGAAAAAGGAATTTTATATGTAAATAAACCCATGAAAGCTGTTTTTGCTACGAATTACCCTAACTATAAATGTGCAAGGCGAACAGGTGAAAGGGTAATTTATTTAGATAATTTAGTATTACACGAATCGATTGCACGTACAGAAGAGCAACTTCGATACAAACTTAAAAATTGGGGACATAATAATGATGTGAACAAAGGCTTTCTAAAGAAATGGATTATGATTGATGAAACAAATTACGATCAATTTGAAGACTTTTATTATATAAATCCTAAACGTTGGAAAAAATTGAATTATTTACCAACAAAGAAAATTATGGATGCAGAATTGAAGTTAAAAATCTCTAGAACTTATTTGATGAAGAAAAACTTTGGGCAATGGTTTAAACATTTTATAAATAATAGGTTTATTTTAAAATTTGATTATAAACTTTAAAATACTCCACAGCTGCAATTTTCCAATCAAAACTTGCAGCTCGGCTCTTTATAAGTATTTCTCTATCCATTCTGTTATTTTCAAAATCATTTAGTCCTTCGATTACAATGTTTTTCATATAATCAGGATCAAAATTATTCCAATAATTAGATGCGTTTCCTCCAATTTCAGGCAGACAGGTTTTGTCAGATAAAAATGTAGGCTTCCCAAAACTCATAGCTTCAACAGGTGGAAGCCCAAACCCTTCTTTAAGTGAGGGAAATAGAAAAGCAGTACAGTTTTTCATGTAAAATTGTTTTCCTTCATCAGTAACTTTACCTGTCAAAAAGACCTGATTCGTTAAACCATTCACTTTAATAAGTTTCTTTATTTCTTCACCATATTGTTTATTATTATTACCAGAAATAATAAGATTGAAATCTTTAATCAATTTCATCATGTTGATAATTGATTCATAATTTTTACGTTCTATAAAATCACCAATTGTATAGAAAAAAGGTTTGTCAATTGGTACAGTAGGCGTATAAACCGTGGTGTCTAAAATTGTCGAAATGGGATTTCCATTATATATTACATATTCAGGGATGTCAGGTACATTAAAATGATTATGAGTTTCTTTTTTTACAAATTCAGAAATATATGTAATAGCAGATGCTTTTTTTAGTTTTTCTTTAAATCGTTCTTTTGATTTGTTGTTATTTGAAGGTAAATCTTGGGTAAAATGAATATCATGTACTGTTAGTAAGTAATTATTGCAGTAAAAAGGTTCTACTTTAATATTCTGATTTACAGAATGCCATAAATCATATTTTTTTCGAACTCTAAACAATGGATATCGGGAGATACTATTATATTTGTTGTAGTTGAATTTATTCCCAAATTCTTTTTTAAGTAGCTCTGGAGAGGGAGTGTTTAATGTTAAATCGTAATTTCCAAAATCTAATTGTGATAATCCTTTAATTAATTCATAATTAAAAGTTCCTAATCCAGTTGTTCGGTTTTGGATATTGTGTGTTTCAAGAAAAATGCTTTTCTGCGACATTTTTTTTCACGAAAATACAATTATAATTTGAAGTTCAAAATGATATATGTATTTTTGTTAGTTAATAAAACCAACTGATGAATTCTAAAGTAGCTCCTCTTTTTAAAGCTAATAGCGTATCTGTTCTGGATAAAATAAATAACTTCGATTCACAAGGAATCCTTTTTGGTAGCGGAAAAAGAAATAAAATTAAGTTATTTGAACTTGAAGGAAAAACAATCAATATTAAATCCTTTAAAATTCCACATTTAATTAATAAAATCGCCTACAAGTATTTCAGAAAAACAAAAGCGAGACGTTCTTATGAGTACGCTACAGTTTTACTGGAAAAAGGAATCGGGACACCACAACCAATCGCTTATTTCGAGAATTATGATGGTATAGGGTTAAAAGAAAGTTATTATGTGAGTGAACATCTTGTAACCGAATTGACTTTTAGAGAATTAGTTACTAATCCAAATTATCCAGATTATTCTAATATTTTAAGACAATTTACTCAATTCACGTTTCAGCTTCATGAAAAAGGAATAGAATTTTTAGATCACTCTCCCGGGAACACTTTAATTAAAAAAGGTAGTGAGGGGCAGTATCTGTTTTTCCTGGTTGATTTGAACAGAATGAATTTTCATCAAAGTATGAATTTTCATCAAAGAATGAATAATTTTAGGCGATTGACTCCGCAAAAAGGAATGATTACTGTTATGAGTAATGAATATTCAAAATTGTATACAGAAAAAACTGAGGCTGAAATTTTCAATAAAATGTGGGAATTAACGAATAATTTTCAAGAGGAATTTTACAGAAAAAAACGATTAAAGAAGAAACTTAAATTCTGGAAATCTTAGTTTAAAAATTTGTAATGAAGCAAAAGCCAATAATTAATTTCAAATAATTATTGGCTTTTTTCTTAAAAATATTTTTGGAAATAATACATTTTAAAATGTTTTCTGATTTTCCATTTTCTCAAAAAATTAAAAGGTTTGTTCTTTAAATAGGAGCGGTCTTTATTTAAGAAATCAAGGGCTGCTTTTACTATGCGCTCACTGGATTTTCCATCAGAATAGGGATGGGTAATTTTGACGTATTGTTCAATTTCTAATAATAAATCATCAGGGTAACTAAGGGCATGATCAATATTTTTCTCTAAGTCGACGGTTTCCGTTACATTGATAAGATGAGACATTATTTTGTTAGTTCTAAAAGTAACCACAGGTTTTTTTTGCAATAAAAATTCAACAATTGCAGAAGTAGTATCCGAGAGCATAATGTCAGCCTGTTTGAATAATGGAACTAAATCGGTAGTGTCATAATATTGAAAATTTTCACCATTTAATGATTCAAATTTATCTTTTGTTGCCTGATCTAATTTGGGGTGAAGTACGCAAATGAACCGGTATTTTCCGCTTTGTACCATCCTTTTTATTTCGTTAAAAACATCATCATTTAAAGCTAAACTCAATCGAGTTGTAAATGTTGAAGAAATCATGATAACAGGTTTGTGGTTTTGTTTTCTGTTCTCAATAGGAAATAAAGGATCGACTTTAGACCAGCCAGTTTCAACCACTTCAAAAAAACCAAGTTTTTGAGAAAGTTCTTTAAATACAGAAGTAGTTGACGGACCTTGAGTTAAATACAAATCAAAGAAACCTCTAATTCTAAAATGTGATTTCATTTCTTCTCGTTTGTTAGAAAGAAAACCGTGAAAAATTTGCACTTTAATTCCAGGAAAAAAATCAGGAACAACATCTGTAGCGGTTAGTACAATGTCAGGTTTGTAAGTCATAACTTCCTGCACTGAATTTAGAACCGGTTCGTTATTTTTAAAATAGCGTTTTGTTTCTTCTAAATCAGAAAACCAGTAAATTTGATGTCCCTGACGTTCAATTTCTTTTTGTATTGGGGCTCCGATAGGGATACTGTAAGGATATGAAATATAAATAAGGAATTTATACATTGCTATTTATATGTTTGTTAATAAAAAGAATCATTTCGTCTTGAAACAATACTGGTTTTAGTTTTTGGTAGAATTGCTGGTATTCTTTTTTTAGTTGTTTTCTTGAAAATTTAGTGAAAATTTCAGGTTGAAAATCTTTCAAATGTACCGCTTTGTGAAAAATACCATCTTCAAAGATACTCCAGCTGTCTTTATCAATCCATGGAGAGAAAAGGGTAAATGTAGGTTTATTCAAAGCCTTGGCTATATTTACAGCTCCGCCATCATTTCCAATTAATATAGTACAGTGATAAAGAATTTTCACAAGCGAACGAAGATCATTGCCTATAAGATCTAAGTTGATATTTTTTTTAGCTTCAGCATTGCATTGAGAAACAATATCTTCAATTTTGTTCTTCTGACTAGGCAGATAGTTTAGTAAAATTACTGAATGTGGATGATGAGCAGCGATGGCATTGAGTAATTCAATTAAATAGGGAATAGGATAGGTTTTATTTTCTTCGCTACCAAAAGCACTAATCATGATGATTTTTGTACTTGCAATATTTATATTATGATTTTCAAAAAATAATGCACCTTCAGCTATTTCATGTGGAGTTAAAAATAAGTGCGGATAAGAATCAATTTCCTGACCTTGCATTAAAAAAGAAAATAAATTCAACCTGCGTTCTATTGCTAGCCCTTGGTAAGTTTCTTTTTTATCAGGATGCGCTACTTTTTTATTATAAGCAAAAAATTTGTCTTTTTCTCTGTAACCTATTCTTTGAGGAGCTCCTGAAAAATAAGTAATCAAGCAGCTTTCAAGCTTTCCGTAAGCATCTATTACAATGTCGTATTTTTCTTTTCTGATTTCTAAAATGAATTTAAAAAAAGACAGTTTGTTTTTTCTGTATTTGTCAGAAAATTGAATAATATTCGAAATGCTTTTATTGTTAATAATAACAGGAACGGTAAATGAATTTACTAAGTAATCAATTTGAGCATTTGGATACGCTTTTCTCAGATTATTACAAATAATAGAACTGATGAGTACGTCGCCAATCATTTTCTGCTGAATTACAAGTATCTTCATATAACAAAAGTATTCTTTTTTTAATAATTACAAATGGATATAAAAAAATCAATTTTAGAGATGGGTTCTTAAAATAAAAATTCCAAATCCCAATGATTAATTGAAATTTGGAATTTTATATATTGAAAAATCAGTATTTATACTGCTACATCATATTCTCTTAACGCATTGTTCAATGACGTTTTCAAATCAGTAGAAGGTTTACGGGTACCGATGATTAAAGCACATGGAACCTGGTATTCACCTGCAGCAAATTTTTTAGTATAACTTCCTGGAATAACTACTGAACGGGCAGGTACAAAACCTTTCATTTCTACTGGAGTATCCCCGGTAACATCAATAATTTTTGTCGAAGCAGTCAAACATACGTTAGCACCCAAAACCGCTTCTTTTCCTACGTGAACTCCTTCAACCACAATACAACGGGAACCTACAAATACTCCGTCTTCAATGATTACCGGAGCCGCTTGTAATGGTTCTAAAACCCCACCAATACCAACACCACCACTTAAGTGAACGTCTTTACCAATTTGAGCACAGCTACCTACAGTTGCCCAGGTATCTACCATTGTTCCGGCATCAACATAAGCGCCAATGTTTACATAACTTGGCATCATGATTACACCACTGGAAATAAATGAACCGTAACGGGCAGAAGCGCCAGGAACTACACGAACTCCTTTTTCAGCGTAGTCTTTTTTCAATTCCATTTTGTCATGGTATTCGAAAATTCCGGCTTCCCAGGTTTCCATTTTTTGAATAGGAAAGTACATCACTACTGCTTTTTTAACCCATTCATTTACCTGCCATCCGTCCCCTTTTGGTTCAGCAACACGTAATTTTCCTGAATCTAATAATTCAATAACTTCTCTAATTGCGTTTGTAGTTGTTTCTTCCTGCAACAAAGCTCTGTTTTCCCAAGCTTGTTCTATAATTGTTTGTAATGCGTTCATGTTTAAAAAATTTTTGCACAAATATAATTCGATTTTTTTAATCCGCTCTGTTTTTAAAATAATTTGGTGGGATACTTTTAAAAATAATACCCAGAATTCCTTTCAGGTTCTGATGCAATCCGTTGTATATTTGCAATATTAAATTTTGATTATGCCAAGAATTCTCGCCATAGATTACGGACAAAAACGTACCGGAATCGCTGTTACTGACGAAATGCAAATCATAGCTTCGGGATTAACTACTATTCCAAGTGCTACAGCTATTGCTTTTTTGAAAGATTATTTTTCTAAAGAAAAGGTAGAGTTAGTACTCATTGGTGAACCCAAACAAATGAACGGCGAACCTTCGCAGAGTGCTTCCATTATTAAAGGATTTGTAACGCATTTTACGAATCATTTTCCGGATATGAAAGTCGTTCGGGTAGATGAACGTTTTACTTCTAAAATGGCATTCCAAACCATGATTGACAGCGGTTTGAATAAAAAACAACGTCAAAACAAAGCCTTGATTGATGAAATTTCGGCTACTATAATGCTTCAGGATTATTTGTCCCGTAAAACATTTTAATTATTTATCAAATAGAAGTTGTTTAGTGATAAATATAACTTTTTGGAGGTGAATTAGCCTTTTAATTGTGATAATATTAAAGTATCTTTGCGCTTTATAAAAAAATACAATTATGTCTGATACAACCATACGCTCAAATAGTGATGTAGTTCTTATTGGAGCTGGAATTATGAGTGCAACGTTAGGTTTGATTTTGAAAGAATTACAACCTGATATTACCATTGATATTTATGAAAGATTAGATAGTGCAGCGGCCGAAAGCTCTGATGCATGGAATAATGCCGGAACAGGACATTCTGCATTTTGCGAATTAAATTATACTCCGGAAGGAGCTGACGGAAGTATTAATCCTAATAAAGCTATCAGTATTGCAGAATCTTTTGAGGTTTCCCGTCAATTTTGGGCTTATTTAGTACAACAGGAAAAAGTATCAGCTCCGGAAAATTTTATTAAAAGGATTCCGCACATCAGTTTTGTATGGGGAAATAAAAATGTTGAATATCTTACAAAACGTTTTAAAGCATTACAAGCCAATCCGCTTTTTGCAGATATGCAATTCAGTACTGATTTTGCAGAGTTAAAAAAATGGATGCCTCTGGTGATGGAAGGCAGAAAAGATTCGGATAAAGTTGCAGGAACTTCTATGGCTATAGGAACCGATGTGAATTTTGGGGAATTAACCCGAAATATGTTTGGTTACCTGACAAAAATGGAAGGAGTAAATATGTATTTTCATCATGAAGTTAGAAAATTAAAACAACGGGAGGATAAATCCTGGAGGATAAAAATAAAAAATCTGAGTGATGATTCCGTACGAAAAGCCTATACTAAATTTGTATTTATTGGTGCTGGTGGAGGATCTTTACCTTTATTAGAAAAAGCAGATATACCTGAAGGAAAAGGTTTTGGAGGTTTCCCGGTAAGCGGACAATGGTTAAGATGTACCAATCCTGATGTAATTGCACAACACGAATCAAAAGTATATGGAAAAGCAAGTGTAGGAGCTCCGCCAATGTCTGTTCCTCATATCGATTCCAGAATGATTAATGGAGAGAAACAATTATTATTTGGACCTTTTGCAGGGTTCTCCACTCGTTTTTTGAAAAATGGTAAATATTCTGATTTGCCAAAATCAATTCAACTCGATAATATTGTGCCAATGGTTATGGCTGGGATAAAAAACATTCCTTTGACTAAATATTTAATTGAGCAGGTACGTCAGTCTCCGGCTGACAGAATGAAAGCTTTAAGAGAGTATGTTCCGGGAGCTAAGTCTAAAGACTGGGTTTTGGAACGTGCCGGACAACGCGTTCAGGTGATTAAAAAAGATGAAAAAGAAGGTGGTAAATTAGAATTTGGTACTGAGGTTATTACTTCCGGAGATGGAACTTTATCAGTTTTATTAGGTGCTTCTCCTGGAGCTTCAACAGCAGTTTCTATTATGATTGATGTAATAGGCAGGTGTTATAAAGACCAAATGAAAACTCCCGAATGGCAGGCAAAGTTTAAAAAAATGATTCCTTCTTACGGACAAAAATTAAACGAAAATCCTGAATTATTGAAAGAAGTCAGAGCTAATACTGCAGAAGTTTTAAAATTAAAATAATTTAAAAAAAAGTGATTTATAGTAATCCCGGCATGAATAATGCCGGGATTTTTTTATGTATGATTTTTATGCAGAAGAAGGTGATCTTCATGATGTGGAAATATGATAACTATTTAGTGAAATATCGAAATAAGCTTTTTTTTATTATTCTTAAATTTGGAAGGATAACTAAAAAGCAGTCTCGTGAAAAATCAAAATACATTTTCAAAATCGTGGAACCTACTAAAAGATACTTTTTTAGAATTTATGGATGATAATGCAATTAAATTAAGCGCTGCGTTATCCTATTACACCATCTTTGCATTACCGCCTTTGTTGATAATAATTATAACGATATGTGGTTTCTTTTTTGGAGAAGAAGCGGTTACGGGTGAGCTTTATGGACAAATAAACAGGATGGTAGGTGATGATGCTGCAATCCAGATTCAGGAAGCTATAAAAAACGTCCAATTAGCAGATAGTAATATTTTTGTCAGCATCTTTGGAGTAGTGATGCTGCTTATAGGTGCATCCGGTGTTTTTGCCGAAATTCAAAGTTCTATAAATTTTATTTGGGGATTAAAAGCCAAGCCGGATAAAGGTTTGAAAAAATTCATTCAAAACCGGCTTATGTCATTCTCAATGATTGTATCTGTGGGTTTTTTGATGCTTGTAAGTTTGATTTTAAATGCTACTTTAGATGTTTTGAATGCCAGATTAAAGCTATACTTACCTGAGAGCACTATCTACCTTTTTTATGTGATTAATTTAGTAATTGTTTTTGCTAGTATCACTTTGCTTTTTGCTATTATTTTCAGAACCCTTCCTGATGGAATCATAAAATGGAAAGATGCTTTTATTGGAGCTTCTTCTACTGCCGTTCTTTTTATGGTAGGTAAATTTGCAATTGGATTTTATTTAGGAAACTCTACTATTGGTAGTGTGTATGGAGCTGCAGGATCTGTTATTATAATATTAGTATGGGTCTATTATTCGGCTATAATTTTGTATTTTGGAGCTGAGTTTACAAAGGTGTATGCCAGATCATATGGTGGAGCCATTACTCCCAATGCATATTCAGTAAAGATAAAAAAAGAAATTTTCGAAGAAAAAGAGTAAAATCTAATACAGATAGTTATGAAAATAATCGCTTTTGGCGGAAGCCCAAGTAAAAATTCCATCAATAAAAAATTAGCCACCTATGCTGCTTCGTTGTTTGAAAATACCGAAGTAGAAGTTTTGGATTTAAATGATTACCAAATGCCGCTTTTTAGTGTGGATATTGAGGCTGAAATTGGTCAGCATAAATTAGCTAAAGCTTTTTTGGCTAAAATAGAGTCTGCTGATTTTTTAGTAGTTTCATTAGCAGAAAACAACGGAAATTATTCGGCGGCTTTCAAGAATCTTTTTGACTGGTGTAGTCGGATTCAAAAAGAAATTTTTCAACAGAAGCCTATGCTTTTAATGGCAACTTCTCCTGGAGGAAGAGGCGGAGCATCTGTTTTAGAAATTGCTGAAAATGCTTTCCCTCGCTATGGTGCCAATGTTAAAGCTACTTTTTCGTTGCCTTCTTTTAATGATAATTTTAATGTTGAAAAAGGAGAAATTTCTAATTCAGAATTGGATTATCAACTGAAAAAAATAGTCGAAAGTGTCAAACTTAATTTTAAAAATACTTAATCTTTAAATCTTAAGTTTCATTGTCAATATCATTATTGATAACTTTGACGACAAGCCCTTTTAAAATAGGGTGAGATATGCTATATTAGCAAAAAATCCACAAAATTTAATGTCAGATCAAAGTAAATATACCGAAGATAATATTCGGTCACTGGACTGGAAAGAACATATTCGTATGCGTCCCGGTATGTATATTGGGAAACTGGGAGACGGTTCTTCGCCAGATGATGGTATCTATATTTTATTAAAAGAAGTACTCGATAACTGTATCGATGAGTTTGTCATGGGTGCCGGTAAAACGATTGAAGTATCCATAAAAGACAAAACGGTGGCCGTGAGAGATTATGGTCGTGGAATTCCGCTGGGAAAAGTGGTTGATGTAGTTTCTAAGATGAATACCGGAGGAAAGTACGATTCCTTAGCCTTTAAGAAATCCGTTGGTTTGAATGGGGTAGGTACTAAGGCGGTAAATGCCTTGTCTAATTTCTTTCGTGTAGAATCAGTTAGAGAGGATAAACAAAAAGCAGCTGAGTTTTCTGCTGGAAATTTAGTGCTGGAAGAAGATGTAATTGATACGACCAAAAGAAAAGGAACCAAAGTTACTTTTACACCCGATGAAGCTATTTTTAAAAACTATAAATTCAGAAATGAGTATGTGGTAAAAATGCTAAAGAATTATTGCTATCTGAATACAGGATTAACGATAATTTACAATGGGGAAAAATTCTTTTCAGATTACGGATTAAAAGATTTATTAAACGAAAATATTGCCGAAGAAGATAAGGTTTACGATATCATTCACTTAAAAGGAGATGATATCGAAATTGCGATGACTCACAGTAAATCCCAATATAGTGAAGAATACCATTCGTTTGTAAACGGACAAAATACAACGCAGGGAGGAACACATTTAGTAGCCTTTCGCGAGGCAATTGTAAAAACAGTAAGAGAGTTTTACAATAAAGGTTTTGAGCCTTCGGATATTAGAAAATCTATTGTGGGTGCGGTGAGTATTAAGGTTATGGAACCGGTTTTTGAATCGCAAACCAAAACTAAATTAGGTTCTACTGAAATAGGTTCGGAACCGGGAATGCCATCCGTTAGAACTTTTGTCAATGATTTTGTCAAAAATAATCTGGACAATTATTTGCATAAAAATCCGGAGACTGCCGATTTGTTGTTACGCAAAATTTTGCAGGCAGAAAGGGAGCGAAAAGAACTTTCGGGTATTCGAAAATTAGCTAAAGACCGGGCTAAAAAGGCGAGTTTGCATAACAAAAAATTGCGTGACTGTCGTGTGCATTTACCGGATGTTAAAAATCCAAGATATTTAGAAAGTACGTTGTTTATTACCGAAGGAGATTCGGCTTCGGGTTCAATTACCAAATCACGAGATGTGAATACACAGGCGGTTTTTAGTTTACGTGGTAAGCCTTTGAACTCGTATGGTATGAGCAAAAAAATTGTGTACGAGAACGAAGAGTTTAATCTTTTGCAAGCTGCCTTAGACATTGAAGACGACATGGAAAACCTGCGTTACAACAACATTGTAATTGCTACCGATGCCGATGTCGATGGAATGCACATTCGCTTATTGCTGATTACTTTTTTCCTGCAATTTTTCCCCGAATTAATCAAGGAAGGACATTTGTATATTTTGCAAACACCATTGTTTAGGGTTCGAAATAAAAAAGAAACTATTTATTGCTATTCTGAAGAAGAGCGAAAAGCAGCTATAGAAAAATTAAAACCAAAACCAGAAATCACCCGATTTAAAGGTTTGGGAGAAATTTCTCCAAATGAGTTTCAGTTTTTTATTGGAGAAGACATTCGTTTGGATCCTATCATGATGGACAAGAATACTTCGGTAGAGCAATTGTTGTCTTTTTATATGGGAAAAAATACCCCAGACCGACAAGAATTTATCATTAAAAATTTAAAAGTGGAATTAGATACTCTGGAGGAAGCTTAATGATTGTTAAACTATAAAATTTGCCTAAAGACCTTCAAAATATAGTTTTGTTTCAGCAAGTTGTTGCGCTATTGCAAAGCGCCCGACAACAAGTTTTGCGTACTGTAAACTCAACAATGGTATATACTTATTTTGAAATAGGCAAAATGATTGTTGAAGAAGAACAAAGCGGAAAAGAAAGAGCTGAATATGGAAAACAGTTATTAAAAGAACTTTCGCAGCAATTGACAAAAGAATTTGGAAAAGGGTTTTCTGTAGATAATTTGCAAAATATGAGGAAGTTGTATTTGGTATATTCAATTTCCGATTCAGTGTCTAATATTTCTAAAGAAGTGAATCAAAAATACGAGACAGTGTCTAGTATTTTTCAAAATGAAAGTAAAGAAAAGCTTTCTAAATTCACTGCAAACTTCCTATTGTCATGGTCTCATTATATTTTCTTGATGAGTATAGAGGACGTAAAAGAGAGGAAATTTTATGAAATAGAGTCAATTAGGTACAGATGGAGTTTAAGAGAATTAAAAAGACAATACGATTCAGCACTTTATACCAGATTGGCTTTAAGCCGGGATAGGGAAGGTATAAAGAAACTTTCTGAGAGAGGTCAAATTATAGAAAAACCAAAAGATATAATTAAGGATCCATACATTTTAGAGTTTTTGGGACTACCCGAATTGAATCAATATTCTGAATCTGATTTAGAAGAAGAAATCATTAATAAATTAGAACACTTTCTGTTGGAACTTGGTCATGGATTTACGTTTGTGGCCCGACAGGATCGAATTACATTTGATGATAAACATTTTAGAATAGATTTGGTTTTTTACAATCGAATCTTAAAGTGTTTTGTCCTTATTGATTTAAAAATAGGAGAATTAAAACATCAGGATTTAGGTCAAATGCAAATGTACGTGAACTATTATGATCGGGAAAAACGTATTGAAGGAGAAAACAAAACGATAGGCATTATACTTTGTCAAAACAAAAGTAACTTGGTAGTAGAATATACTTTGCCTGAGAATAATGAACAAATTTTCGCCAGTAAATACAAAACAGTTTTACCAAGTAAAGAAGATTTAATAAAATTAATTTCGTAATCAAAATATGAAAGACGAAGAAGACGATAACATCATTCCTGATAACGAAGAAAATAATTCAGAAGAAAATTCTATTGATGCGAATCAAGAAGGAGAAGACAGCGAAGAAATTATTAAAGTAGAAGCTCATTCTTTTGAAGGAGAGCATTTTTATGATCATCAGGAAGAAAGTGACGGCAGTGATACCATAACCAAAGTTACCGGTATGTACAAAGACTGGTTTCTGGATTATGCTTCTTATGTAATTTTAGAACGTGCAGTTCCTGCAATTGAGGACGGTTTTAAACCTGTTCAGCGCCGAATTATGCATTCGCTGAAAGAATTGGATGACGGTCGTTACAACAAAGTGGCCAATGTAGTAGGACACACGATGCAGTATCATCCGCACGGAGATGCGAGTATTGGTGATGCTATGGTTCAAATAGGTCAGAAAGATTTATTGATTGATTGCCAGGGAAACTGGGGAAATATTTTAACAGGTGACGGTGCTGCGGCTTCCCGTTACATCGAGGCGCGTTTGTCTAAGTTTGCTTTGGAGGTTTTGTATTCGCCTAAAATTACCGATTGGGGTGTTTCCTATGACGGTCGTCGTGCGGAACCCAACAATCTTCCGGTAAAGTTTCCATTGCTTTTAGCACAAGGAGCAGAAGGAATTGCAGTGGGGCTTTCTACTAAAGTGTTGCCGCACAATTTCAATGAATTAATTGATGCTTCTATTAAAATTTTAAAAGGAAAATCGTTTACGCTGTATCCTGATTTTATGACAGCCGGTATTGCCGACGTGTCTAATTATAATGATGGTATGCGTGGTGGCCGTGTGCGTGTGCGCGCTAAAATTGCGCAAATAGACAAGAATACTCTGGCGATTACCCAAATCCCTTTTTCGACCAATACGACTACTTTGATTGACAGCATTTTGAAAGCCAATGATAAAGGTAAAATCAAAATCAAGAAAATTGAAGACAATACCGCTGCTGAGGTTGAAATTTTAATTCATTTGTATCCGGGCGTTTCTCCTGATAAAACAATTGATGCGCTGTTTGCCTTTACGGCCTGTGAAACTTCGGTAGCGCCTTTAGGTTGTGTGATTGAGGATAATAAACCTTTGTTTATCGGTGTTTCGGAAATGTTGAAAATTTCTACCCACAGAACAGTCGATTTATTGCGACAAGAGTTGGAAATTCAGTTAGAGGAATTAAAAAATAAATGGCATTTTGCCACACTGGAAAAAATCTTCATTCGTGAAGAAATGTATATTGATTTTAAATTGTATTCAGACAAAGAAGCTTTATTTAAGTACATGTACGACCGGTTTGAACCTTTCAAAAAATCATTTGTCAGAGCAATTAATGACGACGATTTACAGCGATTGACACAAATTCCGATGATTCGTATTACCCGTTTTGACTCTGATAAAGCAGATGATTTCATTTCTAGATTAGAAGAAGAAATGAAAGAGGTGGAATACAATTTAGAACACATTATTGATTTTGCTGTTTCTTATTTTACCAAATTAAAAGAGAAATACGGAAAAGGCCGCGAACGCCAAACCGAATTGCGTATTTTTGATGATATTGAAGCGACTAAAGTAGTCTTAAGAAATACGAAATTGTATGTGGACAGAGCCGAAGGTTTTGTTGGAACCAGCTTGAAAAAAGACGAATATGTTACAGATTGTTCCGATATTGATGATGTAATTGTTTTTCTGCGTGACGGAAGTATGATGGTAACTAAAGTGGATGCCAAGACTTTTGTAGGGAAAGATATTATTCATGTGGCTGTTTTTGACAAAAGTGATAAACGTACCATTTACAACTTAGTGTACCGCGATGGAAAATCAGGACCTTCCTATATCAAACGTTTTAATGTTTCCGGTGTTACCAGAGATAAATTATACGATTTGACTAATGGAACGAAAGGTTCTATGGTGTTGTATTTTACCTGTAATCCAAATGGCGAAGCTGAGGTAATTACAATATTATTGCGTCAAATAAGTAGCATTAAGAAATTAAAATTTGATTTGGATTTTGCTAAATTGGCAATCAAAGGTCGTGCTTCTAAAGGAAATTTGGTAACCAAATATCCAATAAAGAAAATCGAAATTAAAGAGAAAGGAATTTCTACTTTATTGCCAAGAAAAATTTGGTATGATGATACCGTACAGCGTTTGAACGTGGATGGAAGAGGAGAGCTGCTGGGCGAATTCAGACCAAATGATAAAATTTTAATTGTTCAGCAAACAGGGAAATTAAAAGTTGTTATCCCGGAACTATCGACTCATTTTGAACCCGATATGATTGTTTTGGAAAAATGGATTCCTAAGAAACCAATTTCAGCGATTTATTATGATGGTGAAAAAGAACGTTATTATCTGAAACGCTTTTTAGTAGAAAACGAAGGAAAAGAAGATAGTTTTATTACAGAACACCCAAAATCCCAATTAGAATTAGTTTCAACGGATTATCGTCCGGTTGTGGAATTAGTGTTTCCTAGAATAAAAGGAGTTCAAAAGGAAAGTGTAACAATTGATGTAGAGAATTTCATTGCTGTAAAAGGCTTTAAAGCGCTCGGAAATCAATTAACTACCGATAAGCTAAAACAGGTCAACAATTTGGAACCATTGCCTTATGAAGCTCCTGAAGAAGTAATTCCCGAAGAACTGGAAGTAAAAGGCGAATTGAATGCTGATGATACCAGTGTTAAACTTGATGATGATGGTCAGATAGGTCTTATTTTAGAATAAAACGATTGGTCTAAAATTATATACCCCAAAAAAAAACAATTCTTTTTGGGGTATTTTTATGAACTGTTATTTCCATTCGGCATTAATTTCATTAATCATGGTTTGCGAACCACCGTTATAAAGTATTCCAAAACTACCGGAAGAATCAGGGGCAATAGTTGCTTTTAAAAAAGCCTGAGGATAAACCCCGTCCGGAGTCACTTTTTTTATTTCCGAATCCCCGTTTGATATTTTTGCAGTTAATTCATTAGCTTTTACTTCCAGTGTAATAGTGCATTTGCCCTTAAAAGCATTGGTAGAAAATGCCTGGCTTATTTCAGTAGCAATTCCGTTTTTATAGGCTAATAAAACACCATCTATTGCATCGTGGTGTTTTGTGGTTCTGATTAAACGTAATGCATAACCGGTCTGTGTTTCAGGCTTGTATTTTATAAGTATGTCCATATACATGTGCGCTACACTAAAACCCTGACCGGCCGTTTTAAAAGGCGTAACATCAAGTCTGATTTTCATGTCGCTGTAATCTCTTTTAATTGCATTATAAATTAGTTTTGCACTGCGTCCTGTCTGTAAAAGTCCCACTTGATTATTTGCACCATCAACCCCTTCTCCATAAAACCAGGCATCTTTAGTATTAGCAGTATCGTTATTTTGTATAAATGGTGCTAATGTCCAGAATCCCGGAATAATGGCAAGTTGATTTATGGTCGAATTATTTTTAAAATTAGTGGAAAGCCTGTTTTTTTCAGTTGTAATATCCTCGACTGAAACAGGATTTTTTGTGATTACAGTAAAACTTTTTCCCGCATCACTCCGAATGTGTTTTGGAGCCACTGTAGCCATAATGTAATAGCCGGTATCATTTATGGTAAGCGGATAATTAACCAGAGGGATATTGTTTCTACTCACTAAAATTTCAATAGCATTTTTTCCATTGCGGTCTGAACAGCGATACCATTTTATTTGAGATTCGTCTTTGAAAGAACTGTCAATCCGGTACTTCAGATTAATTGTTCCATTCTTTGGTTCCGAAAGTTGTGGTGCTTCTGCAAATGAAGGACTAGTTAGTTTTGGCGGAGCCACATCAATTACAGTAACTGCTTCTAAACCGGAAGCTGTTTTAGCAGTAATGAGTATCGTTTTTACAGAATCATTGTAGTTATTAGGAGTTACTTCGCATTCGCTTCCATCTTCATTTGGTTTCAAACTTACAAAGGGTTTGTCTTTATCTTCTACTGACCAGATTATTTTTTCACCTTTTAATTCATAATTGCCAAAGCGGTTTACTGTTGTTTTTAGAACGGCTTTAATTTTGTTCGTTTCTATCGAAATCTGATCAGGAGTAATCAAAAGTTGGGTGGGTAGCTGTGTATATTTTTTCTGATTTGCTTTCTCAGCAGCTAAAACAGTGTTTTTTATCTGCATTGGATCCCAATTGTCATTGCCAGACAGCAGGTTATAAGTATTGTAAATGGTTTTTCCATTATAATTAAAACGGTAAGCATCCAGAACAGCAAGGGTATCCATGTTTACTGTGGAAGCAGGATTGTTTTTTTCGATAAAAACCGGCTTGTTATTGAGACTTAGCTGGTATTGGTAATTACGGGTTTGATCAGGCAGGTTATCGTTCCATCCAAGATAAATATCATTTTTAGCTACAAAACGAGTGTCAATAACTGCAAGCTGACCGTTGGCTTTTGTAAAAAACTGATTTCCGGAAGTCAATGATTGGATATCACAATTCAGGAACACCGCTCCCGTACCGCGTGTCCAGTAAAAAGGTTTGGAACTGTAAAAATCCAGCGTACAGTTGAGGTAAACAGCGGTTCCGCATAAAGCATCGTCTGTAGATTCAAAATGGCATCTGTCGAAAAGTACTCTTTTACCACCAACAAACGGACAAAGATTGAGGCGACTGATAAAGCGCGTATTGCGGGCTAAAATTTTATCACCGTCACAATGAATCAATTGTGCCTGGACAATAGCCGAAGCCCGTTTTGTTCTGTTTAATGCTGGTTTTAAAGGATATTCTAAATCTACATTACAATAATTACCAAAAGTAACATTCTCTGAACTGGTTCCTTGTCCTGAGAATTTAAACATTGTAAAATTGCCAATTGCACCAATGGTTTGCCCGCGATTAGCTGCCAGTACCACATTCTCAGGATTGTCAGTAAGCCCATAGAATTTTAGCCATTCACATTTTATAATTAAACCATAAGGAACACTGCCATCTCCTTCCGGTTTTCTGATTTCAGGATCATCAGGATTGTCAATCCAGTAGACATTTGGAGCTATATACAATGTCATTGGTGCACTTTCCGTTCCGTCACTAAGATGTTTTACAGCTTCATTTACAGAATTATAGATATAAGGATATTTGGCAGTCTGAGCATCAGTGAGTTCCCTGTCAATAAAAAAAGATTTTGGACCTAACACAATCGTTTTTCCTTTATACACAATGGTTTTTCCTGTAAATAAAACAGGATTTTTATGTTCTAATGATTGATAGTTTGTTTTTTCCTGAGCATTTAAAACAATACAGAAGAATAAAGACAGGTAGTAAAAATATTTTTCTTTCATAAGCCATAATTATTAATGGAATAAAAC
This sequence comes from Flavobacterium sp. ARAG 55.4, assembly GCF_051846875.1. NCBI lineage: Bacteria > Pseudomonadati > Bacteroidota > Flavobacteriia > Flavobacteriales > Flavobacteriaceae > Flavobacterium > Flavobacterium sp. ARAG 55.4. The sequence continues at coordinate 14,533 of NZ_JBPYCT010000003.1, read as the reverse complement.
CTCTTTTTGGAGAATAGTAAATATAATGGATTTTTAATAAACCTTGTGTCTTCAAAATTGTAGTATAAAAAAATCCCACCGAAGCGGGATTTTAAAGTACTTTTAATTTTTATTCATTATCACTTTGACTGTAGTAATTGTTTTCTTCATCTTCTGATCCTATTTCCTCCTGGGCATCATCGAGTTCGCTACCCGGTACGTCCAAATCATCCCCGGGTTTATTTTCTTTTTCGGTATTAAAATTATTTTCGATCCCTGTACCCTCTTTTGTGTCCCTGTCATTTTCAGTAGTAATGGCATCCAAATTAATATTTTTAACCTTTTCTTCCTGATTGTAAATATCCTCATTTGCAGGATAATTTAATTCATTTAAATTTTTCTCAATTTTATTTTCAGTAGTTTCTTTTTTATCTTCAGAATTTTTCATGGTATCTATCTTTAATTAGACTTTGTTTTTTAGCATAAGTTAAAGGTATAAAGTGTTTTTTACTTGTGTGTTATATTTTAGTGTGGGATTGTTTTAGTATTCGCATGTTCTATTTGCTTTTAAAATATATTAATCTAATTTTTTAAAATTACTGTTGAAAATTATAAATTTTTAGGTTCGTTTAATAAAAAACTCCCATTTTAAACTAAGTTTAGAAAGGGAGTTTTACATTAATTACAATATTTTTAAAAAAGTTTTTCCCAAGGATTGTCGGTTCTAAAAGGAACGGCAGGAAGTCCTTCTTTATTGATAAAATTTGACTGTGCAGCTTCATTCCAGTTAAAACGGACGTAATAAGGATGTGGAACTCCGGGAGCAGAAACCATTACTTTATCCCCTTGCTGAATAGCTTTTGCAGCAACAAATTTTTTATCAGCTCCGGCAATAGTAAATCCGGTCAGAGGTTTTTCATCGCGACTTGCTATGCCGCTTCCCGTATGGGTAAAAGAAATTTCGATGCTGTTATTTTCAAGTTTCATTTTTTGGAAACGCGGTCCGGAATAAACCACATTTTGCATTCCGTAAGTTTTGTTAGCGGCGGTTAAGCTCAGTCTGCGGCCTACTTCCCATTTGTAACCGGGATGCAATTCGGTTATAGTATCAGTTAAATCAGTAATTGTGGCTAATTCAGTGTTTTTTAACTTTAAATTTAAAGCCTGAGCTTCCCAGAATTCAGGAAGATTTTCAACGGTAAGTGGTCTGTCTTTTGAAGCAGAATAATTGTATGGGGCTATCTGAACAAAATAGAAAGATAGTTTTTTATCTTTCCAGTCGTTACGCCAGCTTTGTATTAAAGTTTTTAGTTTGTAGGCATATCTGATGTTTTCCCCCAAAAAGCAATTGGATTCTCCCTGATACCATAAGATTCCTTTTATACTGTATGGAAGGAGTGGTTCTATCATCGTGTCATAAAATTTTCCGGCATCGCCACCATCATTGCTTAATTTGCTCAGAATTTGTCCGTTTTTTAGTTTGGGTTCTATTTCCATTTTTGAAGCCTGAATCCAGGGTTCAATGCGACTTCCGGGTACCGCAGCAGAAATCATTCCTATTGGTACATGTAATTTAGCGTATAAATCTTTTGCAAAATAATAACCAACAGCCGAAAAGTCCACCAATGCTTTTCCCATTGCATTGTCCCATCCCAAATGTTCAGGACTTGGATCCATGTATTTTCTTCGGTCCAGGAAAATGCGAATGTTTGTATTGTCAGCGTTATTCAAATCATCTTCCGGCGGATGATAGCCTTTGGTTTTAGTTTGATAGTCGCTGTATTTACGCATAGCGTATTCCATGTTTGATTGTCCGGAACAAAGCCATACTTCGCCCACTAATATATTTTTAAGAACAATAGTATTTGTACCCTGAATGCTCATTTCTCGTGCTTGAAAGGATGCTTTAAGAGGATTGAGTTTTATCATCCAGTTTCCTGATTGATCAGCAACGGTATTCTTCCTTTGTCCTGCAAAAGTTACTGTAATTTTCTCGCCGGCAGCAGCTGTTCCCCAAACAGGAATTTTTTTCTGCTGTTGTAAGACCATATTATGTCCCAGTATTTTAGGGAGAGTTATTTGTCCCGAAATATTAGAAATACATAACAATAATAGAGTCAGTGATAATAAGATGTGTTTTTTTAAATACATTTTTTTTGTTTTTAAAAAGTCAAGGGGCGGCTAGAAAGCCTCCCCTTGAATAATGATTATTTAAATTTTGTTCTACGATTTCGACTAAGCAGTAATGAGAACAGAGGAAATTCATGTTGGATATTATTTATTCCAGATTTCCCAAGCTTTTTCAGCCTGAAAAATAAGCATGTCTAATCCATTTTTTATTTGTGCTCCTTTTTCTTTGGCATTTTTTAGAAATTGTGTTTCAGCCGGATTGTAAATTAAATCGTAAGCAATATGTTGCTCTGTAAAGAATTCATAAGGAATCTCAGGACAGGCTTCAATATTTGGGCTTGTTCCAATAGGTGTTGAGTTGATTACGATCTGGTATTCTTTAAAAACATCTGCATTCAGCTGACTGTAATCAATGGCTTTTTCAGAGGCTTTTCTGGAAACAAAAGTATACTCAATTCCCAGTTCCTCTAATGCAAAAGCAACACCTTTAGATGCGCCGCCTGTTCCCAGGATTAATGCTTTTTTATGATGCGGCTGCAATAAGGGGTTTAAAGATTTTAAAAAACCAAAATAATCAGTATTGTATCCTTTAAGTTTTCCTTTTTTAGTAATTTTAATGGTGTTTACAGCACCAATTTTAGTTGCTTTTTTAGATAATTTGTCTAAATAGGGAATAACTTCCTCTTTGTAAGGGATGGTAACATTCAGACCTTTTAAATGTTCTGTGTTTTTAATGATTTCAGGAAATGCTGAGATTTCCTGAATATCAAAATTTTCATAGGTATATCCCTGGTATTTTTCTTTTTCAAATTTAGTTGTAAAATGTCCTTTAGAAAAGGAATAACTGATATTACGCCCCAGTAAACCGAAGCGCTTTCTTGAATTTTGGGTCATTATTATTTTTTATGTTTTTCGATATAATTTTGCACCATTTTTTTTGACCAAACCACAGGAAATAAATCCTCAATGAGGATGTAATTGTCAAAATTCAAACGGAGTGCATTACTTAAGTGGAATTTAGCTTTTCTGTTGTCCTGAATCATAAAATAAAGACCAGCCAGACGGTATTCTATTTCATTTTCTTCCGGGAAATAATCAGCTGCCTGCAACAGCGTATGGATAGCACTTTCAAATTCGCCTAAAAATTGTAAAATATCAACCCAAAACAACCAGGTGTCGAGTTCAGTATCTCCAAATTCGACTGCTTTCCTGAAACCAAATTCAGCTTCTTCAAAAAAGTTCATATGCCTGTTGATACTAGCATATCTTTTCCAGTAAAAACGATTTTGATTGTCAATTGCTAAGGCTTTATTGACATAGAAAAGCGCTTTTTGGTAATTTTGCTCTCGCAAATAAAAATCAGTAATAGCTATCCATCCTTTATCTAATAACGGATCTTCATGTACTGTTTCGTTGTAGAATTTAAGAGCTAATACTTTATTTCCTAACTTTTCATAACATTTACCTATTCGAAGCAAAGCATACGAAGTCGCATCGTCTAATTCGATAGTTCTTTTGTAACTTTCTATAGCTTCATCATATTTTTCTAAACGTTCTAATGCCTTTGCTTTTTCCATAAAAGCTCCTAAGAATTCGTCGTCAATGAGTGTAGCATAATCAAAGGCACGAATAGCATTTTCATAATCTTTAAGTCCGTAATGCAAGCGTCCTTTTTGATGCCAGGCAATTTCACTATAAGGATTTTTATCAATATAATGATCCAGATAGGTTATGGCTTCTTCATTTTGGTCTAAGAATTCAAAGCAGTACACAACATTGTATAAAGCAGATTGATCCTCAATATCTTCTTCAAGACATTTGATAAAACTTTCTTTAGCTAATTCAAGGTTGTCCATGAAAAGATATTCCATACCTATCAGATTATACACATCGGCATAATCATCAGTGTATTGCAAAGCTATTTTTAGTAATTCAACGGCTTTTTCATGTTGGTCTCTTTTAGAGTAGATGTTAGCCTTTTGAATATAAATTTCTTCGTTGTTCGGTTCAATGGCATATAGCTCGTTGAGTAATTTCTCAGCTATATCCAATTTGTCATCATAAACCAGCATTTCAACCTGAACGAGTTTTAAGCCTGTAGACTTAGGGTGTTGGTCTAATGCTAATTTAAGCGCTTTTTTAGCTAAAGCGGCCTTACCTGTATCTAAATAATGAAGTATAATTTCTTCAAACTCTTCAGAGTCAAAAAAGAGTACTTTGTTGGTTTTCAACATGGACTCAAATTTGGATAGCGATAAGTTATAATCTTCTTCTTCGTTGCTTAGTTGCATACTTTCTGTTTTTAGAATTTGGCCTAGCTTAAAGTTAGGCATCCTTAGTGTTATTTTTGAAGAAAAAAATGAATTATTGTGAACAATTTAATTAACAAAAACAATTTAGTTAATCGAAGTATTGAGTTTATTTTTTAGCTGAAGCCATAACTTCGTCCATTACTTCTAGTATTATAGCGCATCCTTCACGTATTTCTTCTTTAGAAATGGTTAAAGGAGGTGTAATTCTGATGGCGCATCCTTCAAAGAGGAGCCAGAATAAAATAAGTCCTCTGTCCTGACATTTTAATATCACTTCATTTGTGATTGTTGCATCAGCCGTCATTGCAGCAAGCATCAATCCTTTTCCTCTTATTTCCTGTATCAAAGGGTGTACCAAAAGTGTTCTGAAGAGCTTTTCTTTTTCTAAAGCTTCCTGCATCAGGTTAGTTTGGATCAATTCTTTTAAAGTTGCCAGACAGGCTGCCGCAATGACAGGATGTCCGCCAAAGGTCGTGATATGGCCTAACTTAGGATTTTCGGTTAATAAATCCATCATCGCTGATGAGGCTGTGAAAGCGCCTACAGGCATTCCGCCGCCCATTCCTTTTCCCATAACAACTATATCAGGAACAACATCGTAATTCTGGAAACCAAAAAGCTTACCTGTTCTTCCAAAACCGGGCTGAATTTCGTCGAGAATCATCATCGCACCAACTTCGTTGCAGCGGGCACGTACTTTTTTCAGAAAATCATTGTGCGGTGTTATAAATCCGGCACCACCCTGAATAGTTTCGAGTAAAATACCCGCTGTTTTAGTGGTTATTTTTTCTAAATCGGATTCCTTATTAAAAGTGATATAATCTACATCAGGTATTAACGGACGAAACGCCTGCTTACGTTCTTCAAATCCCATAACGCTCATGGAGCCCATGGTGTTTCCGTGATAGGCATTAAGGCAGGAAATTAACTGGCTTCTGCCGGTAACTCTTCTGGCTAATTTTAACGAACCTTCAATGGCTTCAGTACCTGAATTTACTAAATAGGTCTTGTCTAATGGAGCGGGTAGAAGGGAAGCCATCAGTTTGCAATATTCCACAGCTGGGCTTTGCGAATATTCTCCATAGACCATAACGTGTGAATATTTGTCTAATTGGTCTTTTATCGCCTGATTAACTCCCGGATGCTGATGCCCTAAAGTACAGGCCGAAACACCGGCTACAAAATCTAAATATTTTTTATTATTGATGTCGTAGATATAAGAACCTATGGCATGTGAAACTTCCATTCCTAAAGGGTATGGAGAAGTTTGTGCCTGGTATTTTATAAAATCTGAGTTCATTTTTTATTTCTTAAGTTCTTAGTCGCCAGTCCTTAGTTTCTAAGCTTTAAAAATTATTAAATTTAAAACTGAAAAGACTAATAACCAAGTTTTGAAAACTAAGGACTAGATACTAACTAGCTATTTTTTTTTCTTCTTTTTATCGTAGTCTAAAGTTTCTTTTCTGACTTTCATTGGAACATTTTCTTCAGCGGCTTCTTTTTTAGCTTCTTCAATCATCTTGTCGTTGTATTGATTTTCCTCTTCGGGAAAGATATCATCTTTTGATTTTATTCTTTCGTCTCCACGCCAATTAAAACCCCTGAATTTCCTGTCATGCTCGTCTAATTCGTCTTCAGGGAAAATATCACCGTCTACCTGTTGGAAAAAAGTGATGGTCTCAATGGCGTTTTTATCAAAAAGAATGTTGATTTTACTACTTACATTTTTATTGATTCCAATAAGTTCCTGATCGTCATTTCGCATATAATAAATCACTTCGGCATTCTTAACAATATCAACATCATGGAGTTTTCCTTCGAGGAATTTACCATAAAGATTCAAACCTTTTATTTGATTGTAGCCTGTTCCCAGTGTATCCTTAGAAATAATAAAAGTATTGTTGAGTACTTTGAGCGAGTCTAGTTTTTGTGTTTTATTATCTCCAATAAGATGCATGATATCTCCGGTTATCTGGCTTTCCCCGTTCCAGAGAATAGGGTTTCCAATGAGTTTTGTGAGTGCTGTTTTGGAACTCGAATGAATGGAATCACATTTTCCGCTCATATCGACTTTGAAAAAACGGACATTATTAAAAGCCCGGATAATTCGGTTTCCTTCTTTTCCGGTTACCATCAGTTTTTTTCCATGGATATAAACAGAGTCATTTTCGACAAAATTAACAGCAACGGCTCTTTTGGTTACATACATCGAATCTTTCTTTTGGAAAATTTCGGCATAATGGCCTTTAACAACACCTCTGTTGATGGAGTCGGTAATTTTTACATTTCGCGTAGCCGATGCAAATTCCTGATTTCTGTCATAATACAAACTGTCACCTTCTATAAGTCGGTTGTCATATTTGATATACGATTTCCGAAGAAAATGGGCGAGATTTTTTTTAGAGTCATAAAACCCTTTTTCAGTATAAATAAAGTTGGCAGCACTTGTTATCGTTGAAGGACCAAAAAGATAAGAATGCCCGGAATTGCTGTAGTAATCTAAATGATTTGATTTGATTACATATTTGGGGTTTGTTACCACAACTTCGGTTAAAAATTTGAATTTTTTTTCGGCAACAAAGTACCTGCCGGATTTACTTACCAGTGTATTTTCTTTGTTTACAATGGTTCCTTTAGTATTGTAAAAAACTTCCTGAACATTACGGTCAAAATTTATGGTGTCTGTACTTAAAGTCGCATCAGGAGAAGTCATCACGGCATCACCTGTGGCAAATGCTTTTTTTACGTTTCCGTTATATTCGGCATATTTACTATTTAAATAAAGAGTATCCCCTTGTACTAATTGTACATTTCCAAAGGCTTTGATGTAATTTTCTTTTTGAAAATAATAGGCTTTATTACAGGTTAAAACGACTCCGTCATGGTTTACAACTACATTTCCGGTCAATAAAAAAGCATCGGGCATTTCGGCCTGATTTACATCGGCAAAATCAGAATGCTCAACGATTATTTTTTTAGGTGTTTGCGCACTTACATTCATAAAAGTAAGTAAAAACAGAGCAAAACAGATGACAAACAGTGATTTATTCAAGGGTATATATTTTTGTCAAATTTATGAAAAAGGAAACAATCCCAATAAATATTACTATTTATTTATGATTTTAAAAGTAGGAGCGGGGGAATTATTCGCTTTGATTTAATTGAAAAAAGCTGATGAAATACTCACCAGCTTTAAGTTTATGGAACTAAAGAATTTGCTAGTACCTTTTTCTGATAAAAGTATTGCGATAGTTTTCATTTACTTTTTCCCAATTGATAACATTAAAAAAGGATTCTATATAACTTCTTCGGCGGTATTGATGTCCCAAATAATATGCATGTTCCCAAAGATCTAAAGCTAAAACAGGGGTGCCTGGTACAGCAGCATTTTTCATCAGAGGATTATCCTGGTTTTGAGAACTGGTAATTTTAAGTTTACCTGCTTTATCTACAATTAACCAAACCCAGGCTGAGCCAAATTGTTTTGTCGCTTCCTGTTTAAACGCGGTTTTAAAATCATTATAAGAACCAAAATCTCTGTTTATAACAGCTGCAATTGTATCTGTAGGATTTCCGCCGGCATTAGGTGCCATTGATTTCCAATACAAGGAATGGTTATAAAAACCTCCGGCATTGTTTCTTAGTTCTGTATCATTGATATCAAGTTTGGTCAGGATTTCTTCTATAGTTAAATTCTCATATTCTGTTCCTGCAATTGCCGTATTAAGATTATTAGTGTAAGTCAGGTAATGTTTGGAATAATGCATTTCTAAAGTAAGCGGAGAAATTGTGGGTGCTAATGCATCATAAGAATAAGGCAATTTTTCTAATAAAAAAGAACCGGGAGCTGCTTTTACATCATCAGGAAACCCAATAGTTACTTTTTCCTGAGCTGTGGGTAACGGAACTTCAACCACTTCAATTAGTTTTTTCTTATTACATGAAATAAAAAAACTAAAAAATAAGAGAGATGTTGCTGTTAAAAAAAGTTTTTTCATTGTATTGCTTCTTATGTTTCAAAGAGAATTAATAATTGCTATGTAGTTTTCTTTGGCTTCTTCGGCAGAAATATGACTGATTTGCATCCAGGCATTTATTTTAAAAGCATCTCTTAAATGAAAATTGGAAGTTTGCCTAATTTCCATTGTGCCAATGGTTGCCTGTTTGTAAAAAGCATATAGTCTTAATTGGACATCCTGAGGGAGAGATGCCTGAGTCATTTTAGAAGCTTTTTTTACAGCTTCATTAAAACGGGTATCTAAATCTTTTTCAGTCATTACTTTTTTATTGCAATAATAGTTTTTCCTCCAATTACTTTTTGATTTAAAACTACATTAACGGGAGTACCTAAAGGTAAAAATAAATCGACTCTGGAACCAAATTTTATAAAACCGGCATCTGTACCCTGAACTACCTGCATCCCTTCCTGTGCATAATTAACAATTCTTTTGGCTAAGGCGCCCGCAATCTGGCGGTATAAAACAGCACCAAAAGTATTGTTTTCTATAACCACCGTTGTTCTTTCGTTTTCTTCGCTTGCTTTAGGGTGCCAGGCAACTAAAAATTTCCCAGGATGGTATTTGCTGAATTTTATAATTCCGCTCATCGCATATCGGGTTACGTGAACATTTATAGGAGACATAAAAATAGAAACCTGTAACCGTTTGTCTTTAAAATATTCTCCTTCATATACTTCTTCAATTACCACAACTTTTCCATCTACAGGAGCGAGAATCTGGGTTTCGTTAATATCTACAGCTCTTTTTGGATTTCTGAAGAATTGTAAAATGATAACAAGAATAAAAAAAGCAAAAATTTGTAATCCTTTTTTAAGCCAGATTATATCAACAAAATAGTCAGAAATTAATAGTACTAAAGCAGTAAAAATAATTCCCAGTAAAATAGTCTTGGTTCCTTCTTTATGAAACATAATTTAAAATTTGATAAAATAAAAATATAATTGGTGCTACAAATATAACACTATCTAGTCTATCTAGTACACCTCCGTGCCCAGGCATGATATTTCCGCTGTCTTTAACCCCGGCAATTCTTTTGAATTTGGATTCTACCAAGTCGCCAATGGTTCCAAAAACACCTACAATTGCAGCAATCGAAGTCCAGATTAAAATAGACTGGCTGCTGAATTGAGGGTTAGGGCGAATGTAATATTTTGAAATCAAATAACCCGCTAATATGGCAAAAAGAATCCCGCCAATGAAGCCTTCAATCGTTTTTTTAGGAGAAATACGTTCAAAAAGTTTATGTTTACCAATAGATTTTCCAACAATATATGCAAAAGTATCGTTGGTCCAAATTATTAAAAACAATCCAATTATTATTTTAGGATTATAATCTTTAATTCCAAATGAAATTTTAGTAATAAAAATAAAAGGAAGTATGATGTATCCAAAAAGATATAGGTATTTTGAAGAAGTACTTATTTTTTGAATGTTATCATAAAACAGAAAAAGAATGCATTTAACCGATACCACTAAAGTTATAGCTAATAATACAATATTGAGTTGTTGTACATTGACTGTAATCTGAATATTAGTATCAAAAAAATCATTAATCGTTGTGGTAGTGATTTTATTGTAATGACTGATTAAAGTAACAGTTCCATACAATAATACTCCTGTAATTAGCGGGAGTATTCTGTTGATTTGGGTCAGATTGCAAAATTCGGCTATGGCTATCACCAAAAATATACCAAAAAGTATAAAGAAACTTTCGGTAGAATATAATATGGAAGCTATCAACAATAGGATATAGATGGCACCCGATATTGATCTTTTAAGGGTTTCATTCATTTTAAAGATCTTCTAAAAGCAACAAATAAAGATTTTTTGCCGAACTTCCGTACTGGGTAAAGTCTTCTTCTTTTGCTTTTTCAAAATATTTTATAGCTGTAATATTTGTAGGATAGTCTCTTTCGTATTTCTTTTTTATAGCACTAAGTCCATCACTTTTCATAGCTAAAATTTGACTGGTTGTCGCCAATACTACTATGTTAACAGGTAATTCATTAGGTTTAAGCTGCTTGATTTGTTTAGAGGAAAAAAGGATAGATCCTTCTTCTGCAATCAAGTTTTCACAGCTGGAAAATAAAAATTTAGGGTTTGCCGGTTTCGTATAATTGAGTTTGTTTTCTTCTAACAGGTCAAAAAGTTTTGGATCATAACTAAGGACTTCGCTTTCAAACCAGTCATTTTCTTCGAGGATGTTTTCAAATTGGTCCTTTACTTCCTGAGTATTTTCGCAGTATAAAAATTTACCTCCGTTTTTCTTGAAATTATAGATAAATTGTTCGTCCACAGATATATTACTCTCAGGAAAGAAATTGCTATTCTGGTTTTCTTTTTCCTCATCTGATGCCGAAATACTAGATCCGAAAATTTTTCTAAAAAGACTCATATTTTGTAGGGTACTTTATATATTATTTGTAACCGTTCAAAGATAAAAAAATCTTAATTCAAAACGCGGTTTTGAATTAAGATTTTAAATAATTTATGTCAATAGTCTAATTAAGAGACTACTTCTTCCAGATTTTTATCGAAGCTTCTTTTTCCAAAAATGGCTTCTAAATCGTCTTTAAAAATGACTTCTTTTTCGATAAGAATATTAGCCAGTTGATTTAGCTTATCTTTATTTTCCTCTAATATCTGAATTGCTCTTTGATACTGACTTTCTATAAGTGCCGATATTTCAGTGTCTATCACTTTTGCAGTCTCATCTGAATAAGGTTTTGAAAAACTGTATTCGCTTTGTCCGGATGAGTCATAATAAGTAACATTTCCTATTTTATCATTCAAACCATAGATGGTAACCATGGCTCGGGCTTGTTTGGTTACTTTTTCCAAATCACTCAAGGCACCGGTTGAAATCCGGTCAAAAGTTACTTTTTCGGCAGCACGACCTCCCATAGTAGCGCACATTTCATCAAGCATTTGGTCAGGGCGAACAATTTGACGTTCTTCAGGTAAATACCATGCAGCTCCTAAACTCTGTCCGCGTGGAACAATGGTAACTTTAATTAACGGTGCGGCATGTTCCAGCATCCAGCTCACAGTTGCGTGACCGGCTTCGTGAATTGCAATTGCTTTTTTCTCTTCCGGTGTAATGATCTTATTTTTCTTTTCTAATCCACCTACAATTCGGTCTACTGCATCAAGGAAATCTTGTTTGTCAACAGCCGTTTTGTTATTACGTGCAGCAATTAGAGCAGCCTCATTACATACATTGGCTATATCTGCACCGGAAAAACCGGGAGTTTGTTTTGCTAAAAAGTCTAAGTCTAAACCTTCTACTTTTTTTAATGGAGCTAAATGAACCTGAAAAATTTCTGCACGTTCGCGTACATCCGGTAAGTCTACAAAAATTTGTCTGTCAAATCGACCGGCACGCATTAAAGCTTTGTCTAATACATCGGCTCTGTTTGTAGCTGCCAGAACAATGACATTAGTCTGACTGCCAAAACCATCCATTTCTGTCAGCAATTGATTTAAAGTGTTTTCTCTCTCATCATTACCACCTGACATATTGTTTTTTCCGCGGGCTCTACCTACAGCGTCAATTTCGTCTATAAAAATAATTGCTGGTGATTTTTCTTTAGCCTGTTTGAATAAATCGCGTACACGTGAAGCTCCAACACCTACAAACATTTCAACAAAATCAGAACCTGATAAGGAGAAAAAAGGAACCTGTGCTTCACCGGCAACCGCTTTAGCCAATAAGGTTTTTCCGGTTCCCGGAGGCCCTACAAGTAAAGCTCCTTTAGGAATTTTACCTCCAAGATTAGTGAATTTTTCCGGGTTTTTAAGGAATTCTACAATTTCCTGAATTTCTTCTTTTGCACCTTCCAGTCCGGCTACATCTTTAAACGTGGTTTTAACATCATTTTTTTCATCAAAAAGTCTGGCTTTAGATTTTCCGATATTGAAAATTTGTCCTCCACCGCCTGCGCCACCACCTGACATTTTACGCATAATAAAAATCCATACCCCAATTATAATAATTACCGGAAGTAAACTGATAATAATATCTGACCAGTTACTGGCTTCTTTGAAATCGTAATCAACAAGTTTTTTTTCAGCTTTAGCAGCATCCAGTTTTTCCTGAAAAGATTTTAAATCACCAAATTTAGTGGTGTAATGCGGTCCTTTATTTGGTCTGTCAAATATGTCTTTAGCGACTTTTTTATTTGCAGGATCTTTTAATCCTTTTTCCGAAAGGTATATTTCAGCATCTTTATTGTTAAAAATGATAACATTTTTAATTTCGCCTTTGGTTAACATACTATCTATGTTAGACGATTTTAACTGAGCCGGTTCCTGTAAACTGGAACTCCCTGTTATGAAGCTGATAAACAGAAAAATAAGTAAAATGGCAGTGTATACTAACCATGGACTTATTTTGAATTTATTAGGATTTGGATTATTGTCTTTTGCCATTATCTTTTATCTTACTTTAATATTTATTTGCAATTGTAGTAATTTTTGCATCACCCCACAAGCTTTCGATATTGTAATATTCTCTAATTTGTTTTTGAAAAACGTGAACAACGATATTAACATAGTCCATAAGTACCCATTCAGCATTATCAGTTCCTTCAACATGCCAGGGTTTATCTTTAATTTCTTTTGAAACTACTTTTTGAATGGAGTTAACAATTGCGTTAACCTGCGTATTTGAATTTCCGTTGCAGATAACAAAATAGTCGCAAACTGCGCTGTCAATTTCTCTAAGATCGAGAATATCTATATCATTTCCTTTTACTTCTTCTATTCCTTTGATAATGTTTGCCAGTAGGTCATCATTATTTACAGTCTTTTTTGCCATGAATTATTTTTATAATAAGGGTGTAAAGTTACCATTTTTTGTGATTATTTTTGAACCTTAACATAATATTAAATTATGTTACAAAAATAATTGCTAATGAAACTAATCAAACTCAATGCCATAGATTCTACAAACGATTTCCTAAAAGGGCTGTCACTTACGCAGGAATTACAAAATTTCACCGTAGTCAGTGCTGAAAATCAAACTAAAGGGCGAGGTCAAATGGGATCGGTTTGGAATACCGAGGCATCTAAAAACTTAATAATGAGTGTTTTTGTGAAAGATGTTGTTTTAAATCCAAATGGTATTTATCAGCTTAATATTGCAACAGCATTAGCAATGGTTCAGGTACTGAAAACTTTCAATATTAAAAATTTAAGTGTAAAATGGCCAAACGACATTATGTCAGCTAATTTTAAAATTGGCGGTATTTTGATAGAAAATACTTTTAAAACCAGCGGTCATATATCTTCAATAATAGGGATAGGTTTAAACGTTAATCAGACTAATTTTGATGATTTGCCTAAAGCTTCTTCAATGGCTGTAGTTGCTGATGCTGTTTTTAATAAAGAAGAATTATTAGTTCTAATCGTTGAACAATTAAAAGAAAATTTATTAGAAATTCATTCAAATTCTCAGGAATTATGGAGTAATTACTTAAGAATTTTGTTTAAAAAGGGTGTTCCAATGCCTTTTAAAGTTAAAGAAAAATCTTTTATGGGAATCATTACAGGAGTTTCTGCAGCAGGAAAATTAATTCTGTTATTAGAAGATGATAGTTTTGCAGAATATGGTATAAAAGAAGTCCAAATGCTTTATTAGTATCTGATTATAAAGGATGTTAAAAGTGTCTTATTTAATTTGATTTTTCGAAAAAGCATCTTATTAATATTCATTTTACAGGGATAATTAGAAAATATACGAATAATTTTTATTATGTAAATTATTGTCTTACAGTGTTTTATTTTTAGTGTTGTTTACAAATGTTTTTTTAACACTTAAAAAAATGATGGAAATAAGTTTTTTTATTTTACTTTTGGATTTCGTTTTTCGTAAAAAATAGTTCTTATAAAAATATATGCGCTATTTAATATTTGGAATTTTAAAGGAATTCTAAAGTTTTAAAAGATTTATGAATCGAAACTGTTATGAGAAAAATTAATATTCTATAAACTATCATTAACCAACTAAAAAACAAATTTCTTATGAGCTCAAGTCTCGAATTTGCAGATTATGCAGTATTTATAATCTATTTTTTAATTGTATCGATTTAC